>SIHH01000352.1 GCA_004299065.1 Phormidium sp. SL48-SHIP | reverse complement strand
CCAGAAGCGTTGCCGGCATTAAATACAGAGGTTTCGACGTGCCCCGTCGTACCCACTCCTGAGGATCGCATCTTGTAGCATTTTGTCCTGTTCCAACTCGGACCGGGTTTTGCCGCTGAGATACTGTTGAACGAGGTCGGCGCAGTACGCAATATCGAGAAGGGATTATCGATCGCGGTCAGTCATGGTTCAGGATAAAAGGGTTGAGCCGTTCCCAGAATAGCGGCGCGACGGATGGGATTGTGACTCTGTTCGATCGCCCGGCGAGTCACCAGATCAACGGGGCGATTCTCAAACAAGAGACTCAGTTGTCGTTCAATATTGTCCAGGTCAAAAAAGGTGATGCGAGCCGTATCAGCCAAAGTGACCAGTACATCGATATCGCTATCGGGGCGAAAGTCGTCGCGCAAGACAGAACCGAACAGTTCGAGTGGGGTAATCTGCCAGCGATCGCACAGTTCCCTGAGTTGTTGGCGATCGACCGTGAGATTCGGACGCAGGGCGATCGCCCTCTGGGATAGATTGGCGTGGGTTGAGGTCATCGCAATTCCTCCGAAATATGACTGACGAATGGTTCAAACATACCCAAACCCTCCAGAGTCAGGGCGAACAGCCGTTCGCCCCGACAGAGATGAACCATTCAAAATGACCAGGCCATTAGGACTTCGCCGATTTCGCCTCCAAGGCCTCCAAACGACTGAGAAGATCTCGATTGAGTTTCTTCATCTTGTCCAACTCCCGACGCAGGCCCGTCACCGCCTTGTCCGTTCCCAGGTTTTTCTCCACCGTCTCGATCGCCTCCTCGGCCACCCGAACAATCCGGCCATCGGTGGCTTGTTCGGCGATCCCTTGTAGAATCGCGATCGCCCCCGAGGTGTCCATCGACTTCAACGCCACCACAACCGAACGTTGCGTTAAGAAGAAGTCTTCCCGGGCCAACTGTTCCAAACGAGTGAGGATGCGATCGACCAACGCCGGAGATTGTCCCGTAGAGACGGTTCCCAAAGCGCGAATCGCCCCCAAACGCAAGGCTTGAGGAACCGTAGCGGCGGTGTACTCCAGAATCAGATCCAACGCCTCTGGCTGCGTTTTGAACTGACTTAGCCCCGCGATCGCCCCTAAACGAACCACCTCATTCCAACCGGCTTTCGTCTCCAAAACCGTTCGCAGATGGGCGATCGCTTTTTCCGGTTTCGGTTTCCCATCCGGGAGTTTCGCCGCAATCATCCCCAAGGCCTTCGCCGCCGCCGATTCCACCCGATAACTGGCGTCGCCTTGCTTAACAATCGACTTCACCGCCTTATAACTGGCCCGAGTTTTCACCTTCGCCAAGCCGTTCACCACCGCCCGACGCACGCGGGCATCCTCATCTTGTAACCCTGCCAATAACCCCTCAAAAGCTTGGTCAAGGTTAATTTTAGCCAACTGACCCGCTATCTCAACCCGTACCCCCCAAAATGGCTCGGATTTGAGTGCTTTTGCCAGGGCATCCACTGCCGTTAAACTGCCCTCTTTAGCTAAGGCTTCAGCGGCATAAATCCGGGAAATCGGATCATCATCTTCGCGTAACTGGGCGACTAAATTGGGGAGAGGATACTTGAGTTTCAGGGTTTTGAGAACCGTATTCCCCACATCAAAGGTAACATAATGGGGTTTGCGGGGAAGGGCGAAATAAAAGGTTTGTTCCGCGTCACACAAATGAACGGTCACCCGTTGGGCGGTGTCGTCTTCGTAACCAAAGGCGATGGGAACATGGAGGTCAAATAGATTGCGATCGTAGAGGGTATTCCCTTCTTTGGCTTGCGTTTGTTTGACCGTAACTTTGGCAACGTTGCCCTCTTTGTCCCAACTGTAACTCACTTCAAAATCAGGATGACCGCCCCGGAAGACATATTGGTCAAACAACCCTTGTAAATTGCGTCCCGTGGCTTCAGAAATGGCCCGCAACAAGTCCACGGTTCCCACGGTGGAGTGAGCGTTTTGATTGACAAAATGGGCGATCGCCTTAAAGAACAACGCCTCACCCAACTCACAGCGCAGCATATGATAAACACAAGCCCCCTTCTCATAAATGTGGCTATCATATAACTCAATGGGTTCCCGATAGATATTGGTGACAATGGGGCGACGATAGCGGCGTTTATCTTCGTCGAGATAGCTGCGGGCTTCTTGTAAGAGATAATAGGCCCCATCATCGTGACTATATTCATACTCAGTCCACAAGACCTCAGCATAGGAGGCCATCCCCTCTTTAATCCAGGCCTGAGACCAATGTTCAATCACCAACAAATCGCCAAACCATTGGTGGGCTAATTCATGGGCGACGAGGCTTTCACTGCGTTCATTGTCGATCGCCGCCCGTTCATCCAAGAGACAGCGATCCGTTAAAAGTGTCGTTGAGGTGTTTTCCATCCCCCCAAAAATGAAGTCAGTCACACAGACTTGAGCATATTTAGGATAGGGATATTCGTAACCAAACGCATTACTGAAAAACTCCACCATTCGCGGCGTTTTCCCCATCGTGCGTTTTCCATCTTCAACGCGATCGCGTTCCACATAATAGGTAATGGGTTTACCATTCCAGTCATCGCGAATCTCAGCAAAACGACCCACCGCCAAGGTCATCAAATAGGTCGGATGAACTTGAGTTTGTTTCCAATGATAAATCTTCTCTTGACCGTCATCCTCGGTACTGAGGAGATCGCCGTTAGAAATCGCGAGGAAGTCTTGGGGAACTCGGACGCGAATTTCCGAGGTCGCCAGTTGTCCGGGATAGTCAAAACAGGGAAACCAAAACCGGGAATCTTCATCTTCTCCTTGAGTCCAAACCTGGGTGGGTTTATGGGGTTCAGCCTCCGTTGGTCCCACAAAATATAAGCCCCGTCGAGGCTGTTTAACGCTGTAGTCGATTTTAATCGCCAGGGGCTGTTCCGGGTTGGTGGGGTCATCCAAATCAATGGTTAGAGTCTCGCCGTCAGCGGAAAAGGACTGGGGGCTATCATTGACGTGAACCGCTTTGATCTGGAGTTGAACCGCATCAAGTTGTAGTTGCGTAATCCCCGGACGAATTGGCGTTAGATGGATATGACAAGTCCCCGAGAATCGCTGTTTGGGGATGTTTAAAACCAAATCTAGGAAAATATGTTCGACTTGTCCAGGACGGTCTGGGGTGTAGTGAGGACGTGCGCCAGGGAGTTCAAAGGCGTTGGTGTTGGCGTCAAAGTAGAAGTTGGACATAATGCAGATTAAGGACAAAATCAGGCGCAGAACGTGAACAGGTTATGGTAGGGGTGACCGATCGCCCCAGCGGTGTAACGGGTCTCTTGTGGGGTGGCGATCGCCCCCTATCCCCAGTTTAC
>SIHH01000351.1 GCA_004299065.1 Phormidium sp. SL48-SHIP | reverse complement strand
CGTAAGTCTAGCGCAAGTGGCACGCCCCCTTCCGGGAATCAGGAATAAGAGATATGAGGCGGCCATATATTCAGTTCGGGAACCCTTAATCCGGAAAAAACGACTAGAGTGGCAGGCCCCTCATCGCTCATCGAACATTCAAGCAATGGCTGACGATGGAGAAGCGCGAGTGTGAACTTTGTTGACTCCTTGCAGGGCCGTCCATCTATACGACGTTAGTAAGGATGAAACCTTGTGACTACAATTCTAGAAAATCCCGACAACCTTCTTCTTGGGGACGAAGGCGATAACCTCCTCGAAGGAACTGCCGTTGGTGTAATCGACGGACTAGAAGGAGATGACACCATCTTCAGTGCCTTAAACGCCAGCGAACCCAGTAGCACCCTCTTCGGCAACGCTGGAGACGACTACATCCGCAGCCGTGGCATCGGTGACATTGCCTTCGGCGACTCCGGCGACGATACCCTGGTCAACGAAAATGGCCAGGGTTTAATGTTTGGCAATACCGGCGACGACTACCTCATCTCCCGAGAAAGCGGTGCCACCCTCTTTGGTGGTAGCGACATGGAAGATAGCCCCGACGATGGCGACAATATCCTCGTCTCCGAAGGCGGCAAAAACATTCTCGTCGGCGGTGGCGGCAGCGATACCCTCCTAGGCGTCGTTGGCGGAGACACCATGGCCGGCCGTGGCGGCAATGACAACATCACCGGCGGTCCTGAAGGCAACAACTTCCTATTCGGCAACACCGGTCTCGACAGCCTCCTATCCGTCAGTATCGAGCGTCCCGATAGCCTCTACGGTGGGCAGGAAAACGACCAAGTCGCCGTGGGTAGCGACAGCACCGCCGACAACCCCATCCTCGCAGGCGGTTTAGGTTCAGACAGTCTCGCCGTTCAAGGCAGTCAAGTCGACGGGGCCATCCTCATCGGTGATGCCAACTTAGAAGGTGGGTTTAGCGGCAGTGATGCCGGGGACGACTACCTCTATGTCGCCGGTGGCGACAATCACCAACTGTTTGGCAACGGTGGAGGAGATACCCTCGCCATCGGCATCAATGTCGGCATCGGCGTCTCCCTATTTGGTGGCATCGGTAACGACGTTCTCATGGGAACCGGCGGCGCTGGGTTACCGCTTCCGGCGCAAATCAAAGCCTTCGGTGACAAAGGTAGTGATACCTTGATGTTGGCCGGTAGCGACTCCGAGTTCTGGGGAGACAACCCCACCATGACGAGCGACTTCGGCAACAACACCGTTATCGGTATTGGCGTGGGCAACACCCTGCGCGGTGGTAACGACTTCGCCACCGGTAGCAATGCCGGCGACAATCTCCTCGTCGCTAAATTGGGCGACATTGAACTGGCCGAAGGAGAAGCCAGTAACAACGTCCTCATGGGAGGCGCTGGAGATGACACCATCGATGCCAGCGAAAGTGGCCCCGGCGACACCCTCATTGGCGGAGACGAAGGTGCTGCGGGCAACAACACCTTCATTTTTACCGCCAACCAGTACATCCAAGCAGACCTCTCCGGCGCCAGTGTCAACACCTACATCGGTGTCAATGCAGGCAATAGTGATATTGCCGTCACCGTTGGCGCTCAAGACGTCGTGCAAGGGGATGGAAACTTCGTCTTCACCGGAGAACAGAGTCGCGCCGTCTCCTTGGAAACCGGCGGTGTCACCACTGGCACGGGCAACAGTTCCAACTTCATCGAGATTACCGACGACGCCTCGGGAGTCACGAAAACCGGCAGTGGTGATGATGTCTTTGACTTGGGCAACGTCTCGGGTAGCGTCGATGCCGGCGATGGTGACAACACAATTGATGTCGGTAGCACGGTTAGCGGTAACGTCACGGCTGGCGACGGCAACAACACCGTCAATCTCTCTGGCTCCGACTGTATCTCCGAAACCGGGGTCATGACCTTCGGTGGCGGTGAAAACGAATTTAACATCAGCGGTTCCGTCTTCGGTCGGCTTCAAGCCGGTAAAGCCGGTCAGGGTAAAAACACCTTGACAGCTCTCACCCTGGGTCAAGGGGGTGTCTTTGACTTCAGCCAAAGTGAATCCTCTAGCATCAACGTCACCAACGTCTTCCAAGGCGGTCAAATTCTCGTCGGTGGTATTTCCAACACCATCAACGTGAACCTGGCGTACTCGGGAGCCAGTTTCACCGCATTATCCGGTGACAACCGCATCGTTCTCAATGACCTCAGTGCGGTTCTTGATGCCGAGGGCAACCCCGAAGGGGAACAAGAAGCCATTTCGATTACCGGCGGCGAGGGCAATGACGTTCTCGGCTTCAGTAGCAGTTCCTCCTTCAGCAGTTCTGTTGCCGTGAGTCTGAACATCAGCGTCAGCGGCGGGAACAACGTCATGCAAGGGGCAGGCTTTGGCGATATCATCACCGCTGGCGTTGGCAATGATGTCATCTATGGCGGTAGCGTCCAGTTTCAGGAATCTGGCAGCACCTACAACGGGTTCCAAATTCAGGGAGCGAAAGCCTCTCAGGTTGCCCTAGATTTCTCAGGCATCAGCAATGGTGACTTGATTGACTTGGGTAAAGGGGGCAACAACCGCGTTCTCTTCCGTTCTGCTTTTGAAACCGGCTTCACGTTGCAGAAGTCTTTCCGTTCCTTCTACTCCAACGACTTCCTGAGCCTCGGGACTAATGCAACCTCAGATATCAGTGTTGGAACCGGGTTGAGTAGCAGCAACCTGCTTGTTGGTAGCAATGGTCAGTTTATCGGTGCCAATGGAACCAGTGCTGACGGTGCGCCCAGCGGGACCACCTTCACCAAAGGGGTCTTCTCAGGAGCTGTGGGGATTGATACCCTCAACAACTTCCAGGTGGGCCGGGACAAAATTGTCCTCGAAAGCAGTAAGTTCAGTGTTACATCTGAGTCCGTTCGGCTATTCCGTGGTCGTGGTGCGCTCTATGGTGTGATTGCCGATGGTTCGGGTGCTGTTAATGGTGGCACGACCTACGGTGATTTTGACAACGTTCTCAATGGTTCGGGCTATTTCCATGAAGCCTTCGCCATTGGTGCAACCTCAGCCGCTGACTTGAGCGCTGTTGACTTCAGCCAGGAGGGTCAGCTCTTCTTTGATGTGGAAGCGCAAGGACTCTACCTGGGTGTCCAAGGTGGTGCGAAACTCATCGCGCGTTTACCGGGTGTAAACTTGGGTGATGATGTGGGTGGCACGGTGGCCAATGACTTCGTCACCACTGAAGCCATTAGCAATGACCCAGTGACCTTGTTCTAATTAGGGATACTCTGTGCATCTACGAGTTACAGCCCCCACCTTCACGTTATCTCCATCACTTTGGAGAAACTCTGAACTGGGGGCTGTCCTCT
>SIHH01000350.1 GCA_004299065.1 Phormidium sp. SL48-SHIP | reverse complement strand
CGATCGCCATCCCCAATCCCAGACTCACCACCCATCCCCATTGCCGAGTATCCATAACACCCACCCCAACTTAAAGATCAGTTCACCAGAGAAAATTCGGAAAATTCAGCCAAACCGGCGGACTCTAAAAAGTCCTGCCAACGTTGTTGTAACTGCGGGTCATTGGGTGCTGACTGTCTCTGATGCGCGAGGCCCGAGAGAGACTCATACCAAATGCCATGTTGTCCATAAATCAGAGGCCGATCGCGCTCCGAGTGCTGCTGCAATTGACCCGTCAGACTGGGGGTGGGTTCAACCCGACGCACCCAACCCTGAGCCACTACCTCTCGCGGCGCGCCGGTTCCATCGGGGGGACAGATGACGGCAAACTGCCAACGGTAATCTTCTTCTAACCCTAACTCCTCAGTCGTTTCGGGTAATTGCAGTTCCAGAATGCCCGATTCAGGTAACGCCACTTCCTGACGATAGATGTCATTCCATTGGCGATCGCGCACCACAAACAGCCCCTCCGAGGCCACGGTTTCCGGGACATAGACCCAAAAGGTCGGACGAGGTGACACGGTTAAGGCCCAGTCCCTCGCACCGGGAGTCACTCTGGGAACTAAGACCGTCAGGGGAGGATTCGGCTGCATCGCATCTTGAGGGCATTTACCTCGGGTTCCTCCAGCATCGACACTTCCCTCGGGCGCTCCCCGATCCGGCGGGTCAAAACGGGCGATGGTGTCCGATGAACCGGAATTTAACTGTTTCTGAATTTGATGGGGTTGGGGCGATCGCCTAGAATTATCCTCGACCACTCTAGGAATCAGATTCCCGAATCGTCCCGCCTCCAACCAACCGGTAGCTAGAAAAACCAATAATGCAGGAGTCATGAGCTGGATTTAAAAAAACAACAAAAACCCGTCGTCATGGTTACGAAAAACCAGAAACTACGGGATTTTAACCGGGATCACGTCCACCGAAGAGCAGTTAAGTTGATTTTGTTGCCCAAAGATGATGCACGATGTCGAAAGATTAGGGATGTACCCGGATTTACCCCATAGCTGAACCCGTGGCCCTAGCCGTTGCTAGAGCGCCATTGTGATTCCGTAATTATACTGAATTTGATTCCAGGTGTTGGGAGCTGACTCTAATCTGTCCCGGATTAGCCCAAGGCCAAGCCCTTTTACGTCTATTGTAAAGATTTGTAAACGAGTAAATCTCAGTCGGGTATCTAGTGCTATTAGGGGCAGATGGAACGTTAGCCTGGGTCAGAACAGACTTAAGTCGGGACATATACCATATTAAGCTTTGATTGTCAAGCTATTCCCCCAAAATCCAGCCTGACCGGTAATTGTGAACCACTCGGCGGCTGGATTCTGGGAGTTTAAAGACTCAAGTCTCGGATGACGGAAAAGCAATCTTCCCGCCAGTCGCCTTTTTTCTCCCGTCGGATATAGCCCGTTAAGGGGGACGACAGCTCAATTAACAACTCATAAATCCCTCGTTCTCCTAATTGATTGAGGTATCTATATTTTTCATCGATAAACTTCAGTGAAAAACAAAAATCACGAATCGTCATCGAGCTAGAATTTGCGGTTTTTAGAGCTAGTTTTAACGCCGCAATACTATCGGCTCGTTGTTGAACTCGTGCTTGCAACTCTTGGATATAACTTTCCAATTGACTATCCGCCTCTTCCCCAAAGGGCGCAGCATCCAGCTTTTCTTTTAATTCCTGTAAATCCACAGAACCGGGATAATTTGCCTGGAGTTTCACCAAAGCTTCTAGGGTTTCGGGACGTAAAACATTCATTTCATTTCCTCGGGCAACTTGCTCAACATCTCGGGTCAGTTTTCCGGCTGCAAAAATCACTTTAACACAGCGTTCATATAAACTTCTCGCAGACTCCCCATCAGCCACGTTTAGGTACTTTTGACCGAGTTTAATCAGTTGGGCGGGGGTACTGTCGGGAACGCGATCGCTCTTACTGGCTTTACATTCTCCCACTAGGGGATAGGGAGACTCGCAATAGACATCTAAGCCACCCGCACCCCCAGTTTGATCAGGATTGAGGCTGGCTTTAGGGTTCCGTTCGGAATTGCGAAAGCCCAGTTTCAGGAGGGCGCGACGCACGAGTTTTTCAAATTCATAGCCATCACTGGAGTTCCCCACTTCGGTGATGCGCTCAATCCAGTCTAAATCTGGGTCGCGGCGGGGGGGAAGGGGGGCTACAGTGGAGTGGTTTAAGCCACGCCACTGTAGCTGAAATTGCTGAATCGCCCCCTCCAGACTCGGTTGGGAAACGGCGAGTTGGCGCAGTTGTCGGCCCAGGCCGTCGAGGGGTTGGCGTTGGCGTAAATCTTGATGGTACTGTTGAAATTGGCGATCGCCCAAAACGGGGTTCTCTTGACTCAGCGTCAGGGTTTCCGGTAATGGTAAGAACTGACGGGGTTCCCGAGGGGGAGTCCCTTGAGACATCGCTAGGGGTTCGGGAAGTCGATACACCCGTAAATAGACTAAAAACAAGTTCGGACGTTGCGCGAGAATGTGGCTAAACATCTCCGTTGTCCAAATGGTACTGGCTGAGAGGGCCGCTAAATCGGAATCGGCGTTGAGAATTTCGCAGTCTTCACAATTAGCCCAAGCCGGTAAGATCAGAGTCTTTTCATCTAACTCGACTCTCTCTGTGGCTAACACATCTTGATGATAGAGATACTTCTCGGGGCCATCGGAGAAGCTTTGACTGACACAGAGGCCAAACTGCTGTTTTTTGGGGCGCACAAACTGGGGGGCGATCGCCGCAATACTCACCCCCTGCAAGAGGTTCGCCATCTCCAGAGGGGGGAGACTGAAGGCTTGAAAGATATGGGATGTATTAGACATCGACAGTCCTAAAAAAACAGATTTAATGTAGCCTGATTAACCCTCTAACCCGCTGGGTTTTGGGTTGTTCTCAAGCTCAACGTCACTCAACTACTCGCTCATCTCGGCGTCACCACTAGCTGCATCTTCATCGACGACATCTTCCGGTTTTTGACCGGAAGGACGGCTAACAATCTCCTGAAGCAAGGGATTATCAATCAGGAGACCTTCCGCTTCGATAAACTCTTGCAGTTGCGCCTCATCAATCTCGTAATCCTCCAGGGATTCAGATATCTCTAATAGCGCCAGTAACGGCTTCATCGGCTCGGATTTTAAAGACACCCATTTTCCTCCCTTGTCTTGCAACAGTTGGTCGCGGAAAAACTGCGCTTTCTGAGCCGAAGGGCTAATGTCTTTGGAGCGCACTAAACAACCCCGAGTAATCCCATAACCGTCATAATTGACTAATCGTTTTAACCCCGCTTGTACGCCGCGACCTCCAGACATTTGCAAGACCATCACCCCAATTTTAACGGA
>SIHH01000349.1 GCA_004299065.1 Phormidium sp. SL48-SHIP | reverse complement strand
GGCTATCACTGCCAGATTCCCCGGCGTAACGTCGTCCTGCTCCAGAAATCCTGACAGCCAACCCTCTCCGTCACCCGGCTAGGCACGATCCCAACTAGCCCAGTTGCCCATTTGCCTTCTGGGGTGTTATCGGATACACTTTGACAGTCCTGTGAAAAATCTTAATAAAAATTACAACTTCAGGAGGCATCTGCCTTGTTCCGAAGCCAGACCCTGACTTCTACCTAATCTATGCAACTACTCCCTAGACCCTATACCCTCACCGTGAGGCGAGCCGGCAAACGGCCCTTCGTCCTTTTGGTTGGTGTTCCCCTGAGACTGGCCGCAACAGCATTGGGAAGCCTAATCATCGGCGGGATAGGGCTCGCAGGACTGCAAACGTGGGACAACTATCAAGCCAACCAAGCAGAACTCGATCGCCGGG
Source organism: Phormidium sp. SL48-SHIP (assembly GCA_004299065.1). GTDB lineage: Bacteria > Cyanobacteriota > Cyanobacteriia > Cyanobacteriales > Geitlerinemataceae > Sodalinema. The sequence goes on along the minus strand of SIHH01000349.1, from coordinate 2,955 downwards.
CCGAGGAAATCCTCCTGCAAGTTGAAAGCCTCGAAGTCCAACTACAAGAACTCAAAGAACGCTCGGGAATCTCCGAAACGACCTCAAATGACGATGAACTCGGCCGTGGCGGTCCCGTCGCACGTCCCCTCAGGGCCAGTGAACTCCTCAGCAGTGCCGAAAGCCATGTCAGTCAACTGACCGAAGAACTCAGCGATCGCGTGCAGCCGGCCCTAGAAGAAACCCTAGAACTCGAAAAAGCCATTCCTCAAGGAATTCCCCTCAAAATTCCCACCCAGGTGACCTCAGAGTTCGGCAAGCGACAAAACCCCTTCGGCTTCAACAAAGAATTTCACAACGGCATCGACTTCGCCGGAACCGTCGGTGATCCCGTCATCGCCACCGCCACAGGAACCGTGACTCATGCCGGTTGGGGAGGTGCCTATGGCAAGTACGTCGAAGTGAATCACGGCAACGGCTACGTCAGCTTATATGCTCACTTGTCCGAGATTTCCGTAGAATGGGGAGATGAAGTCGAACCCGGAGACGAAGTGGGATTACTTGGCAATACTGGACGTTCGACGGCTCCCCATTTGCACTATTCTATTTTTGAGGACAACGAGGCGATCGACCCACAACCGTTTCTTGTCCGGCGTTCAGGTTTGACTCGGGCCTCGCTTCCCAACGAATCAGAAGCCCCGGTCACCAGACCCGTCGCCAATTAAATAAACAAGTTTGCTCAACAGGATAACTACCCTATGACTGCTACACAAACCAAATTTCCGATTGATTTAGGTGCGTACAAACCCCTAAAACTCGATCCTAAGGTTAAAACCCTAACTGACGAGCAACGGGCAACCCTGAAAGCTAACATCCAACTGATGCGGGATGCCATTATCTTCTTCACCGCCACCGGCGCAGCACGCGGCGTTGGCGGCCATACCGGTGGCCCCTATGACACCGCGCCGGAAGTGGCCATCCTCGATGCCTTTTTCCGGGGAGGTCCCGATAACTTTGTTCCCATCTTCTTCGACGAAGCCGGACACCGGGTGGCCACCCAATATCTCATGGCGGCCCTCTATGGTGACTTACCCGCTGAACAACTGGTGCGCTACCGGGAAGCTCACGCCAAACTCCCCGGCCACCCTGAATTGGGACTGACTCCCGGTGTTAAGTTTAGTTCCGGTCGTCTGGGCCATATGTGGTCCTATGTGAACGGGGTGGCGATCGCCAACTCCCCCAAAGTCGTCTGCTGTCTCGGGTCTGACGGCTCCCAACAAGAAGGCAATGACGCCGAAGCCGCCCGTTTCGCCGTGGCCCAAAACCTCAACGTCAAACTCTTTGTCGATGACAACGACGTCACCATCGCCGGTCATCCCTCCGACTATCTCCCCGGCTTCAGCGTCGCCCAAACCCTCAAAGGCCACGGCTTAACCGTCCTCGAAGGCGACGGCGAAGACATCGACGACCTCTATGGTCGGATGTGCGAAGCCATCACCGCTACCGGTCCCGTCGCTGTGGTCAACAGCCGCAAAATGGCCGTCGGTATCGAAGGTATCGAAGGCTCCACCCATGGCCACGACGTCATCCCCGTCGATGCTGCCCTCAGCTACCTGAAAGCTCGTGGCCAAGACGCTGCGGTTAGCTTCCTCGAAGGCATCGAGAAGCCCAAAAACCCCAATACCTACCTCGGTTCCGGGGACAAACTCGGCTCCAACCGCAACGTGTTTGGCCAAACCGTCGCCGAAATCCTCTCGGCGATGGATGCTGACACCCGCAAGAAGAGTGTTCTCTGCGTTGACAGTGACCTCGAAGGCTCCTGCGGTTTGGGACATATCCGTAAAGCGGCTCCTGATATCTACGTCAGTGGCGGGATTATGGAACGCAGTAACTTCTCCGCTGCTGCTGGCTTCGGGATGGAAACCGGCAAACAAGGGATTTTCGGAACCTTTAGTGCGTTCCTAGAGATGTGTATCTCGGAAATCACCATGGCTCGGTTGAACTACTCCAATGTTCTATGTCATTTCTCCCACTCGGGGATTGATGACATGGCTGATAACACCTGCCACTTCGGCTTGAACAATATGTTCGCCGATAATGGGTTGGATGATGGCTATGAAACCCGTCTTTACTTCCCCGCTGATGCTGGCCAAATGTCGGCTGTGGTGAAAAAAGTCTTCGGCGACCCCGGTTTGCGCTTTGTCTTCTCCACGCGATCGAAGGTTCCCAACATCCTCGACAGCGATGGAAATGACCTGTTCGGTGAGAACTACGAGTTCACCCCGGGCAAAGATGAAGTCATCCGCGAAGGAACTGCTGGCTATGTGGTGAGCTTCGGGGAAGGCCTCTATCGCGCCCTGGATGCGGTGGAACGCCTGAAGCAAGAGGGGATTGATGTGGGGTTAATCAACAAACCCACGCTCAATGTGGTCGATGAAGAGATGATGACCAAGTTGGGCAATTCTCCGATGGTGTTAGTGGTGGAAGCCTTCAACCGTCGCACGGGGTTAGGTAGCCGTTTCGGCAGTTGGTTGTTAGAACGCGGCTTCTCGCCCAAGTTCGCCTTCTTGGGAACTCATGAAGAAGGCTGTGGCGGTCTCTGGGAACAGTTCCCCCACCAAGGGATTGATTCGGATGGTATCGTCGCCAAGGTTAAGGAACTCGCAAGCTAGATGCGATCGCCCGTGGAGGGTTGCCCCTTGACAATTATCCACTTTTGATGTAAGGAAACGGGGAGCCGGAGCAATCCTGTTCCCCGTTTCCTGTTGCCTCTTGCCATCCCCTCGGTGGGAGGGGTTAGGGGTGGGTTATGCCTCTTGCCAGGAGCGGTGCGTTCCGGCAGGTTCCAATTGAACCTTCAATGCTGACAATGATTGCAAGCCGGAACGCACCCTACCCCTATTCCCTGTTCCCTGTTCCCTGTTCCCTCTCTAGCTTTCCCGCAACACATACCCCACACCGCGCACGGTTTGAATA
>SIHH01000348.1 GCA_004299065.1 Phormidium sp. SL48-SHIP | reverse complement strand
CGGGAGGCAGAGCCTCCCCAAGAGCATGACTTGGCTCCAGCCAAGTCACGAGGAAACCGCCCATTAAGACACCGAGTTTCTCAAAGAAACCCGGTGTCTGGTCTTCGAGCAACTATCAAGTAAACAGCCAAGGAATCAAATAACCAATCATCACCGAACAAACCGTCAGCAAAACAGTAATCAACTCTCGGGATAATCGCTGTTCCCAAAAATTGGACTTGAGGCGACGAACGGGGAAATTAGGGTCGAGTCCCACCGCGACCTCATTGGTTTTTCCCTGAAGCCGAACCTGTAACCCCGCCGGGGAGTCTGGATGGAGTTGTAAACGGGGAATTCGTTGAATCTTGGAGGAACTCGGTAATACCAAAAACTGCTCAGACTCTAACAGTAAATCCTGATTTAAAAACTTGATTTGTCCCTCTAAAATGGTTGAGCGTACTAATTCATCGGGGACATTCGCCGTCGTGGCGTTGTAGGTAAAGTCCACATCCGTGACCTCAAACCCTCCCCAAAACCAATCCTGATAGTCGCTACCCTGCAAGTCGGGTAAGTCGATGTAAAGTGTTATTTCGTTTGGGAACAATAAGTTTAATTCTGTGCTAAAGGGAGTCCAGCTAAATTGCTCTTGGTTATAGTCGAATATCTCCGTCTCCTCTGCAATCCCATTGTCTGAGGGGAGAGACTGCAATTGAGGACTTCTGACATATTCAGCCATGACTTGTAGCGGATTCCCCCCTAGAGCGAGTTGAACGCGAATCCCTGGAGTGTCTTCCTCGGGAGTGTCTTCTTCGGGGGTTTCTTCTTTGGGGGTTTCTTCTTCAGGAGGGTTGAGGCTGAGGGAGAGTTGATGGCGTTCTGGGTCGTAGGCTAAGTATCTCACCTGGGTTCCTGGGGGGAGTCGCAGGGATTGAATTTCGAGTTGACTGGGGTTGTCTGGGTCACCCGTCTCGAAAATGAGTTTGCTGTCTGGGGAGGGTAACGTCATCTCGACTTCATTCAATTCGTTGATGTCTTCGCTGTCGTCGTCTGTTCTAAACTCTCCCCACAGGGTGACGGGATTGGCCTGTAATCCTTCGATTTCTAGCCGTGAGATGGAACGCATTGAATTAATTAAGAGTTGGTTGCGTTGAACGCGATTGGTAAAACTAACCTGACGACTAATAATGTTGCCTTCAAAGGAGATGGAAACGGGGATAAAAAAGGCTATTATAAATAAAACGGAAATAGCTAATAATAGCCCTGCAATAATATGAGGAATATGCTGTTTTAAGAATGACCGAACGGCTATTGGCCCGGTAAAGGGATAGGGGTATTCGTCGGCGAGGTTGGCTCCTGGAAATCGGCGTTTCAGGAGAGTTTTAAGTCGAAAAATGAGGCGACGGAAAAGAGTTGCGGTGAGGTCGAGAAAACTGAGGCGCAGGCGCTTGAGTTGCCGGGAAATGGGGGCATTTAGGCGATTGCTTCGGGCAAATTGAACCGCCCGCTGAACGTGAGTTTGCCACTGAGACCAACGGTGTTTAAGTCGGTTGGGTATCATAATGGTTCTGAACGGAAGCAGCGGGGGAATGGCGGATGATTGAGTCTGAGTTTAGGCAAAAACAGGATTTATTGGGATAGCCAACTCGGGTCATGATGGAATCGGGACACCCGAGTGACCGATTGTGGGGCGATTCCCCGTTGTTGGATTTCCGCTTCGACTCGCAGTTGATAGTCTCCCGCTGGCTGATTGCGGCCATCCCAGGTAAAGCGAATTTCTCCCTGGCGAGGACTGGGCCGACTGTCTCGGTGAACGACTTGATTGTTGCGGCGGATTTCTAAGGAACGAATTAAGACGCGACTGGGGGAGTAAAAGACAATTTCGTAGTGGTTGGTGGGCGAACCAATAATAACTGGAACATAGGCGGGTTGACTCCCGGGTAATTGGGCCAGCGCCCGCAGACTGTTGGGGGGGACATGGGATTCTCTCAGGATTCTCGTGTTTAAGTCGACTTGATACCGATTCTGCTGCCGTTGCAGTTGCAAGGAGTCGAGTTGGTAACGCCGCTGATACGAGCGAACTCGCAGATTGGGGTTGCTGCCGACTCCGGGAATTCGTAGCTGGAGTGGGTTGTCATAACTCGTCACGTTGGAGGTGGCGAAGGAGACGAGGCTAAATGACCCACTGACGGATTGGCGATTGATGCCCTCGCAGCGGCTGGGATTATCGCGACGTTGGTAGGCCAGGTCGTCGGGGAGATTGGTGGGACAAGTGAGTCCGACGCTGGCGAGGCTGGTGCCGAGAAGGGTTAGGGTGGTCAGGAGGTGTTTGAGGGTCATGGCTGGGGAGGGATGGAGGACAAGGGAAGCGGGATGAGGGGAGGCTTGCAGGGGCTGGAGGTGACCGTTTCTAAAAGCGAATGCCCCAATCTTGTAAGTGTTGGGCAAGAACGTCTAAGGGATAGGCAAAGCCAAAGCCGCCAATGGTGTCCCCTTGACGTTCTGGACTGGCGGCGGCCTGTTCGTTACTGATGCGGACGACTAGACCGACGACTTCATTATTATAAATGACGGGACTGCCGGAGTTGCCGACGGCGAGATTGGTGCCGCCAATTTGCAGGTTTTGTTGGTCGGGTTCGGCGGTGATATTGGCAATATAACCTCGTTGCAAGGTCCAGGGAGTCCCGGTGAGGGGATGACCGATGATACGAATGTCAGCATCCATGCTGACTGGCGAATTGGCGAGGGGCAAGGGTTCGATGTCGTCGGGGAGGTTGCGAACTTCCAAAACTGCTAAGTCTAACGGGTCACCGGGGTCGGTGATGTCACGAATTTGGGCGGGGAAGCGCAATCGATGTTCGGGGTCGTTTTGGCTATAGAGTTCGATTTCAATGGAGTCGCTGGGGCGTTCGGTGTTTTCATCGGAGACGACATGGCGATTGGTGACAATTAGGGTGATGTCTCCCTCTTGGTGAATGACCCAGCCGGTTCCATATTGCAAGCCGGTGGGAGTTGCCGTGATGATGAGGACGATAGACCGTTGCAGGGAGAAGATGGGGTTTTCGTCTCGGCTGGGGAGACGTTCTTCGCGGTCGTCGGGGAGAGGGTTGTCTCGTAGGGCCAGGAGACGTTGCGCTTCTCGCAGGTTGGTGATGGCTTGGGGAAATTCTGGGTCAAGTTGGATGGCGGTTTGGTATTGGCTGATGGCTTCTTGGAGGTTTCCTTGTTGTTGTAGGGCGTAGCCGAGTGCATTATGGGCGAGGGTATGGGCGCTGCCGCGTGTTCCTTGTTCATCGGGGAGTCTCAGGGCGGTGCGGTAGGCGGCGATGGCTTCGTCTAACTTCCCTTGGTCACTCAGGGCAGTTCCGAGATTGTAGTAAGCCAAAGCATACTCAGGATTGAGTTGAATGGCCCGGTT
>SIHH01000047.1 GCA_004299065.1 Phormidium sp. SL48-SHIP | reverse complement strand
TTTGACTTAAACATCGTAAATTAGAAACAGAGATTGCCGCTTGAACCAGACGATTCACCGCATCTCCTAAATCTTCCTGTACTCGCACGATTAGCATTCCCTGATAGACCTCAATGCCATAGGTCAATTGAATATCTTGTAAAAAGAAGTCTTGTTGGTTTGAGAGGCTTTGGCTTAGAGTTTGCATATCCAGCCAGCGCAAGGTTTCACCTAAATCCGTTAAGACTTGGCTCTGTTCCTTTAAAAATAGATCAATGACTTCCCCATCAGGGTAAAGGTAAGGGGTACGAATGCGTATAAAACGATTTACCGGGGAGCAGGTGTACCGTTCTCCCAGGGTCTCGGCTATGACTTGGTAGGAGTTGACAGGGGTCATAAGAATAGCCCTAGTTGGTTGGTGGGGGGTGAGGACCTATCCCCAAGATTTGTCATACCGTTTTTCGATAGCACGAATGCTTGAAAATTGGTATCAGGATCTAAGATTAATGTCTCAAATTCTGTTTGACTTAGCACTGAACTTAAACAAACTCCGGTTCCCGTTGGTCTAGGAGTTCCCAAACGGCATTCAGGAGTTCATCTAACCCTTGCTGGGCGACGGCGGAAATCTGTAATACTGGATAGTCGGAATCGGGCTGTAAGGCTTGGCTGAGGTCCTGAATTTCTTCGGGAGTGCGATCGCAGGCATCTAATTTACTCAAGGCGATAATCTGGGGACGCTCGGGTAACCCCCGGTCATAGGCCACTAACTCCTCGCGAATCACCCGATAATCCTCCAAGGGATTCTCCGCCGTCACATCCACCAGATGCAACAATACCCGCGTCCGTTCAATATGACGTAAAAACTCATGACCTAAGCCCAATCCCTCATGAGCCCCCGCAATTAAACCGGGAATATCGGCAAAGACGGTTCCATCTCCTGTCGGTTTGCGGACAACCCCCAAATTGGGAACCAGAGTCGTAAAGGGATAATCGGCAATTTTGGGACGGGCCGCCGACAGGACAGAAATTAGGGTCGATTTCCCGGCGTTGGGAAGGCCAATAATCCCCACTTCCGCCAGCAATTTTAACTCTAAGCGTAATTGACGAATGCGCCCCGGTCGTCCTTCCTGGGCCATTTCAGGGGCGCGGTTGCGGTTGCTGAGATAATGGCGGTTTCCGTGACCCCCCTTTCCTCCCTCGGCGACACAGACTTTTTGGCCCGCTTCGACTAAATCGCCGACAATTTCCCCGGTTTCCAGGTCATAGGCGACGGTTCCACAGGGGACTTCTAGGGTGCGATCGCCCCCCGACGCCCCAGTACAGTTATTATTGCCCCCCCGTTTGCCATCCTCAGCCCGAAAGCGATGGGCGTAGCGGAAATCCAACAGGGTTTGCAGATTATCCGTGGCCAACAAATACACGGACCCCCCATGGCCCCCATCGCCGCCAGCGGGTCCCCCAGCCGGGACATACTTCTCACGACGGAACGCCACCAGGCCATCGCCACCGGTTCCGCCTTCAACTTCAATTTCAACGCGATCAATGAACTGCATAATTAACCTTGGGGAGTGGGGAGTAGGAGTCTGAAAACAGGATTGGCGGCTATCTCCGCTTAAAGATAGGGGCTGACATCTTCACCGCATTTATCCGCCAGATAGGACAAAGCGCGAAATCTTAACCCCACCAACTGCTCATACAGGGGATTTAACTCACACATGGCGGGAATATGGACAATTTTCTTGCCAAACAGCTTAATATCCCGTTCAAAGGGACAATTGGAGGGAATCATCCGACAGAGAAACCGGGCTACCTTCGGATCATGGACTTCCACATGGTCTAGCCATTGTCGCACAGGAGCGAGAACATCGCCCTTGTGGTCGCCGTCGTCAGATTTATACTCCTCCATCTCAGGGGATGGGAGCGTGACGCGATCCTCTCCCTCCTCCAAGTCTTCGAGGGTGTGACGTAGGTTTTTCAGGGCTTCGGGACAGTTCCCTAACGCCTGGCAGAACTCTTGTAGTAGTTTATCTTCGCCAACGGTGTAAATTCCATCGGCGATCGCCACCATCACCGCCGTTCTCAGGAAGTTCTCCGCCACATGAGGATCATCCCCCAGGGCCGCGGCCAGTTCCTCCGGGGAGATGCCATCCTCCCGGCTATCCTGTTGAGCCAGTTCAGGGTTATTGTGAGTAATCTCGGCGATCGCCTCCTGTTCTCGCGTATCAAAATCACCATCAGCCCAGGCGATGGCCAGAAGCCCCCGTAACCAGGCTTGGCTTTGCTGTTGATTTTGCGGCGATGCAGTTGTCTGAGTCATAAGTATCGCTTAGGTTAAGGTCTCTGCTAGTGTTTTGTGCGAATGAAGGGGGATCTTGTGACGCTACAAGAGTTTGTGCTATTTCTGGTCTCGATTTTAACCAATTCTCTGGGGCAATTCTTGCTCAAAGCCGGAGCCATCAAACTAGGGGCCACCGCTCCCCAGGGGGCGATCGCCTTCCTGCTCGGAGTTCTCTCAACCCCAGAACTACTGCTAGGATTGATGGGTTACGCCGCCGGGGCCATGGTCTATATCTTGCTGCTGACCCGAGTCAACCTGAGCGTGGCCGGTCCCGCCACGGCCCTGGCCTACGTCATCGCCGTTCTCATCGGCCATTTTGGCTTTGGCGAAGCCATCCCTCCCCTGCGCCTCCTTGGGTTAGGCTTAATCATCACAGGTGTAATTCTCGTGATCAGCCGCCCCTAAGCCCATCATCCCCTAAAGAACATCCCAGGCCTGACGCACAATCCCACTCAGCCAATGCCGTTGCTCAGCATCGAGAAATTGGTCTTCCTCCAGGACTTCCGAGAGCAAGTCCTCCAAACTGCGACCCTGGCGACGGGTCATCCGAACCACGCCGGCGATCGCCGCCGCAACGACCTCAGGGCTGACCGGTTGTCGCCCTAACTCCATCGTATCCTGTACAGTCTCTGGGATAGAATAATCCATACTTAAGCACATACAACCCAAATAACAGTTTTTAGACAGTGATGTGGGTGACTCTCCCTGTGGTGACTGCAACCCAAGTGACTTCTACTCAAGAGTAAAATCCTGATGAAACAACTTCTTTACTGGGAAATTCCCACACCGGATACCGCTGCTGTCCGTCATTGGCTGCACCAGGACTGGCAACCCATGACCTTCGCCAATCGAGCCGAGGCGATCGCCACCCCCGACGGACTCCGCATCCCCCTCGGAGATGGTGAACTCTCAGTATTCATTTGGTCGCTACAGCGAACTACCTATCTTAAAGTCTTCCGTTGGGCAGAGCGTCCCCTAGCCGGCGAACGTCAACTGGTCAATCAGTTAAAACACGACGCGATGCGTCAGTTTCCCCCTCACTATCCCCAACTGCCCGAAATTGACCTCTCGCAGCAGTCGATATTTGAGGCACTTCTACCACATTATCCAGAAACAGTCAAGCATTTTCAAACCATTCCCAACGGCGAATACGACCTCAATCGCGTCTATTGGTGGGAAAAACGCTGGCGCGAGGGCGTTCTCAACCCCAAAACCCCCAAAAAAGTCGTCTCCTTCAACGCCCCCGCCGCCAACTCCGGCGACCCCGACTATGACCTAATTTATCTCGGCGGCGCCCTCGGGGTCATTCACGCCGCCGTCATGGCTCGGCGAGGCTATCGCGTGCTGCTCATTGAACGGTTGCCCTTCGGACGCATGAACCGAGAATGGAACATCTCCCGCGATGAATTCCAAAGCCTAATCAACCTCGGACTCTTCAGCCCCGAAGAATTTGAACAAGTCATCGCCTGCGAATACATCGACGGCTTCAACAAATTTTTCGATGCCAACAACCCCCCCGGAACCCAAGCCAACGTTCTGCATACCCCCAAAGTCCTCAACATCTCCGTCGATGCCGAACAACTGCTGAGAATCTGCGGCGACAAACTCCGCGCCGCCGGGGGCGTCATTTGGGATGAAACCGAATTTGTCAGCGCCGACATTGATGCCGCCGTCGCCAGCATCGAAGCTCGCCATCTCCCCAGCAGTGAAAGCAAACAGGCTTGCGGACGCTTACTCGTCGACGCCATGGGGAGCGCCTCCCCCATCGCCTGGCAACTCAACGGCGGTCGCACCTTCAACAGCGTCTGTCCCACCGTCGGCGCCGCCATTTCCGGAGGCTTTGACCCCCAAGTCTGGGACCATCAATTTGGCGATGTCCTCAACTCCCACGGCGACATTTCCCGAGGCCGACAACTGATTTGGGAACTCTTCCCCGGCCGCAATGGAGAAGTCACCATTTATCTGTTCCACTACCACCAAATTCATCCCGAGAACCCCGGTTCCCTCTTAGAGATGTACGAGGATTTCTTCCAAATTCTGCCCGAATATCGCCGCTGTGACGTCGACAAACTGCAATGGCGTAAAGCCACCTTCGGCTATATTCCCGGACATTTTAGCCAAGGTAGCCGCGATCGCAAAGTCGCCTGGGACCGTCTCGTCGCCATCGGTGATGCCGCCTCCTTGCAGTCTCCCCTCATCTTCACCGGCTTCGGCTCCCTCGTCCGCAACATGGAACGGCTGACGCAACTCCTCGATACCGCCCTAACCCATGATCTCCTCGATGGGACCAATCTCGATCGCATCCGGGCCTATCAAAGCAACGTCGCCGTCACCTGGCTCTTCTCCAAAGGGATGATGGTTCCCACCGGCAAAAGCATCGCCCCGCCCAAAATCAACGCCATGCTCAATATCTTCTTTGGCCTCCTAGCCGACGAACCCCGAGAAGTGGCCGAAACCTTCATCAAAGACCGCACCAGTTGGGGTCTATTCAACCGCCTAGCCCTCAAAGCCGCCTGGCAACATCCCGAAATCCTACTCTGGATTTGGCAACTCGCCGGCCCCTGGGACCTGCTGCGTTGGACCGGGAGTTACCTCAACTTCACCAAAGAAGCCCTAGTTGGCTGGAGTCTCAGTTGGATTCCCCGCTTCAGCCGTTGGGCGCAACCCTGGGCCGAAAAACGCTATCCCTCCCTATGGCTGTGGTTACAAGCCATGAGCTATTCCCTCACCGAAGGCTTGGGACGGCGCTTTTCTCCCCAATAACCTCTCCAAACCCCCAAAACTCCCATTAAAAAAGGGCAACCTGGGTTGCCCTTCAGCCGTGGTCTTAGCCGTGGTCTTAGCCGTGGTCTTAAAAGACCTCTCTAGGCTAACGGGTGGGTTCCTCGACCCGTGCTTGTCAAATACGCTTACTACAATTCACCCCGAATGTCAATGATTTCTCCATCCTTAATCACCACTTCAACTTTCAGTTTTTGAACCAAATTGTCGCCTTTACCCACATAGAATAAATTTTCAATTTGACCCTGACTCACCTCTTGCTCCATCTCAACCGTTTGCACTTGCTGCAACTGTTGCAAGATCTGATTTTTCTGTTCCAAGAACTGAGCCTTGCGCTGATTGACCTGCATCTGCAAATTATCAATCTGCTGTTGCGCTTGGGGGCCAAGAGGTTGAGTGCTTTTGGCTTTCAGTTCCGAGACCGCTTGCTGAGCCTGCATTTCCAACTGCTGGAGTTGGCTATCGAGCCGATCCATTTGCAATTGTAATTGTTGTTGCGCCTCTTCCTTCCATTTAGGGGTGACGATCGCCACAATGGTGATATTGCGCTTGAGCAGTAGTTTCGAGTTATCGAGTTCCATGAATCTCTCTTGATAGGTCATTGATGTCTGGGAATTGGCCGCAGACCCTAGCCAAACATCTCGTTAATGGTATCGCGGTAGCGCTCCTGTACAACCGGCCGTTTAATTTTTAAGGTCTGAGTCATCATGCCATTGTCCGTCGAGAACGGCTCTTGCACTAGGGAAAACGGGCCAATGCGATCATCGGCCCGATAACCCGGACGATGTTTCACCTCCCGATTGAGTTCCTCCCGGAACAATTGCTGAACCGGCTCCTGATTGAGATCCAACGGCGGAACCGCCTCGCTGTTCACCGTCAATCCTTGAGCCGTTCCCCATTGAGCCAGAGACTCCCAATTGGGTACAATCAACGCCCCTAGTTGCCGCTGATCCTGTCCGACCAACATAATTTGGTCAATATAAGCACTACGAACACAAGCATCCTCAATCGGTTGAGGTTCAATGTTCTCACCATTGGTCAACACAATCGTATCCTTAGCCCGTCCCGTCAAACGTAGGTGGCCACCCGGTAGTAAACAGCCTAAATCGCCGGTATTAAACCAGCCATCGCTGTCAATGGCCATCTGAGTGGCCTCGGGGTTATTAAAATAGCCGTCCATGACCTGAGGACCGCGGCCGAGGACCAATCCCCGTTCCCCCTGCGGCAGTAAATACCCCTTTTCAGGATCGACAATGCGAATTTCCGTGTCCACCAGAGGAAGTCCCGCCGACCCCTGTAAATTAGACCAAGCACGACGCACCGTTAAAACAGGGGCGGTTTCTGTCAGGCCATAGCCCACCAAGAGCTTAATACCGATAATGGCGAAGAACTCATCAATATGTTGCGCCAAAGACCCACCACCGCTAATGAGAAACTTGATTTTTCCGCCGGTTGCGGCCTGAACTTTGCCATAGACTAATTTATGACCCAAACGATGGAGGGGAGTCAGGGCCAGGGCCTGCAAACGAGCAGTCCATCGATTGAGAGATGAGGGAGGAGTGCCATCAAGGGTTAGACTATCTCGGATATGTTGGGCCTGGAGATGACGACGACTGACGCCAATGAAGAAGTTGACCAGTTTTTGTTTATTGGCCGGTTGGTCGCGGAAGCTCTTTTGTACCCCTTCATAGATGGATTCCCAGAGACGGGGAACGCCGATCATGATTTGGGGTTGGTGTTCTTTGAGGTCGTTTTTGAAGTAGCGCAGACTGGTATAGAGTTGGGCGCAGCCTTGGGAGAGGAGATAGTATTCACAGGTACGCTCGTACACGTGCCAACTGGGGAGGATGCTGAGGGCGCGATCGCCGGCTTGGGGGACGAAGACATGACGGAAGGCATTAATCTGATGTAGGAGGTTGCCATGGGTCAACATCGCGCCTTTGGGACGACCCGTGGTTCCTGAGGTGTAGATGAGGGTGGCCAGGGTGTTGCGATCGCTCTTGGGAAGTTTGAACCGGGCCGCATCGCCTAAGGCCATAAACTGACTGAAGTTGAGCATCCGCAAGGAACTCTCCTCAGGTGGCGTTTCCTCCGAGAGTAACACCACCCAGGAGAGAGTATCAGCCAGACGTAACCCCTCATCAGTCGCCGATTGTAGTTTTTCGAAGGTGGCGAGGTTTTCCAGGACGAGACCCTGACTTTGGCTATGTTGAGCAATATAGAGGAGTTCATCGCGATCGGCTTGACTCGATCGCACCGCATTGGCGGCCCCGGCGGCGATAATCCCTTGGTCTGCAATGAACCAGCGGGGACTGTTTTCCGAAAACAGCACCACTCGCGGCGGGAAATCATCCTCAGAGGTCAAACCAAGACTCTGTAAGGCGGTGGCGAACCGCTGAATATCTTGCCAAAGGTCCCGATAGGAGAGTTTCACCGCCGGTTGGCTATGGGGGTCATCTAAGGCCGTGAGGTTTCCGAAGCGATCGCTGGCCACCGACCAAACCTCCGTCACAGAGCCGACCGAGCCGTAATCAAGAGAAGTTTTGAGATTCGCCTGTTCCTGAAGCGGAAGCGCGCTGGATCGAGAAGAGGTACGAGTCATAATCGTAGAATTTATAAGGTGAATTTTGTCGGGTTTCCCTAAACTAACTCTCTACAGTATCTCCGGAAATTTACCTAAATTTCGTTGCACTCTGTGACAGTCGCGACGCCGCATCACCACTCCTCGCTTCCCTTACCCCCCAGACACCCAGCCCAACCTAGCTCAAATGAATCCAAACTCGGGAAATGGCCACAAACATCACTTAATAACAGTCAAAAAATAAAATCTGAGACCCGACTCGACGGTTAGGATCTCGTATGAACTCGAATCTTGAAGATCCCCATGAGGGGTCTTACTCATCAAGTCCCTAGCCCAGCCCATCCATCAAATCTCCTTCCAAAAGCCTTGTTCGATCATCATTCGAGCTAAATATCTTCACAAAACATCAGTTGACAATTCAGTCGAGATAAACTAGATCTAAGACCCCAGACGATGGGCGTTCGATTGAGATCAGACATCTAAAATGTAGTGTAAGACCCCTCACCCCGATCTTGTTGTCTGTGGTCAGAATATGTTAGATAGGACTGGTCAATTAGAAATAGGAGAAGTCGTTAATGGGTCCTCTGGAATTAGGCTTAGCGGGAATTGCATCCGTGATGTTGACCAAAGCCGCTGAAAACACCGGTCAGATGGTCTCCAAAGAGATGCTAGAAATCGCCCTACCTCCCATGAAATCAGCCGCATCGAGTTTATCCACCACCCTACAAAATGGTGTCAGCCTATTAGGGGAGCGACTCCAATCACGCTTTCCCAACCATGAAAACCCCTTTGACAACCCGCAACTGGTTGCAGAGATGGTTCAAGAAGAAGTCCAAGACCCGCAACTCGCGGGAGTTGTTGAAGAAGTAGAACGACAATTCCCCCCGATGGAAATCAAAATTGACCAGCGTAAACAGCAGGGGATTGTGATTAACGATCAAGGAACGGCTAACTTCAACGAGACAATTCAACAAAACTTTAGCTAGGAGGACAATGGGGGGCGATTATCAACAACAGGGGATTAATCCCAACGATGCGGCTCAGGTTAACATTTCCCAAATGGTGCAGAATTTTGGGAACCCAACTAGCACCTCACGGGATGCGAGTGAAGCCAAATTACTCAAAGCCGTCAAAAATGAGGTCGCAGGTCGGTTTTCGCGATCGCTCCACCATCGAGTGTACCTAGAACTCGACAAAGCCGAAGATCCCAGCCAAGTGATCGCCCCCTGGTCTGTTGATGTTAAATTAGGCCATGCTCCCCATCAACAAGTTTGCCAAAATAACCAGATTATTGACACCTTCGATCGCCCCGACATTGGCGGACGCTTACTCATCCTTGGCTCTCCCGGTTCCGGGAAAACCACCGTTCTTCTGCAACTCGCTCAAACCCTCGTGGAACGGGCCGAAAAAACCGCCACAGATCCCGTTCCCGTTCTGCTTAACCTCTCGGCTTGGAATAGCAACTTCAAAGATATCCGTAGTTGGATTATCCTAGACCTAAAACTCAAATATGGAATCCGTCAAGACATCGCCCGCAAATGGCTAGATCGCGGGCGTATTCTGCCACTCCTCGATGGTCTTGATGAACTGATGTCTCAATGTCAAGAAACCTGTATTGAGTCCCTCAATCAGTTTCTTCCCGATTGGAGTGGGATGCCCTTAGTCGTCTGTTGTCGCCTCGAAGAATACCAACTCTATAACCAACATTTAGGCTTAAACGGCGCTTTGATTCTTCAACCCCTCAGCGACAGCCAAATTCAAGCCTACTTACAACAAGCCAAATGTGACTGGCTTTGGCAAGCCATTCGCCATGATAGTGACATCATGAATCCCGAACATGGCTTAGCTCGCTCCCCCTTATTTTTAACCATTTTAGTCTTAGCGAGTGACAACTTACCCCCAGAAATCTGGAAACAGTCCGTTAGCCCAACACAGCGACGAGAAGTCCTCTTTGAAGCCTATATCCAAACTCGACTACAACGGCGCTATCTCGGCGGTGCAAACTTAGCCGCAACCCGCCATGGCCAGAAACCCTATCAAGACGATGAACAAACCAAACACTGGCTTGGCTGGCTTGCTTCTCGACTGATAGAAGAGAATCAAACTGAATTTTTCATTGAAAAACTACAACCCTATTTCTTATTAAAACGCCCCTATAAGCTTGTCTATGGGTTAGTGGTGGGTCTCGTTTTGGGAATCGTCGTTGGCTTAGTATTTAGCCTCATCTATGGGGTTATTGACGGGCTATTAAGAGGACTTTTAGGAGGACTTGCTGTCGGTTTAATAGTGGGTTTAGTGGGGGGGCTGATTCGAGAAATAAAAACCGTTGAGACGATTCGATTTTCCAGGAAACTTGCCTCCAAGCAACTCTCAAGAATTATTACCAAAAGTTTATTTCTCGGTTGGGTGGTGGGTTTAATGGGAGGAATAACCGGCGGTCTCATTGGCGAACGCTTTGGTGGACTTTGGATTGGTGTCTTGGGTGGAATTGTGATTGGCCAGGTCTTTGGAACCGTCGTCGGGGTAATTGGGGGCTTAGTAGAAGCCTTGGTCGGGGGAGAAATTGACACAAAAAAAGAAGATAACCAAGGCATTTACCGCTCTTTAGTTAACTCCTTTATTTTTGGTTTTATGTTTGTTCCTGTTGGCTTCTTAATTCCCTTATCAATTCATTATTTAAACGAGCCAGTTGGACTCTGGAGACTGATTCGAGAGGGAATTGTATTAGGATTTTTATTTGGGGCGTTTGCGGGAGGATTAAATAGCGTTATTTCTCATTTTGCCCTTCGTGTAACTTTATGGCTATTCGGCTATAGCCCTTGGAATTATAGTAAGTTCTTACGGTACTGTACCGAGCGAGGTTTTTTGCAACGAGTTGGCGGCGGCTATCACTTTGTGCATGGACTCCTCCGGGAACATTTCGCCCAGCAATATGGGAAACATTAACCCGGCCCCATAAACAATCGGCTAAACTGATAAAAAGGGTCTTCAGGGTTTAGGGAAATCAAGACAATTTATATAGCAAAAGTTGGTCTGAATCGTACAGAAAATAGGCAAGAGGTAAGAGGCGAGAGGTCGGGGATTCTCTGCCAACTCAGAGTGTCCTAAGCCAATCTTCAGATCGCTATAGCAAGCATTGCCAAAAATGGTATGACACCCGATTTCCTGAAGACCCGATAAACATTGGGGTCAAAGTATTCATAGAACACTCATCCATCAAGGGACAATTGTGTGGCCATTTCAGGTTTGGGGAAATAGGACAAACGGCGATCGATCTTGCCCTCATGATCCGTCCAGACTAAATCCGCCGCCGTCACCTGGGGGCCATCGAGGGTAATCAGCGTAAAATTGCGACGTTGCTGGGTTCCTTCCCCAACCCATCGAGGAACCGAAGCCACATTGAGATAGATCGTACCCCAGTCATCCTGAGCGAAGGGTTGGCGAAGTCGCTGTTTCGTATGGCGTAGCCGGTGGTGCATATGTCCGAAAACCACTAATAGCGGCGGCTGTCCCGCCTCCTGACTGGCCTGAATGGCGTGGGTTAAGTCTGGGTCACCATGATCCTGGCCAATGGGCTTCCAATCCCGACCACAGGGGGATTCCGCCGTCTCTCCCAAGCCAAAAGGACCATTGTGGGCCAAGACAATGCGGATGGGTTCGGTGGCGGCGTTCATGGCCTGGCTGATGCGATCGCCCGACTCCTGCAAACTCCCCACACCAAACCGACTTTGATAAAACTCCTGCATATTCCAACGACTCCCCCCCCAGCTAAAGGGGCGACCCCCCACCACCGAAACTCCCAACTGGGGATAATCCCGGACCCGATAGCCAACGCGATCGCCCCCCAACATCTCGAATTGGCGTTGAACGCGGTCTTCTTGCTGGCGGTCATAGGGACATTTCTTGCGTCCCCAAGGCGTCGCCGTATACCAAGCATCATGATTTCCCAGAATAACGGCTTTGGGCAAGGACAACCGGGAAATACACTCAACAACGGTCAACGACTCATTGCCAAAATCCCCAACA
This sequence comes from Phormidium sp. SL48-SHIP, assembly GCA_004299065.1. Taxonomy (GTDB): domain Bacteria; phylum Cyanobacteriota; class Cyanobacteriia; order Cyanobacteriales; family Geitlerinemataceae; genus Sodalinema. The sequence goes on along the minus strand of SIHH01000047.1, from coordinate 8,405 downwards.
AACAGGACTAAATCCAAATTCCAGTCCTGCAAAATGGCGTTATCCCGTTCATCCCACTGATCATGAACATCCCCCACCGCCGCAATTCTCAACTGTCTCTCCATCCTCATCTCTCCTGTTTCTTACTCACTGGCTGGCTAGATTACCTCTTGCATGCATGCAAGAGGCATGCCTTTTGCCTTTTGCCTTTTGCCTTTTGCCTTTTGCATGCATGCCTTTTGCCTTTTGCATGCATGCCTTTTGCCTTTCCCCTCAAAACCGCATCTGAAACTCCACCGCCCCACGATTATCATCATCAAAATCCGTCGATCCTCGAATCACCCAATTATCATCAATCCGATAGCGAACACTAAAGCGAGTGGAATCATCGCGATCGAGAATCGTCAGAATCGAAGCCGAGAAATCATCCGTGAGGTTCACCCCCACCTCAGCCCCCAACCCCAACACCGAGGTTCTCGGATCGACGGCTGGGAACAAGCGAAAATCACGATAGCCCAAAGCCCGGCCCACGATCGATTGTATCTGAGTTAAGACCGCCGAACTAGCGACCACCAACGAGGGGTCCTGCTGGCCGAGGGTTCCCAACGCCCCGCCGCCAATCAGCGAGAGAATTTCCGTCTGCGATCGCGCCGGCGAACTACTCAACTCCAAGGCCGTTTGGGCCGCGACCTCTCCAGTGGCGAAGCCTTCAAACAAGCGACTCGCCAATCCCTGGGCCTCGGCCTCAATTCGTACCGTTTCCACCCCGCCGCGTTCAATGGAGGGGTCAACAATCTCCGTCCCCGTTCCCAAACGGTCAAACCCCACCGGCGAGATAATCCGAGGTCGTGTCGTCTCCTGAACCGCCGCCCGCAAGCGGACATCCAAAATTGGATCGAGACCAAACTGAGGATCAAAGGTCGCCGTATTCTCACCTCGGGTCAACGTAAACGTCGTAGTAAACAAATTCACCTGTCCATCCCGTAAAAAAATTGTCCCATTCGGTTCCGGACTTTCAAACGGGCCATTGACCAACAACTTACCGTCAGCCACAAAATTCAGCACTGGAAAACTAATAATCTGGACTCCACGCCCTAACTCCAACAGTAAATTGTCATAACTAATAATCGGTGGCGTTTCCAAATCAACCGTCTGTCCTCCCGTCCCAGTCTCATCCTGGGCAATAAACACCTGTCCCCGAGTTAACAGTAACTGTCCCCCCAAATTGGGAAACAACGCCGAATTCGTGACCTCAACCGTCCCATCAATGCGACCCTGATAGAGATCTTCGAGTTCTAACTCCACCTGATCAAAGGTGACCTGCAAGGGGGTCTCCACCGCTAAGGGGGAAAACACCGGTAACTCTCCCGCCGCCCGAACCGATCCCTGACGAAACTGTCCCGTCAATTCAGACACCACTACAGTATCATCGAGAAATTCCAGCGTCCCATTCACCTGAGTCAACGGTTCCGGGAGTTGCGGTGAATTAAACTCAGCATCGCGAAACTCGGCCCGGCCGCGAGTGGCCAAGGGCAGATAATTAAAGCCCATGCCAACCTGTTCCCCGGCGATCGCCAACTCCAGGGAACCCTCCCCGCCTAACCATTCCAAAGCCCCGTCTGTGAGCGCCGTCAACACCTCTAATCCCTCATTTTGAGCATTGACGGCAATTTCAAACTCATTGCTGTCTGGGCGCACAGTAGAGCCAGGAAACAGCAGCGGTAAAGTGGCCCGTAGCCGAATCGGATCAGCATCCTCTCGTAGCATGGCCGCCGCCCCAAAATTGAGGCGACCATCGGCCAAGGCAAACCCGCCCTGGGCCTGAGTCAGCGACTGTTGGTTAATTTGGCCGTTGTTCCAGCGAATTTCGCCCCGGGCCGCCGGATTTTCCAACCGTCCTGAGAGGGTGGCCTGGGCATCAACACTGCCACCGAGTCGCACCCCGTCAGGAAACTCAATAAAGTCCGAGATGACGGACATGGGGAGTCCTGTGAGGAGAAACTGTCCCGACTGTTCCGGTGCCCCGAGAATGCCGTTGAAGGTCAGTTGCGTCTCCTGGGAGGGATCAAGAGTCGCATCGAGATTAAAGTTTTGAATATCCCAAACACCCTCAACAAAATCGCCCTGAGTGGCAATCGTATGAATTTGATAATCATCCCATTGCCAAGCCTCTCCCCCCAAGTTGAAATCAAAATCAATGCCCTGACTCAAAGATCCAGCGAGATTGATGTCCCCTGAAAACTGTCCTTGCAACAGGGCCAACTCCGGTAGGGGAGAAGCCTCCTCTCGGGCCTGTTGTTGCTGTTGTAAGAGAACCTCGATTTCGACCAATCGTTGCAATTGCCGAATCAGGCTAGCCTCAGGACTCCCGACCCCGACGGGGTTGAGAACCTCTGCGTCGGCGTAATCAACTGGTTCAAACCCCCGTTGCACATCTTCGAGGTCAAACCAGCGGAGGACTTCGAGAATTTGTTGGATATCCCCTTGATAAATTTTTAAGGCCCCGGCAAATTGGGGGTCTTCTGTAGCCGTGATGCTGCCATCAAAGCCATAGCGACTCTCGCCTTGTTGCAGTTCCACTTCGTCGAGTTGTAGAACCTGGTTGGCCCAGACAAATTCCCCTTGTAGGGCATCAGCTTGGGTGAGGCCTAAACTGGGGTCACGGACACCTAAGGCCCCCGAGACAAGGGAACCACTGGGATCAGCGGTTACGGTGGCCGTGAGATCGCCACTGAGACGGCCGCGATCGCCAACGGGTTCGAGGTTCAACATGGCCAGGGGGAAGTTTTCCAGGTCAATGTCCCAGAGTTTGTTCTCCAGCAAGCCTCTAGCGACCGTATTCCCCAGTTGTAGGGCAAAGGCTTGGGGGGACAACTCGGGAGTTAGACGCAGAGAGAGACCATCCCGAGGGCGACTGGGGTCAGTTTGGCTTTGTCCAGCCAGTTGTACCAAGACCCCTTCTTTGTCAGCGGTGATGGGACCGCCGATAATGGGGTCATAGCGGCGATCGCCCACTTGGAACCCACTCACCTGCATGGCCCCCTCTTGAATGGCGATGTTGATGGGGGTAAACTCCTGCCAACCTCCCGTGACGGCGATCGCCCCATCCAAGCGTCCCGCCACATCCAGGGCCGCCGTTTGGCCCGGGAGTTGGGGCAAACCCGGAACCAATTCCTGTAAATCGGCATTTTGCAATTGGGCCAACACCTGCCAACCGCCATCACCTAAGGTAATATCCATCAAAACCCCGCCCAGGTCTTCCGGGTTGTTCTCCTTGACAGCAACCGTTCCCAATTGGAAGCCCACCTGTAACTGTCCTGACATGGCTTGGGGACGTAGATCACTCACCGATCCCGTCAGGCGGGCAATGTCACCCACTTTCACCAACGGCGACAGGGCCACAGGAGAGTCCACGAAGGGCATGAGGGGAATTTGCAGTTGTTCAGCATCGATTAGCCAGGTTCCCTCGTTTAATTGGAAATTCCCGGTCAAACCTCCCTCGGCTAAAACCACCCCAATTTGACCTTGGGCCATCAGAGTTTCTGGAGAAGGATTCGCCAGGGGAACGCGGAACTGACCCCGACCACTCAACAGACTTGGGGTGAGATCAGCATTGGGGATAAAAGAGGTGATATCGACATTTTGGGCGATCGCCTCTCCCTGCATTTGACCCTGGGCAATTTGACTGGTAATCTCCACCTGACCACGATTCACCGTCAGTTCTCCCTGAATCTCCGCTTCCAGGGTTTGCAGATTGAGCGTATCTAAGCTGGCCACATCTCCGGCTAAGGCGGCCTGGCCAGCAAAGGTTCCCAGACGAACCTCGGGCGGAACGTCAATGAAGGGCGATAGGGGGAGTCCTTCGGTGATCAGTTGGGCTTGCCAAACGCCCTCACTCAGTCCAGCATCGAGACGCAGTGGACTCTCCGCAATGCGGGTGGTTAAGGAGGTTCGGCCCGTGAGATTGGCGAGATTGAACGACTCTAAATCGGCGACAGTTCCCGCAACTTGCAGACTGCCCGAGATTGCCCCCAAAGGCAAGTCCGCTAACTGTTGGGGTAAGACTTGGCGGGGTGGCGTCAGGTTTTCAGCGGTGAAAACGGTTTCCCAGTTGCCATTCTGTAACGCCGCCTGAACGGGAATGGCGGAACCCAGCAGTTGCAATTGTCCCTGGGCTATGGCTTCGAGTTGGGCTAAGTCGGTGACGCCAATCTCGCCTCCTAGGGCCAGTTGACCGCTAAAGCCGCCAACGCCGTAGCTTTGACCGATATCTTGGGGAACAATGCTGGCCAGAGAGACAGCTTGGGTGGCCAATTCTAACCGCCAGGTGTCATCCTCTAACAAAACGCCCCCTTGAGCTTGGCCACCGGCAATTTCGATAATCGGCAGCCGGATTAAGGTTTCTTCCCCGGCGGTTTCCAAGGTTCCTCGGGCGTTGAAATTGCCAATGACCCCGGTAGTGGGCAGGTCATAGCGACGGGCGATCGCATCAGCCGAGGCGTTGCGGACAATAAACTCGGCTTCTACGGTTGGGGCGGTTTCCTCTGTTTCAGGCAATTCCACTCTCGCGGCGGCTTGAACGTCACCGCCTCCCTCGGCGGGGGTGGCGGTGAGTTGTTCGATGAGAAATTCTGAAGTTTCTGTTAGCAGGCCAAATCGGGCTTGAACTTCGCTAAAGGGCAGGCGATCGACAATCACCACATCGGTATTGCGAGCTTCGCCCACCAAGCGGGGATTGTCAATGGGGCCAATCACTTGTAAGACGGCTTCCAATTCCCCGGTAATGTCCACGGGAAACTCTAAGTCCAGGGTATCGCTGATGGTTTGCCAATCGGTGGGAGGAACAACAATCGGGATTTCATAACCCTGTTCGAGGTGCATCAATCCCTGGGGAATGGTCATGGGGATTGACTCTCCGTAGCTGGCGGAGATGTTCTCAAAGCCAATGAGATTGTTTTGTAGGCGAATTTGTCCGGAACCGTCGAGAATTGGCTGAGGAACGCCGCCGAGTTGTAAGTCTAGGTCTTCAAAGCGTAGGTTTCCTTGCAGGTTCAGGGGGGCCTCTTGGCCACCAGTCGCCAGTTGCATGGAGATGTTACCGAAAATTTCCCCCCCATCTAACATCAGCGGGGCCGGAATCCAGGGGGAAATCACCTCGCCTTGCAGGAATTGGGCCGAGAGATTCAGGTTCACGGCTTCGTCGGGATTGCTGAACTCTCCCTGGGCGTTGAGTCGTCCGGTTGTGTTGTGATAGCCGGTGGCGTTGAAGTTGATGCGATCGCCGTCGGGGCTAAATTCAGCTTCTCCACTGAACCGACGCAGGGTGATGGCTTCGGGAGGGATAATTTCGGGTTTTGTCTCAGATTCTGTCTCAGGTTCTGTCTCAGATTCTGTTTCGGGTTCTGGAGACTGAAACTCGGGTTTCGGCTGCGGTTCAACCGTCAGCCGTCCCCCATCAATTTCAATTCGGTCCAGTTGAATTTGAATGAATCCCGGTTCCCCAGCCGGGCGAATGTCGGTGGTGGCCCAATTCCCATCGTCGAGTTGAGGAATGGTGACGTCCACCTCTTCGAGACGAATATCGAGGGGTAGGGTTTGACTCCAGAGAAGGGAGAAGAGATTAAACCGCACATGAACCGCCTCAATCTCGGCTTCACTGGGTTGGCTGTCACTGGGGAGAACGCGGGAGTCTCCGAAGCGAACATGACCGAGAGAAACCCCTTCTAACTCACCGACTTCAATGGGGCGTTCAAGGAGTTTACCGAGTTCTTGCGATAGCAGGGGGGCGAGTTGAACCTGGACAAATCGCCAGGCCCAGAGGCTTCCCCCGGCCACGAGAGTGAGAATAAGGATGGCGATGGCCCACAGAACCCGTCGCCGGGGCTGACGAGGGGGTTGTGGTTCACTCGGTGGCGTAGTCGGAAACTCGGTCATAGGTAGGCAGCAGGGGACGGTACAGGATATCCTAGCGGGAAACTTTAGGGACTGACAGCGGGGGCGGGACAGATTGGGGGGCGATCGCTTTCAGGGTAAATTAGGGGAGAGTAGGGCCATCGGTCTCAGGGGATCTGATGGAGTCCTCGGTTTAATCGTGGAGTGAATGTGGAGGGTTTGTTATGAAGGTTTATGTGTTGCTGTTTAATGCCCGTCAGGAAAACGAGGGCATTCACACCATTCGCTTAGGAACGCCTCAAGGGGGTGAACGCAACATCGTGATGATGTTTGAGTCTCAAGATGATGCAGAACGGTATGCCATGTTGTTAGAAGCCCAAGATTTTCATGTTCCGACGGCGGAAGCCTTTGATTCGGAGGAAATTGAGGAATTTTGTAACAGTTGCCAATATGAGGCTAAGTTAATCCCCGAGGGCTTTGTGCCGGAATCCCCCGAGGAACGCATTTTTCTGTCGCCGCCGGAAACCAATTTAGAGGATACCGACTGGGAACGGGAACAGCAACAGCCCAATCAACCGCCTCGGGAAGAAGATGTACCGACGGCCCAGTTAGATGATATTCGTCGCCGCTTAGAGGGGTTGTTGTGAAGGAGTTCGGACCATTGGAGAGTCGCGGCCATTTGTTGACGGAACAGAGTAACCCCAATTCTGAGGCGTTGGATCGCTTGAGTGCTTTGGAGTTGGTGGATTTGTTTGTTCGGGAAGATGCCCGTGTTTTCGAGGCGATTACGGCGTCTCGGGAGGCGATCGCCCAAGCCATCGATCGCACGGCGGAGGCTCTGGCCCAAGGGGGGCGCTTATTGTACGTTGGGGCAGGCACGAGCGGGCGTTTAGGGGTACTTGACGCGGCAGAATGTCCGCCCACCTTCTGCACTCCTCCGGAGCTGGTACAGGGCGTTTTAGCGGGGGGTGAGGCGGCTCTGGTTCGCAGTTCTGAAGCCCTAGAGGATCGCGCTGAAGATGGGGCGTTGGCGATGAGGGAACGGGAGGTTACAGATAAGGATGTGGTGGTGGGGATTTCCGCCGGGGGAACAACGCCCTATGTGCAAGGGGCGATCGCCGAGGCCCGCCAGCAAGGGGCCACCACGGTCTTTATGGCCTGTGTTCCCGTTCGCCAAGTTCCCAGTCAGGCGGATCTCGATATTCGCCTCTTGGTGGGGCCAGAGGTGTTAGCGGGTTCGACTCGCTTGAAGGCGGGTACGGTGACGAAGTTAGTGCTGAATATCCTTTCGACCAGTGTCATGGTGAAATTGGGGAAAGTCTATGGGAATCGCATGGTGGATGTGTCGGTGACGAATCAGAAGTTACGCGATCGCGCGATTCGTACCCTTGTGGATTTAACGGAGTTATCCCGGCCCGAGGCGGAGTCGTTATTGGACCGCTGTGACCAACGGGTTAAACTGGCGTTGTTGGTGCATTGGTCGGGTTTAAGTGTGATTGAGGGACGATCGCGCTTAGAGGCGGCTGGTGGACATCTCCGGCGAGCGTTAGAGGCCGGGTAGGGGCAATTGTTCGCCCCTAGTCAGGATCAATCCCATTCCCAGTTCCGGTGTTCCCGATTCTCTAACGATTCTGGGCTTCTAACTCTCGCACCGAATCAATCAGCGATCGCACCTCCTCGGTTCCCTCCGACTTCTCAAAACTCAGGGGAAACTTGCCACAAACCAACATCCGTAACCCCAGAGGCGCTAAACTCAACAAACCGCGCAAATCCCGGAAGTAATTGCCCACCACTTGCACGCCAAACTTACGTTCATCTACCCAGCCTCCATCACGAACCAACTCCACGAGCGTTTTGCGGTGACGTACGGCCCGACTGGCGTTCCCATCGCGGCGGGAGAGAATCGCTTGTTTGACTTCACCAATGCGATCGAGGGGGGCGACCTCCATCGGGCAGACTGAATTACAGTAATAACAGCGGGTACAGCCCCAAACCCCATCGGTTCCCTGTTCATATTGAGCGATGCGGGTTTCAGTGCGATCGTCGCGGCTATCATCCACCATCCGCTGGGCTTTCGCTAGGGCGTGGGGACCAACGAAATCGGGGTTCACCTCCACGGCGTTACATTCGGAGTAACAGGCCCCGCACAGGATACAGTTGCCACTATGACTCAGTTTTTCCCGTTCCTGAGGCGATTGGGAAAACTCCCGTTCGGGAATCTGACGGGCCTGGGTACTCACATAGGGATCGACGGCATCGAGGTTATCCCAGAATTTGCGCATATCCACCACTAAATCCTTAATCACCGGCATATTGCCCATTGGGGCAATAGTCATCGCTGGGATTTCCTCGTCTGATAGCCCGTGAATCTGCCGCAGCCGGGCTAATTCCGCACCGACGTTTTCTTTACAGGCGAGAGTCGACCGGCCGTTAATTCGCATCGAACAACTGCCGCAGATGGTGTTACGGCAGTTTTTACGATAGCCGAGGGTGCCATCTTGTTCCCATTTGATGCGATCGAGACAGGTGAGAAT
>SIHH01000046.1:17168-20154 GCA_004299065.1 Phormidium sp. SL48-SHIP | reverse complement strand
AGACGGTGGTTTGTGGCTGGGTTCAAGGTTCTGTTTGAGTCAAAGTACAATTGTGAAAATCCTTTTAGTTGAAGATGATGAATATCTCGCTCAACTCCTCAATCAATACCTGAGCGATCGCAACTACATCGTCGATGTAGCCGTTGATGGAGAAAGCGGACTCAATTACGCCCGCACCTTTGACTATGACCTCTTGGTGCTAGATGTGGTGCTGCCGAAACTCGATGGAATCAGTCTCTGCAAAACCCTACGCTCAGAACATTATCAAATGCCGGTGCTGTTGTTGACGGCCCTCGATAACAGTCGTGATAAAGTCCTAGGCCTCGACGCCGGGGCCGATGACTATGTGGTGAAACCGGTCGGCCTCGAAGAACTCTTGGCCCGGATTCGCGCCCTGGTGCGGCGGGGACGCTATTCTCGTCCCCCAATTATGACCTGGGGACCGCTGCAACTCGATCCCGCCACCTGTGAGGTCACTTATGACGATCGCCCCCTATCCCTGACTCCCAAAGAATACGCCCTTCTCGAACTGTTTTTGCGATCGCCCACTCAAGTCTTCTCACGAGATGTCATTATCGAGCATCTCTGGTCCCTCGAAGAACCGCCCACGGAAAACACCCTACGCGCTCATATCAAAGGCTTACGCACCAAACTCAAAGCCGTGGATGCACCGCCCAAACTCATCGAAACCATCTATGGTGTCGGCTACCGTCTCCAAGATTGTTATGACGACCCGCCGAATCCTGACCCCAACGCCGCCAGCAATCGCAATGCGACAACCCTCAATGCCATTCAGGCACTCTGGAAGCGGATTAAACCCAATGTCCTCAAACGGGTTGACCGGCTCGAAGAAGGGATTTCGGCTCTCGCGGCCCATGATGAAACTTTACAAGGAACCGCCCGCCAAGAAGCCCATAAGTTGGCCGGTTCCCTCGGGACGTTTGGCTATCACTATGGGTCTAGCCTAGCCCGCCAAATTGAGGAAATGTTGCTGCAAAAGCAGGCCTTCACCGAGCCTCAACTCGATCAACTCCAACAGTGGTTAGTGGAGTTACGCCAACAGTTTCAAGGTCATCCCACAGCCGTCGTCCCGGAACCCCCCACCTTACCGGACCCTGAACAACGCCGCTTACTGATTGTCGATGACGATCGCGTCTTGGCCGAACAAATTGCCGAAGAAGCCGAAACCTGGGGGATGGATGTCAAAATTGCCACCACGGTTCAGGAGGCCCGGCCGGCGATTGTCACCTATTCACCGGGGTTAATTCTCCTTGATCTCAATTTTCCTGAACCCGGAGAAGATGGCTTAATGCTACTCGAAGAACTGGCCCGCAATCGTCCTGAGATTCCGGTGGTGGTCTTGACGGTGCGCGATAGTTTCCAGGATCGCCTTTCGGTCTCCCGTTTGGGAAGTCAAGCCTTTTTGCAAAAGCCGACACCGATGCCGCAAATTATGGAAGTGGTGATGGAAGTGATCCAGCGATCGCACACGGCGGCCAAAGTCATGATTGTCGATGATGACCGGCAAGAATTGCAAGGCTTAAGCACCCTCCTGAGTCCCTGGGGACTCCAACTCGAAACCCTCGATGACCCACGGGAATTTTGGCAAGCCTTAGAAAACTTTATGCCGGATTTGCTGGTCTTGGATTTTGAAATGCCCCATTACAGCGGCATTGAACTCTGTCAGGTGGTTCGCAATGAACCTCAATGGCGCAAACTGCCGATTTTGTTTCTCACGGCCCATACCGACTCGGCGACGGTGGATCGGATTTTTCAAGCGGGGGCCGATGATTATGTCAGTAAGCCGATTTCAGGACCTGAACTGATTTCGCGGCTGTTTAATCGCCTCGAACGGACGAAACTGCTACAAAACCTGGCGGAACTCGATTCCCTGACGGGCCTGGCCAATCGCCGCAAGTCCAGTTATGATATCGCTAATCTGTTGCGGGTTGCCCTGCGTAATGATCGCCCAGCCAGTTTTGCCATGTTAGATCTCGATCATTTTAAGCCCGTCAATGATACCTATGGCCATGCCACAGGGGATTTGGTGTTACACCGCTTTGGGGAGATGTTGCGGGATGCCTTTCGGCCCGATGATGTGGTGGGCCGCTGGGGAGGTGAGGAGTTTGTGGTGGTGATGGCTGATACTCGGGCGGTGAATGCTGTAGAACGGTTATCGGTGGTCTTGGACCAATGGCGATCGCAGAAGTTTGTCCTCGAAGATGGGGTTCACTTCAAGGTTACCTTTAGTGCCGGAGTCGCTGAGTTTCCCCAAGATGGGGATGATTTACCCATTCTCTATCGTCGGGCCGATCAGGCGCTTTATCAAGCGAAAGAAGCGGGCCGGGGCCAGGTGGTTCTCTATTCGCCAGAGGTTGAGGAGTCACCGGGGAGTTGAGTTGTCGCCTTTCCTTGACAATGCGTTAAAATAGAGATAAGGCCCCGGCGAATACAGATCGACTCGACCTGTTGTCTGTTTGTTCATTAAACTTAACGTTGACTTCTGACGCTAACGTCTAAAGAGTCGTCTGGTTGTGGCTGAACCTAGATTAAACATTATGGATACCCGATGTATTTTAATTATTGATGATGAGGAGGATATCCGAGAGGTCACCCAACTGACTTTGGAACTTGAAGGCGGTTGGCAGGTGTTGACGGCGGAATCTGGACGTAAGGGGGTGGATTTGGCTCGATTCCACCATCCTGACGCCATTTTACTCGATGTCATGATGCCAGATATGGACGGCTTGATGACGGCAAGAGTTTTACAGGAGTTTCCCGACACACAATCGATTCCTGTTTTGCTGTTAACGGCTAAAGGAGCCGCCGAGATTATCGAGGATTTTCAAGGCATAGGCATTGCTGCCGCTATTTCTAAACCCTTTGATCCCTTGCAGCTTGTTCCCCAGATTAAACAGCTTTTAGCCTGGACTTAGGGGCTAGGAGAACCTCTCAAACTCGAAGTGGACAAAATTAAGCAGGAGTC
>SIHH01000046.1:0-17068 GCA_004299065.1 Phormidium sp. SL48-SHIP | reverse complement strand
CGCGATGGCGATCGCCTCCTGGCTGAAATCGCACGGCTTAACCGGGAACATCCTCAAGACTCCCAACCCTTTCCCCAACGGCTTCACATCCCCGGACAGGGTGTTCAAAGCGTGATGGCAACCCTCTCGCCGCTGCCGAGTTCTGGCAACTCCAGTCCACTGTTCCTGATGCGGTGGGAAGCCGCTCCCACCCCCTCCCTTGGCGTGGATTTAAGTGACTTTGAGCCGGACTTCGATCTCGACGATCTCGACGACGATGACCGTCGTAGTCGCCTGCAACAACTGGCCCTGCATATTCGGGGCATGATTTTTGACTATGTCTTGCATCCCGATGGTCGCGATCAGGTTCCCTACGTTAGTTCTAACTGTGAAGAGATTTTTGAACTCTCCGCCGCTGACATTCAAGCCGATACCGGTTACCTCTGGAGAGTCATGGATACGGCCGATATTCCCTTTGCCCAGCAGGCGATCGCCCGTTCGGCCAAAACCCTCACCCCCTGGAACTTTGAATGGCGCATCAATCTCCCCTCAGGCCGCAAGAAATGGCTTCAGGGCATTTCCTACCCCCATCGTCATCCGGATGGCCGGGTGATCTGGAATGGCATCGTTTTTGAAATCACCGATCGCAAACAGGCCGAAGAAGACCTTTATGAACTCGCTCAACGACTCCTCACCATTATCGAAACCGTCGAGGAAGGAATCACCCTCAGCGATGATGCGGATAACTTTGGGGTGTTTAATGCCAAAATGGCGGAAATCACCGGTTACAGCGGCACAGAAGCCCAAGAGAGCGAGAGTTTTCTGGCCACCCTCTATCCCGATGCCGAGGCCTTTGCCGAAGCGGCCGATCGCTTAGTGGAGGTGCGGCAAAAAGGCTGTCTGCGTAACCTCGAAACCACCATTCGCGCTAAAGATGGCAGCCTCAGAACGCTGCTTGTGTCGACAACCTATTTACCCCTGTCGGAACGCAATTGTTATCTGAGTGCCTATCGAGATATCACCCAGCGGCGACAGGCTTATGAACAACTGCGTCAAAGTCAGGAGTTTATCGAGGCCATTGCCAATGCCTCGCCGCAAATTCTCTATACCATTGATGTCCAGAGTTTGGTCATCCTCTCTATTAACGGCCAAGTCAACGCCATTTTAGGTTACTCACCTAAATGCCTCTGTCATACTGTAGGGGCGAAAAATTTTTCGCTTCAATGGCAACGGCTCTGTCATCCTGAGGACATTCCTCGTCTGCAAGCCTATTTTGCCGCCTGGCAAGACCTAGACGATGGTGAAGTGAGCGAATTTGAATATCGCTTGCGTCACGCCGATGGGAGTTATCGTTGGCTGCGATCGCGCGATGTGGTCTTTAAGCGTGATCAGATGGGGAAGGTGCAGCAGATTTTAGGAACTGCCAGTGATATCACCGAACATCAATGCGCCGAAGCGGCCTTACGGGCCAGTGAAGCGGCGTTGCGGGCCAGTCAAGAACGACTTAACGGGATTCTAGGGTCCCTCGATGATGCGGTTTGGTCCATGTGTCCCCAAACCATGCAACTGCTCTATGTCAGTCCAGCGGTGCAACGGCTCTATGGTCGCTCTGCTAAGAAATTAGCCCGGATGAAAAATCCCTGGATGCGCAATATCCACCCCGGCGATCGCGCCAGCTTTGTACGTCAATGGCGACAACTCAAAGTTGAGGGAAGCGTCGATATTGAATATCGGATTTTAGTGCGTCGCCCCGATGATGAGTCTGGGGAGAGCGTTCCTGGACAACGGCGGCAAAATCGCCAGGAGCGCTGGCTGAGACTGCGAGCGCGGCTGGTCAGCAATGGCCAAGGACACCCCCTACGCATTGATGGCATCAGTAGCGATATCACCGAATTAAAGCAAACGGAAATTGCCTTGCGAGCCAGTGAGGAGCGGTTTCGTTCCTTAGTGGCTAATGTTCCGGGTGTTATTTATCGGGTGTTGCCAAATCAGACTTGGGCCACGGTGTTTATCAGTGATGCCATTGAAGAGATGACTGGCTATCAGGCGCAGGCCTTTCTCGACGATGCTCAGTTATGGCACAAAATTATCCATCATCAGGATTTACCCCGGATTCGCCAAATCATCAACCAGGCCATCGGCCGCCGTCAAGCCTATGCCTTTGAAGCTCGGATTCTCTGTGCCGATGGTCAAACCCATTGGATTTATGAACGGGGACAAGGGATGTGGGACCCCTGGGGGAATTTACTCTATTTGGATGGGGCGATCGTCGATTTAACGGATCGCAAGCAAAATGAGGAAATTCTGCAACGTCAGGCCCAACGCGATCGCCTCTTAACCACTCTGACTCAACGTATTCGGGAATCCCTCAATCTCGAAGAGATTTTAGATCGCACGGTGCGAGAGGTGCGCCATTCTCTCAAGGCTGATCGCGTCATTATTGTCCGCTTGCAAGGCCTGGCCGGGAGTCAGGTGGTCAGTGAGTCGGTGGAGCTTCCTTATCGAGACACCTTGGGGTTGAACTTTTATGACACTGAACTGCCCCAGGTCTGTTATCAGGAGTATGCTCAGGGACAGCCTCAGATCATGGTTGAACCCAATCTGCATTGTCACCATGGGACTTGTGTCAGCCTCTTGGGAACGATGCAAGTGCGCTCTCAGGTGGTCGTGCCGATTCTCCATGCCTCGGCTCTGGGAGAGAATCTCTGGGGTTTGTTAATTGCCCATCAATGTTCCCAGCCACGACATTGGCTCGACTGGGAAGTTGAGATGTTACGACAACTGGCAGACCAAGTCAGTATTGCCATTGGTCAGGCCAATCTCTATACCCAGGTCCAACAAAGTGAGACTCGTTTACGGACGATGTTTGACCAGGCGGCGGTGGGCATGGCGATTTTAGATCCTCAGGGACAGATTTGCCAGCAGAATCATACCCTGACCCAAATTTTGGGACCCCATCAACCGATCTTGCAACTCGAAGCCTTTGCGGCCGACGCCGATGTCCGGTTATCGGAACGGGAGTGGGAACAAGGCTATCACCGTTGTGATGGGTCTTGGGTTTGGGTGCAGTTGAATTTGTCCTCGTTCCCGGAAGAGGGGGAGTTGGCGGGCTATTTCTTGGCGATTGTTCAGGATGTCAGCGATCGCAAACGGGCAGAACACCGGCTGCAACAACAATTAAACTTTGAAACGGCCTTAGCCCGCTTTTCGAGCCGTCTGACGAGCAATGAGGCGGCGGATTGGACTCATTTACTGGGCTTGTTGGGGCGATCGCTCAACGCCAATCGGGTTCACATCACGCACCTGGATTGGACCGCCAACAGCGCCTCCTGGATTGGCGAATGGGCCGAGGAGACGGTTCCCTTATTTTTAGACCACGTGCAGAATATCCCCTTAAATGAGCTCGACTGGTGGTTGGAGCAACTGCAACAGAATCGCGATTTTTTGTTACGACAAGTCGATGAACTCCCCCATGAGGCCACCGCAGAACGCCAACTCTTACAAAATATGGGAGTGCAATCGATTTTAGAGGTTCCCATCTGGGACCGTTTGGGACGACTTTGGGGCTGTTTGGGGGTCAGTATGACTCGCTCAAGTTCTCGCCATTGGTCTGATGAAGAGGCGCGATTGTTGCGGGTGGTGGGGGAGATTATCTATAACTACTGCGATCGCCGTCGCGTCGAACAGGCCCTGCGAGACAGTGAGGAACGCTTCCGCGTCACCTTTGAACAGGCGGCGGTGGGAATTGCGCAACTCGACTTTCAGGGCAATTTTTTGCGGGTGAATCGTCGCTATTGCAATCTCCTCGGCTATGAACCTGAGGAGTTGTTGCAGCTGAATATGGCCGATATTCTGCACCCCAACGACTTACCTGAGTCTTTAGACTCGTTGCAACAGATGCAGTTGGGAACCCTCGGTAGCTGTTCGAGGGAGAAGCGACAACGGCGACGGGATGGGTCCTGGCGCTGGGCGCAGGTGACGGCCCAGGTGGTGGTTGAGGGGACTGACCCGAAGTATGTGATCTGTGCGGCGGCGGACATCCATGATCGCAAACAGTATCAGGCGGCTTTAGAACGGTTGCGTCACCGCTATGAGTTGATTTTGAATGCGGCGGGAGAGGGGATTTGTGAGATCAACTTACGTCAGCAGGTGGCGTTTTGTAATCCAACGGCGGCGAGGATGTTGGGGAGTGATCACGTCGCTGAGATTATTGGCTTGTCGTTGTATGACATCATTAGTCCCCCTCAATCCTCTCAGGAGTCTCCTAAGGCTGAGGCGGCGTCTCCCCCCTTTTGGCAACAAATGTGGCAAACTCAGGTGTCTGAACTCGAACAGTGTAATCTCCCTGGAACGTCGCCGACGATTCATCAGGCCCAATTCTGCCGTTTGGATGGCTCGACGTTCCCCGTTGATTATATCTGTACACCGATTGTCTTGAATGGACAACATCTTGGGGCGGTGTTGACCTTTAAGGATATTAGCGAGCGCCTGGCCATTGAAAAGCTCAAAAATGAGTTTCTTTCTATGGTTAGTCATGAGTTGAGAACCCCCTTAACGCCGATGCAGGTCGCCCTAGGGTTACTTAATAGTGGCAAGCTCGGCCCCCTCTCGGAAAAAGGCCAACATCTGGTCTCTATTGCGCTGAGCAATACCAATCGCCTACGACGCTTGATTGATGATCTCTTGGATTTCCAACGTTTGGAATCGGGACGGGTCGAGATTAATCGCCAACATCATCCGTTGCTCGCTCTGCTGCAACAAAGTTTAGACACCATGCGGGCCATGGCTGAGCAGGATGACATTGGCCTTGAAATTGTCCCCAAAACTGAGGATCTACGGGAATACCTGGTTTGGGCTGATGGAGATTTATTGATTCAGGTCTTGACAAATCTCATCAGTAATGCTATAAAGTTCTCGCCCCCCGGTGCTGTGGTTAGCTTTGGGTTGCGGGATTGGTCTCAACCGGGGGAAATCTGTTTACAGGTCTGCGATCGCGGTCGCGGGATTCCCCCCAACTCCTTAGAGCAAGTGTTTGACCCCTTCCACCAAGTGGATACTTCGGATTCGCGCAAGAAAGGGGGAACGGGTCTCGGTTTAACCATTTGTCGCCGCATTATCGAGCAGCATGGGGGCCGGATTTGGGCCGAAAATCTCCCCGGTGGGGGGACGCGCATCTCCTTGACTCTACCGGAAACTCGACCGGACGGCGGGCCGACGTCTCCCCCTTAAACCGGTCTCGAATCCTACATTCCCATAATTTCGTAGCCGGCGTCCACATAGACCACTTGGCCCGTAATCCCGCTGGCGAGGTCGCTACAGAGGAAGGCGGCGGTGTTCCCCACTTCGGTTTGGGTGACGGTGCGACGCAGCGGCGCGGTTTCTTCGACGTGATGAATCATGTCGAGAATCCCTCCTACCGCTGATGAGGCGAGGGTGCGGATGGGGCCGGCGGAGATGGCGTTGACCCGTAGTTGAGCGGGGCCGAGTTCAGCGGCTAGATAGCGTACATTCGTTTCTAAGGCGGCTTTGGCGACTCCCATGACGTTGTAGTTGGGGACGACGCGCACGCCACCGAGATAGGTCATCGTTAGTAGGCTTCCCCCTTCGTTGAGCAGCGGTTTGGCTAAACCCGCCATCTGTACGAGAGAGTAGGAACTAATTTCGAGGGCTCGTAGATAGCCTTCACGGGAGGCGTTACTGAAATCACCGCTTAATTCGTCTTTCCCGGCGAAGGCTAGACAGTGAATGAGGATGTCGAAGGTTCCCCACTTGTCCTGAATGGTCTCGAAGAGTTGGCGGGTTTGTTCCTCGTCTTGGACGTTGCAGGGTTCAATCAGGCTCGGGGTTAGGGGTTCGACGAGGCTGCGCACTTTGGTCTCTTGACGGCCGCGATCGTCGGGGAGGTAGGTAATGGCGAGTTCGGCTCCCGCTTGGTGGAGTTGTTGCGCAATCCCCCAGGCGATGGAGCGGTTGTTGGCAATTCCCGTGACCAGGGCTTTTTTTCCGGTAAGATCCAGCATAGTTTATCCTGAGTGACAATCAGCTTTGTACCATATTTTCGGGCAAAATCGCGCCTCGACTGGGGAGGTCCGGGGAAAATCTCGACCCCTGATGAGGAACTCCCGTTGGGATCAATGGGTCGGAAGGTAGCAAATTTGACGAATTTTTGCTCAAAATTCAATTTTAGTGGTCTCAGGCTCGAATTTGGGGACTGAAGTTCCCCGATGAGGCGAGGTCAATGGCAGAATAAGGGTGGGCGATCGCGCCTGCTGGATAACGGCAATTTTGAGGCATGTGATAGGGAGAGGACGATGGTAGCCATGCAGGACAAACCACTGGCGGCGGTATTTCACCAGATGGGAAGCGGTGCATTTCCGCCGGTTGTTGAAAATTATGAACGTGGAAAAACCATCTTTTTTCCCGGCGACCCCGCTGAGCGCGTTTATTTTTTGGTTAAGGGTGCAGTCAAACTCTCTCGCGTTTATGAGGCGGGGGAGGAGATTACGGTAGCTCTGTTGCGCGAAAATAGTGTCTTTGGGGTCTTGTCTTTGATTACCGGACATCGTTCGGATCGGTTTTACCACGCTGTGGCGTTTACACCGGTTGAGTTGCTCTCGGTTCCCATTGAACAAGTTGAGAAGGCCCTTAAGGAAGACCCGGATTTATCGATTTTGATGTTACAGGGGTTGTCATCCCGGATTTTACAGACGGAGATGATGATCGAAACCCTCGCTCACCGAGATATGGGATCGCGCTTGGTGAGCTTTTTACTGATTCTCTGTCGGGATTTTGGTCTTCCAAGTTCTGAGGGGATCACCATTGATCTCAAGTTATCTCACCAAGCGATCGCCGAGGCCATTGGCTCAACTCGGGTGACGGTGACTCGTTTATTAGGAGATTTACGCCAAGATGAGATGATCTCGATTCATAAGAAGAAGATCACGGTTCATAATCCTGTGGCCCTCAGTCAACAGTTTACCTGATCGCTGAGGTTGGCCGAAAACCCGCTAGAATAGCATCCGCCGCATCCACCCACGGCGGCGATCGCTCCTGTGTCACCATGCTATCAGCGGCGATCGCCGCCGTTTTGCGGTGAGTTACGCCGCTCTCTCTCCCGAGGGGTCCCAATCGCACAGGAGGAGCCATGACCACCGGATATGTTTTAATTTTGGCCATGTTGGTTCTCGGTTGCGCGATCGCAACGGTGGGGGATCAGATTGGAACCAAGGTGGGAAAGGCTCGCCTCAGTCTGTTTAACCTACGTCCGCGCAAAACCGCTACTCTTGTTACGGTGGTGACGGGTGGCCTGATTTCCGCCTCCACGTTAGCTATTCTGTTGCTACTCGATCAACGATTGCGTACTGGTTTATTCCAACTTGAGGAGATTCAGCAAGATTTATATTCGGCTCGCCGGGATTTGCAGGATACACAAGCTGATAAAATCCGCGTTGAGTCGGAACTGGCGGCGGCCCGCGATCGCACGGTGTTGGTTCAGGAGCGCCTTGATGCGCTCAATCGCTCCCTTGAACAGGTGTCTCAGGATTTGGCTGAGGCTTTGGAGGAACAAGTTGCAACTCAACGACAATTACGAGAGACTGAGACCGAACTTATTACCACAGAAGAAGAACGCCGTCAAGCCGAATTGGAAATTCGCCGCATCGAGTCCCAGTTACTTGACACCGAGACGCAACGACAGGCCTTAGAGTCAGGGATTGCGCAGCTACAACGCCAACAACGACAACTCGAAGCCGCCGCTGAACAGGCCCGGCGACAACTTCAGGCCCGCGATCGCGAACTCGAAGAGAATCGTCAACGTTTGATGACTCAGGAAGGAGAATTGGCCCGCCAGGAGAAGGAGCGATCGCAACAGGCCCAGGAGTTGCAACGCCAGGAGTTGGAACTCGCCGAACGCGAAACACTCCTGGCTAGTCTCACTCAGCAACAGATGGCTCTACAAGAAGAGTTACAACGCATTGGCCAGGACTTTCAATTATTACGAGAACGACGTTTAGCCATTCTTCAGCAACAGGTTCTCACCTCGGCGCGGGTGCGAGTCCTCGATCCCACTCAGGTCGATGAGGTGGTGTTGCAAATTCTCCAAGAAGCCAATCGAGTCGCTACTCAGGTATTACGTCCAGGTACTCCCGAGACGGAGGAGGCCACGTTACGGATTGATTCCCAAGAGGTAAGCGATTTGACGGAACGTTTGGCTGATGGTGAGGAATATGTGGTTCGGGTGCGATCGTCTCGCAATTATCTACTTGGGGAAGTTCTAGTGCGAGGCTTTTTTGAGGTTTTGCGTAATGAGGTGGTGTTTGAAGCCGATGAGGTGGTGGCTGAGGTCACGGTTGATTTAAATGATAATCTCGATGAGGTGGGAAATCGAGTCTATTGGTTGCTTGAAGCGGCTCGTTTTCAAGGGGAACGGGAAGGAATTTTACCGGCGCAAATTCAGATGATTGGCGGTCGTCCTCAGGAGTTTCGCGATTTCTTGGAACGTCTTTTGGAACAGTCGGGAGAGGTGACGATTCAAGCGGTTGCTCAGGAATTAACCTATACAACGGGACCTTTATTTCTGAATATTAAAGTTCTGCAAAATGAAGAGGTTTTGTTTGAATTGATGGTTGATGGTTCCTCGGAGTAGATGAGCCGTAGGAGCAAAAAAAATTGCCCCTACTACGGTAATGTTTTTAATCTGCGGTCAATTTTTCCTATCATTTTAAACCCTAAAAACCGATTATTATCGTAATTGAAAACGAAAAACAACCCGCCGATCTCCGGGATCATCTCGCTCAGGATTCGCGTCAAGTGCGCCACGGCCCGCTGGAAGCAGTTTTTGCTGAAACTCCTCTTTCTGGGGGAATTGAACCGCATCTGATGCAATATAGTTGAACACCGCTTGCGATCGCTGCAAACTTAGGTTTAAATTTCCCTGCGCCGTTCCACTAGAACTGGTGTGGCCTTCAATAATAATGCGAACAATCTCGTTTTCCAAATCAGGATTACTAAAAATGACTTGACTATAGGTGGGAATAAATTGTTTTAAAAACGCTTGCCCTTCGGGCGTTAATGTGGCACTATTGTAGTCAAAGAGAATGCGATCGCCAATACTCACATCTCCCGTGCGCTCATCAACCTCAATATCTTGTCCTCCTAACTCCCGCTCAATTGCATTGAGAACCACAATCGGTAACTGCTCGAACGCCTGTTGATAATCGCGCAACTTGACCATCACCGTGACAAACAACAGGGCAAAAAATAGCAACAAGCCGGACATTAAATCGCCAATCGATAGCCAAATCCCTGACTCGTCGCTGTTCGGGATATCTGGCTGGGGTTCGCCAATCATGGTTCCTGCATCTCCTCTCTGACGTGGGAGTTGTCCTCATCG
Source organism: Phormidium sp. SL48-SHIP (assembly GCA_004299065.1). Lineage (GTDB taxonomy): Bacteria > Cyanobacteriota > Cyanobacteriia > Cyanobacteriales > Geitlerinemataceae > Sodalinema. The sequence continues at coordinate 7,698 of SIHH01000046.1, read as the reverse complement.
TTATTCCCTTGTAAACTCTCTTCTAAACGCTCTCGCCAAGAATTGACCACCGCCTCTAACCCTTGGCGTTGTTTGACTAATGTATATTTTAATAACTCATTTTGTTGGGAAAAATAGCCATCTAACGCATCTTGATAATCCAAGCGGAATCGCTCTAACTCCCCCTCAACCGTTTGGCGACTGTCTTGGATGAGACGATCAATCGTATCTAAACTGGCCATTAACTGCGATCGCGCCTCCGTCATCGTAGCCACCGTTTCCTCCCCCACCGCTTGCAAAACCTCGGCCTGACTGGCAAAACTGCCCTGACTTTGCTCTAAAATAGCCTCAGTTCGTTGCTGAACGTCATCGAGGAGCGATCGCTGCATCTCAACACTTCGCTCTAACGCCGTTTGACTGTAATCCTGAACCTGCTGTAACGTCTGATCGAGGCGATCGCAAACCGCCAGCAAGCCTTGATTCGCCTCCTCCTGAACCCGACTCATCCCCGCCATCTCTTGCGTTAACGTCACAATAGCTGGTTCAACTTGCTGGGAAAACGACTCAGATAGGGTCTGAATCGCCAGGTGGGTGTCCTGGAGTAACTGCTGCTGTTGCTCAAATTGTTGCGCCAGAGGTTCTAAAATCCCTTCAGTGAACTGTTGTTCGAGCCGTTCCCATCCCTCAACTGGGGTGGACGCTGGCCGCTGAACCTGTTGCTGAACCTGCTCAAATAGCGTCAGTTGGCGTTCTTGAATCTGACGGATTTGTTGCAATTCCTTGAGATCTCCCCGTTGCGCGTCTCGAACCAGACGTTGTAATAGCTGACTGGGGGGTCGCCAAATTGCAATCTGACTAAACTGCGATCGCAACCAATGACGTCGCCAAACCCGCACTCGCTCGCTGATTCCCAACAGCAACACCAACAGACTGGCGGTTCCCAATCCCCACAAGGACGTGGCGAAGGCCACCTGCATTCCCGCCAACAGTTGGCCACTGGTGTCGAGAAGGCGATCGGTTGAGGTAATGGCATCGAGACGAACCCCTTGGAACCCTCGATAAATCCCGCTAAAGGTTCCCAACACCCCTAACCCTGTCAGCAGAGTGGGTGCAGTAGCCACGGGACTGCGGGGAACCGGGGAGGTTAGAATCGCCGGATAGGTTAGACAGATAATATGCTGTTGCTGACGATGCAGGTAAAACTGATTGGGATGTTCGGGGGGACAGTCTCCGTCGAGATGTTCGAGAAGCCACCGAACTTGCTCTGAGTTGAGCGTCTCAAGGGGGATACAGTCTTGGTTGGGGTGCGATCGCAACAGTCGAATCCCCTCAGCGGTGGCGCGACAACGATGAATACAATCGCGGTAAGTGGCGCGACATTCGATGACAATCGCCAGAGTGGCCAGACTGACGATGAGATAGATAAACAGGGTATCGAGGTGATTCAATAGTTGCACCGACAGGGGTCCCCAGCGGGTCTCTTGATTTGCTATCTTATCAGGAACATCCCTCTTCCTCCTTATCCCCATTATCATGTTTGGCCCGATTCTCTCTCCCTCCTCCCCCCGCTGGCGGACTCCCCCACTCAGCCAACTCCTCTTAGCCACCCTCGGCTGGCTGGGAACTCTGGCCCCATCCGTTGCGGCGGAGTTTACCCTTGATGTTGGTGTGGTGCAGCGGTTTGGAGAACAGGCCGGCGATCGCCTGGTATTAGAAGATGGTGGCCAAGGAACCCTCACGGTCACCTTTGAAGGGGGGGACGGAACAACCCGCACTCAGCAACTCGATGAGTTTACGCTGGAATTGCGCATTCAGCCGTTGACAGAACCCGTATTAGAAGAACGAGTGGTTCTCAGCACTCACCGCAGTTTTGAAAACGCTGAACAAGCGGCCAAGGATTGGCGCGATCGCGGTGTTGAGGTCGAAATCGCTCAACCCAGTGATATTTGGCAGGTTTGGGCCGCGCGGGATGTCTATCAAACGCCATTATTACGTCGATTGTTAGTTGAAACCCTCAACAATCAGGGATTGGACATCGCTTATCTACAAAACCAAGTCCGCGATCGTCGCTATCAGGCGGGATGGGAAGTCGATGGATTTCGCTACAACCGCGACAGGGTCACGGTTAGCGCCAGTTCAGGGACGATTCAAGTGGCCACGGATGGGGTGCAACGAACCTATGGCGGCCAGATGCAGTTACAACCCAATGCTTATGGTAGTTATACCCTGGTGAATACGGTTCCCCTCGAAACCTATTTGCGCGGGGTGGTTCCCCATGAAATTGGCCCCACGGCTCCCTATGCGGCGGTGGAGGCTCAAGCGATTATTGCGCGAACCTATGCGGTGCGGAATTTACATCGCTTTGCGATCGATGATTATGAACTTTGTGCGGACACTCATTGTCAGGTGTATTGGGGGTTAGATAATACGGTGGCTACGGCCGATCGCGCGATCGCCGCCACGTCAGGACTCGTTTTAACTTACAATAATGAGCCAATTGACGCGCTCTATTCCTCCACCAGTGGCGGTGTGACATCGCCGTTTGAAGATGTTTGGTTAGGGGAATCTCGTCCCTATTTGGTGGCTCGGGTGGATGCTCCCACGTCAATGTGGGATTTGGCGGCGAAACCCCTCGATCGCGAAGCCAATTTTCGCGAGTTTATGGAACTCAAGCAGGGGTTTAATGAATCGACTTGGAATACGTTTCGTTGGCGGGAATCTACCAGTCTTCAGGAAATGACGGAGTTTCTCAAACGCTATTATCGTCGCAATAATCGTTCGATTGATTTTAGTGAGGTTCGCGAGGTGGCCATTGTCGAGCGATCGCCGGCTGGACGTGTTCTCAAGATGACGATTACCACGGATACAGGAATCATTGAAATTCCCAATGATGAAATTCGCAATGCGTTCTATCCCCCGATTAGCACCTTTTTCTATATTGACCCCATCTACGAAGATGAAGATGAGCGAGTCTTAGACGGCTATACCTTTATCGGCGGAGGCTTTGGCCATGGTGTCGGATTGAGTCAAACTGGCTCCTACAATTTGGCTAATCTCGGCCAATCTAGCCGGGACATTCTCGAATTTTACTATCCAGGAACTCAGTTACAACCCCTAGATGAGATTTCTCAGTTCTTTGCGGGCCGCGATTGAGGGATTCCCCCTCAGCTTAACCGCTTCGGCCAGTCGCCAATCCAACCCCGAGCGGTTTTTTTGTTATGTTTGTAAAGTTCAGTAACAATATTGTTTTTTGGCCGTATTTCATGCTAGAATCAAGGCAACATATCGCAATTAGGGGCTAAATACTCCCACGGGCTTCATCTCGGACGTGCCAAGTCAAACATCTAAGCTGCGCAATTTTTTGCATTCCTGGCGTTGATTTTTAAAACAACAGAGTTCAGACAAAAATCCCCTGCCATGGCCCGAATCACCTAAACCCGACTTATCGCGGAGCGAGTTTTTGAAGTCCGACACTAATCATCAACAACATCCCCAGGCCCAACAACCCCGCCAAGGGATTACCATCAATCCCCGTAATCAGCATGGGATATGGCGGCGACGGTTGCCACATCCGTCCAACCGTCAACAGATAATAACTAGCCACCAAGCCGCCGTGAAAGCCAATCGCCGCACCCAAACGCCGCTGAGTGCGAATCGTCAGTTGCACTAAAATCACCCCCAACAGAAGCAGGCCCAACAACTGAGGAGCCGTGCGTAAGATGTCCTCTAGGGGTTTAATAAAATGGAGCAAAGCGAAGATAATCCCATTGAGGATGAGCGCCTTGCGTAGAGAATAGTCTCGACGTAACTCATCCCAAAGCCAGCCTCGAAACAGGAGTTCCTCAGCGAAACCAACAGCCAGGCCAACAACCATCGCCTCGACGAGTACCCGCACAGACGGGAGAGCCTGCCAAGCCATCCAACCCAAACTGACCTGGATGAGAACGAGCAGCACCATAGCGGCAGCTGCCCCCAACAGGCCGCCGAGAAACTCCCCAACCTGGCGACGACTCCATTCCAAACCATAGGCGCGAAACACCTGCGATCGCCCATACACCCGAGTTCCCCACAGCTTCAGTAGGATCAGAAATTCCAGATAGAGAATCCCGGTCGCCAAAATGCTGGCCAGATTGGCATCCTCAACCCAAGCATAGATCGGGATGGCCAGGGGCAGCCAAACGAGGAGTAACAGGGCCACAAAGCGACTCAAACGGCCTAAGAGGGGGCGATCGCCCCAAGATTTACGAAACATCCTCGACAACTCCGTGACTCCTAGAACGTAACCCCTGGCCGCGAACTCCTAGACCCCGAAAATACGCTGAGGACATGGGCAAAGTTTTGGGCGAAATCCAGCTAATTTCGCCCAAAACTGGGCTTTAATAGGATGTATTAGTCATCCGGTTCAATGGAGCTACTTAATCCATGATTACGTAGGGTTTCGCAGTAAAATTCGGCGTGTTCCTGCGCACAAGTAATCACCAACGCTTTGCCATTGGTATGAGCTTCCATCATAATGCTAACGGCCTGGGGCTGGGTGATCGCCGGAACCGTTTGCACCAGCGTCTGCACAACATACTCCATCGAATTAAAATCATCGTTGTGGAGTAACACTCGATAACGCGGTGCATGTTTACGGACTGTTGAACGTTTTTCGAGAGTTTCGACAGACACGGTAGGACTCCTTATACACTAGGGTTGACTAAAACAAGATAACAGCGACAAGATAGCAGCGCTTGTCCCATGACGTTGAATGATGCGGGCTAGGGTCTGGCAAGACCCCACTCAAAACAGCCATATATTTTTTTCATAGTAAAACGAGAACCAGCGTTTATCAATATGCTCACCTGACGCTCGGCGGGAAACCTTGATCCCCTCAGGTGATGTGCCTCAAGTGATGTGGTATACAGCCCAATGCTTAGGCCCAATGATAGGATAGTCATGGTCTAGCGTTGCGTTTAACAGCACATCAACCCCACAGAGGTCACCTCAAATGCTACCCTTTGATTTGATAGCTTTGGCGATCGCCGCCGGTTGCCTATACTGGTTCCGTCAAACCTCCGAAGACATCTACAGTATACTCGCAGCCATGACGGGATTGGTTAGCCTAGTGGTAGGATTTGCCCTCTCTCCTTGGCCCGTTCAGGTGGCGATCGTTCTGGCCCTATGGCTACTCGAACGGCTCTGGGTTGAACCCAAACGTCGCCGAGGGTCTCTCTACGAAAAATTTTGGGGTTAGAGCCTCGCCCTTCTAGGGCGACTTTTTGATTGCATATTTCAACCATCCGTGCTAGCCTAAAAAATAAGGTGTCGTTTTTAGGTAATGATTCACCTCACATACCAGTACAAGCTTGCGCCCACTCAACAGCAGCTCACGGTGAGTTTTTGAGGATTCTGAAGTGGGTGTGCTGGAAACGTGGTGTCTTTTACGCTGAGGTAGACTTCACGGGAACCAGCCAAACCTGTCCCAGTTGTGGTGCGAATACAGGCAAAAAAGAGCTTTCAGTTCGCGTACATCGCTGTCCTGAATGTGGATATACCACAGATAGAGATATAGCCGCCGCGCAGGTGGTGATGCAGCGTGGACTTGCAGCCGTCGGGCAGACGGTCAAGATGCTTGGCGAGGGGTTAAGCGTAGGCTCCCCATAGACCCAAGAATCCCCACGCCTTCAGGCTGGGGAGTGTCAACGTTGACGCCTCTCATTCCCTAGTCCGGGTTTTTAACGACTTTGACCTCTTCTTCTACGCCGATTTCGACGCCGACGGTATCTGTTGTCATCCCCATCTACAACGGTGCAACGGATCTGCCGCAATTGCTGGCCTGCTTAGAACAGCAAACCTATCGAGCCGAGGCGATCGAATATCTACTCGTCGACAATAATAGCCAGGACGATACCGCCGAGCAATTAGAGAACGCGGCCCAAACCGCTAAAATTCCCCTCAAACCCCTATCAGAAGCGAACATTCAGAGTTCCTATGCGGCCCGTAACCGAGGCATTCAAGCGGCCACCTCGGATCTCATCGCCTTCACCGACGCCGACTGTCGCCCGGAACCCACCTGGCTCGAAAATCTGGTGCAACCCTTTTCGAGTCCCGAAGTGGGGATTGTCGCCGGTGAGATTTTGGCCCTACCGCCGCAAACCTTTCTCGAACGCTACGCCGAAGCCCAACAAACCCTCTGTCAAGCCTACACCCTACAACATCCCTATTGTCCCTATGGACAAACGGCCAATTTAGCCATTCGTCGGCCGGCCCTGGAAGCGGTGGGCCTGTTTCGCCCTTATCTGACGACTGGGGGCGATGCGGATTTATGTTGGCGGATTCTCCGCAACACCGATTGGCAACTCAAGTTTGCTCAAACCGCTATTGTGCGTCATCGTCATCGGGCCACCTGGGAGGAATTGGAGAAGCAATGGCGACGCTATGGAGAGTCAAATCGCTATCTGCATGAGTTACATGGGGTTGAGTTACAACCGACTCAGTCCCCAGTACGTCCTCTCTTGCGTTGGGCCGTTAGATCCCTTCCCCGTCAGATGGTGAAGTGGGGCTTAGGGCGCGGGAGTCTCGTCTCGACCCTATCACCGGTTGTCGGGGTTTACACGTCTCAAGCTCGACAACGGGGCCAGGCTGAAGCCCAACTCCCCGACGCGGCCCGCGAGATTGAATACTTAAAGGACACTTAATAATTGACGATTAAAACCAAATAATTCCTTTTATAGCAAAGGTTTTACGGATTGCAATCGTCTTAGTTTATCTGTCTAAAAACCTGTTTTTGGACGAGTGAGATCACCACAAACTATTCCCGATTCGCCAAAATCATCTCGGGGCTGAGGTCTGTCACCTGATTTAAAACGAACTTGGCCCCAGCTTCTTGGAGACGTTGGCGATGAGTGGCTTGGCGGTTCGCGTCTGTTTGCACATGAGGCGGGAGAACGCCAACCGCAATCCAGGGGCGATCGCCGTCGAGTTTCGCCGCGTTTTGGACTACATACATATCAGCCACCGTATCCCCCACATAAAACACGGGACAGGTGGGGTGGGCCGCCAAGTGAGCGACAGTGGCGAACAAACCCGTCGGATCCGGTTTACCGGGCGCATCCTCCATCGCCACCAAGACGGGCGCCTCTAAGCCGATGCGCCGTTGCAAGATATACTGAGCGGAGCCTCGGGTGGCCCCACTAAAGAATCCCCAACCGATATTGGCAGCAGTTAACCCGTCAAAATAGGGGCGTTGGGCCAGAATGGGCTCATCGCAGATGTAGCCAGTCCACTGATCCGGGTTCTCGGCCGATTCGCCTCGATAGCGAGACTGAAAAAACGCCACAACTTCGTCAAAGTCGAGGGTTCGGGAACTGCGATCGCCGCCCTGACTCTCCCAATAGCGATAAATCAATTCTTCGGACCCCTCCCAGTCGTTATTCCAAACCCCTTCGGCTTTGAGTTGGTCAATGTCCTCGGAACTGGGACGATAGGCCCCCTCAGTAAAATGCTCGACTGTGTCGGCTAAGGCGCGACGGTAGGACGACCCCACATCCCGGATCACACCGTCAATATCGAAGATCACGAGGGCCAGGGGTTCAGTCATAGATGCGGCGGCGTTGGACATTGAGATTGAAGCTAACTAAGGTTTGGGGTGAATGAGTTTTGGACTGATGAAATCGAGATGACGAGAGCGTTACACCGGGATGGCGATCGCCGTCAACACAGAAAAGCATTGTCAAA
>SIHH01000347.1 GCA_004299065.1 Phormidium sp. SL48-SHIP | reverse complement strand
TTTTGTTTAGAGTGTTTCAAAGTCCTGTTTGACTCGGGTGGGGGGAACGCCAACCATGAGAGCGGTTTGAGATCGTAGATGGATTTCTACCTCTCGGTTTCCCTGTTCAAATTGCTCTTGCTCTCGGCGATGACGATCGCTGAGCAAGTGAATGGTTTGATTGCTTGACCCCCGCCAGCCTCGATTGTCATTCAAGTTCTCGATGTATAACCCGTCAATTAAGACATCGAGATAGTTGAGAACTTTGTTGATTTCAGGGTTGTTTTTTTCCTGGAGTTGTGCTAAGGTAAATCCGCTATAGGAGATGAGCGAAAGGTCTCGTTTCTGTCGCAAGAAACTAAAGAGTTCGCTGAGGGCGATCGCCTGTAACATGGGTTCGCCTCCAGAGACGGTGACACCATCAAGGTTGGGACGGGACAGGATAATCTCGGCGAGGTGTTTGGCTTCGATAAGCGTTCCTTGTGTCTGGGGTATCCAGTCGGGAGAAATGCAACCGGGACAGTTGAAGCAACAGCCCTGAACCCAGAGGATAAAGCGGTTCCCCGGTCCGAGACTGCGACTGCTAGGACAGAGTTCGGCGAGGTTGAGTCGGGTCATGAGGAGAAGTTGAAAGACTGTTTGCGTTGGGATTCGGCGTGATGCTGTTGGGCCATGGCTAATTCTTGGTCAATCTGCTGAAGCTGTTGACGAATCTGGTTCAGGAGGGGGTCGATAGTTTGGCGGTTGACGGGGAGACGTTGGCTGAGGTCGGCGTTGTGTTGGTAATGTTGTTGGAGATGGCTGCGGATGGCTTCGGTTTGTTCTTGGTATTGGTTGAATTGGGCGATCGCCCCTTGCAGTTCCCCGTTCACCTGTTGGTAGTCTTGGCGTTCCTGTTCTAAATCGTCCAGAACGCTGGCTAGGAGGTCGCTGAGGCGTTGGCGTTCGGCTTGGCTGAGTTGGATGAGATCTTGGCTACTGGTGGCGGTTTGTTGGTCTTGTTGCTGACGACGCGATCGCAGTCGTTGGATTTCCGCCTCTAACCCCTGGCGTTGCTGTTGGATGGCGGCGTAATCGGCATCGAGTTGGGCTTTTTCCCGTTCTAGGGTTTGTAATTGCTCGTATTCGGGGGTTAGGGCCTGCGATCGCTCCTGATTTTGCTGTTGCAATTGCCCTAAATCGGTGGTTCTCAGTTCCGCCTCCATGCGGTTGAGGCGTTGACAGGTTTGTTTGAGTTGGTCCAACTCTTGGCCGTGACGGCGTAACTCCTGTTCCCGACTCAGGAGGGTACTAGCCGAGTCGAGAAGTTGGGATTTCTCGCGGCTGATGGTGGCGATGTCTTGGTAGTACGACTGGAGTTTCTGCTGGAGAGTCTGGGGAACGGGGAGACTCGACAGATGGGGAATCCAGGTGTTGAGGAGGGCCAGTTGCTGTTCGAGAGTCTGGGAGAGGGCGATCGCCCACGCATCCAATGTATCTGGGTCGGTTTGGGCTAATTGTCGTAAGATCTCTGGAGGATAAAGCTGTTCCCAAACCTCGATTCCCGTTGCGATGAGTTGAAACGGCTGTTCGATCTGGTCAAAGTCTAGGGGAGATTGACCCTGTTGGAGAGAGTTTTCTAAAGCTTGGGCCAGTTGAATTAAGCGTTGTAGAGACGGTGGCATAGTCAGCAAATACCGGAGAACAGGAACAGAAGTATTTCGCCAAATTTTGGCTTATTCAAACAGGACAAAGGACGGGAAAAGTTGAGCAATAATATTTCCCAATTCATATTCTCCTCGCTTGCGACCACAGAGCGATTCAACCACTAAATAGGCAATGTGCGATCGGTTCACTCGCATCCCCACCCGCCATTTATCCTCACTGCTGGCTTGGGGGAGTTTAACCGTATCTTTTAACTCCAGTTTGAGGGGGGTTCCTCGGGATTTTGGATCCACCCAGAGGGTGAGTTGTAGGGGTTCATTCACTTGAAAACTGGCTAGGGGAGGAATATCAGCAAATTTGACCGATATGAGGTCATCTAAGTAAGTTCCGCCTTGGACGAGGGGGATGTCTTTTTCGCGGATTTGTATGGTTTCTCCATCCACCCATTGGACGGTGATTCCCAGGCTATGAATGTAGGTTTCACTGGGTTGGACTAAGCCGTTGGCGATTAAACAGGCTCCATAGGAAATGGCAAAAGCACTTTCAATTAAGTTGAATTGACGCTCAATTTGCTCTCGATTTAAGTGGTTTCCTAGACTGTCGAGAATGGTATTTCGGACGAGGAGAAACTGGGAGAAGCCGCCGACCAAAAAGAGGCGATCGCAGGTTGTATTATTCTCTTTCAACCACGTCGTCACTCGTTCCATGACCCGCTGAATGCCCTCAGCTATGGGTTGAAATGCCTCCTGGACTTGTTTATGATTTAAGCGATAGCCATTAAAACTATAAAGAATTTGCTCAGCCAGGTCTTGAGGGGACTTTAAATAATTCTTTATTTTTTTGCTGTATTTATCATGCCCGCTAATTTTAACCGTTTCAAATTGCTGTAAAAGATGCAAAAACTCCGTACTATTTTCATCAGGAGAACGCCCATGTTTCTGCTGATATGCCAAGCGAACACAGCGGCGGTCAAAGGCAACCCCCGCTGCATCGAGTCCCCGGTCTCCCTGTCCATCAAAATAGAGAACTTCAACCTTATTTTCCCCATAAACTCGGCAGAGACTGACATCAAACGTTCCCCCACCCATATCACAAACGAGGACATTGCCCTCAAAAGGGGGGTCTTGGGTTTCTTGCTGACGCTGTTGACTTTCCCAAGCATAATAGGCAGCGGCGGCCACCGGTTCACTGACTAATTGAATCAGTTGTTCCTCCAGTCCGAGATGTTGAGCAATGAGGGTTTGCAATCGCTCCCGGCCTCGATTCGAAATATCTCGTTGCCAAATTTCCGGGACCGACACCACCAGTCCAGCAATTGGCCCCTGCTGTGCTTGAAAACTATAGGAATTTTCCGTCGAGAGGAGGAGTTCTCGTAGATAGTCGGTGGTGACGCTTTGGGGTGTTTTGGCGGAGTCGTAGCGGTTGCTGAACTGGTCATCGAGGGGTAAGTCCATCTTGAAGTTGCCATAACTGGGGACTTCGGGATGGTTGGTGGCGGTGGTTCGGGCCGCTTTGCCGATTTCGATGAACTCGTCATCATAGGCGATGAAAGAGGGGACATATTTTTGGCCATTTTCCCCACCATATTGGAACGCTTCGAGTTTGCCGTCTTGCCAGTAGGAGACGATGGAGTTGGTGGTTCCGAAGTCGAGTCCGATGTGATATCCCATAGTGAGTCAGTGCTGTGGCCGGTGTGGGTTGCAGGAGCCGCTACTTGGCTTGCTTGTTATAGTGTAGTCGTTTGCTGAACCCTTGTCTTAGGGGTGATGGGGAGAAGAGCCTCGCGGCTGGATTGACGG
>SIHH01000346.1 GCA_004299065.1 Phormidium sp. SL48-SHIP | reverse complement strand
AGAGGCAAGAGGCAAGAGGGGAGAGGAAAAGAACATCGGATAACCCACCTCTTTCCTGGGAAGATCTGGGGTGGGTTTCCTTGTTGATACGACGTTGAACAACGGGGATTACGCCGAGGGTTCGGCTAGGGTATCTAACTCAGCCACGGTTCCCACATTGAGACAGTTTAACCCTTTGACGGTGCGCCCCACTAACCCAGATAAGACTTTCCCCGGTCCGACTTCTAGCACCTGTTCAATGCCCAACTCCGGTAAACTCAGGACAATTTCTCGCCAACGTACAGAACCGGTCATTTGTTGCTGTAGGCGAGTTTTCAGGGTAGCGGCGGCGGTTTCTGGGCTGGGATCGACGTTGGAGAGAACGGGAATCGTCGCGGCGTTAAAATCGATGGGTTCGAGAAGGGTTTGGAACTCAGCGGCGGCCGGTTCCATCAGCGGTGAGTGGAAGGCCCCGGAAACATCGAGGGGAACGCTGCGACGAACTTTCACCTGGGAGAGAACTTGCGCGATCGCCGCCTCGGTTCCTGAAATCACCACCTGGAGAGGACTGTTGTCGTTCGCCAGAACCACTCCCTCAGTTTGGGCGATCGCCGCTTCGAGTTGGTCGCGATCGAATTTCATTAAGGCCGCCATCTGGCCCTCGCTGGCCTGACTCATCAATTCGCCACGACGTTTGACGAGGTTTAACCCGGTTTCAAAGTCCAAGACTCCGGCGGCGTAGAGGGCGACATATTCCCCTAAACTATGACCGGCGACAACCTGGGGTTCGGCGACTCGGCGATCGCGCAACAGATCCACCAAGGCGCATTCCACGGTATAGAGACAAGGTTGGGTATAGCGCGTTTCCGAGAGATTTTCCCCGGTTTCGCAGGTTTGCACCACTGACCACCCCAAAATGGTCTCAGCCTGCTGAAATCTCGCCGCAGCTTCAGGGATGGCGGCTAAGTCAACCCCCATTCCCACGGTCTGCGATCCTTGTCCGGGAAACACCCAAGCGGTTTTCATAATTTCTGTTTTGGTATCAACGGTAACTTATGTTACGCCTCAAATGTTAGGTCTCAAAGCGTCCCCAACGGAACACCGCTGACCCCCAGGTTAACCCCGCCCCGAATCCTGAGGCGGCGATGGTGTCTCCGGGCTGGATTTGCTGCGATCGCACCGCCTCGTTCAAGGCCAAGGGAATCGAAGCCGCCGACGTATTACCATAATTCGCTAAATTTGTCAAGACTTTTTCAGCGGGAATCTTGAGCCGCTTCGCCACCGCATCGAGAATCCGTTGATTGGCCTGATGAAGCAGTAACCAATCCACATCCTGCGTGGTCAACCCGGAGCGAAACAGGGCTTTTTCCACCGCTTCAGGGACCTTCTTGACGGCAAACTTATAGACTTCCGGGCCATTCATCGCGATGGAGCCATAGCCCCCCTGAGACACGGAAATCTCCGGGGTAATCGATTGCTCCTGAGGCTGATAAGCCAGAGTCAGACAGTTATTTTGAGAGCCATCCGATCGCATCTCGAACCCCAACAGGCGATCGCCCGACTCCCGCCGTTGCATCACCAGCGCCCCGGCCCCATCACCGAAGAGAACACAAGTGCGGCGATCGTGCCAATCCACCCAACGGGATAACACATCAGCCCCAATCACCAACACATTGCGATAGACCCCCGTCCGCAGAAACTGGGCCGCCGTCACCATCGAAAACAAAAACCCCGAACAGGCCGCCGTCAAATCAAACGCCACCGCCTGGGGAGCATTCAACTGATGTTGCACCCAACTGGCCGTTCCAAACAAATCATCAGCCGTGGAGGTGGCCAACACCAACAAATCCAACTCAGACGGCTCTAATCCTGCCATGGACAGAGCCTGACGGCCAGCCGCCGCCGCCAACTCTCCCAACGACTGGGAGGGATTGGCCAGATGACGTTCACCAATGCCCGTACGGGAGCGAATCCACTCATCAGAGGTATCCACCACCTGCATCAATGTCTCATTGTCCAAAACCGTCTCGGGCGCCACCCCACCACAGCCGGTTAATTCAAGTCCCAAAATTGTCATAAGTTTTGCCGGATTATCCGTCTTCTATTAGCCTTCTAGCCGCGTCGCTCACCCGATTGGGGAGTTGGGGGGCAGCATGGCGCTATTGTTCCACCAAATGCTTCTCCTGAATGCGTTCAATCACCCGGTTATCCACCGCCTCTTTCGCCAAACGCACCGCATTAAAAATCGTCATGGCGTGAGAACTTCCATGGCCAATCACACAAACCCCGGCCACCCCCAGCAGCAAACCGCCACCATGTTCAACATAATCAATCCGTTGCTTGAGGCGCTTGAGATTGGGCATCACATGAACTAAATCCCGTTCATCGAGACCCTGTAATAACTCATCCTGACAGAGTTGCAACAGGATATTGCCGACGGCTTCAGCAAACTTAAGGAGAACATTGCCCACAAAGCCATCACAGACAATGACATCAAACTCCCCGGACAACACATCTCGTCCTTCAGCATTGCCCACAAAGGGAATCCGGGGATTCTTCTGCAATAACTCATAGGTTCGCACGGCTAAATCATTGCCCTTACAGGCTTCTTCGCCGATATTGAGCAGTCCCACCCGAGGCTCATCCCGCCCCAGGACATACTGACTATAAATCGTGCCTAACAGAGCAAACTGTTCCAAGAACTTAGGACGACAATCTACGATCGCCCCCACATCCAGAATTAACACCGACTTATCGGGATTCATCGTCGGGAACACAGCACCAATGGCGGGGCGATCAATCCCGGACAAACGCCCTAACCGTAACAAGGCCGCCGCCATCGACGCCCCTGAATGTCCCGCCGAGACCACACCATCAGCCTGGCCCTGTTTCACCAAATTCATCGCCACGTTAATCGAGGCCTTGGGTTTGCGTTTAATCCCCGTCAACGCCTCCTCGTGCATTTCCACCGCTCCCTCGGAGGCGATGATCTGAACCTCCTCAGGATTGCGCTCTTGCCGTTGTAACGACGCTTCAAGGGCTGCCGGATCGCCGACAAGCAGCACCTCTACCCCTAATTCATCCTGCGCCCGCAATGCCCCGGCCACAATCTCATCCGGGGCATAGTCGCCGCCCATCGCGTCCACTGCAATCCTTGCCCTGTTCAATGCCATCGATCGAATCTTGTATAAGCCTTCCAAATTCTACCAGACGACATCTCCCCGCCAAGCCACCCGAGACAAGAAAAAGGCTAAATGCAAGGGCAGTTCAGGCTTGAGAGTGGGTTGACAGTTGCCAGTTGAGCGTTGAGAGTTGGGAGTTGAGAGTTGACCTCCCCAGACAGCCAGATATAGAAATCGAAGATTACCTATTGCCTTCTTCTCCCCTGTTCCCTGTTCCCTGTTCCCTGTTCCCTTCTCTTGCCTATTGCCTTCTTCTCCCCTGTTCCCT
>SIHH01000045.1:6249-20320 GCA_004299065.1 Phormidium sp. SL48-SHIP | reverse complement strand
TTGCCCTCCCCCCAAAGAAAGCGCCCCGACTAGAGTTCTAGCCGGGGCGCGTGTTTTGATCTCATCGGGTCCAGAGAAGAGATAGGGGGAAACGACTATTCGCCGAGGGTGTTGCGTTGGTACACATCCAAGCTGTAAGCCGGGACGCGCTCACGATAGTCGGTTTTTTGTCCGGTGAAGGCTTCGGCGAAGCGATCGAATCCTTCTGAGTTCCAATTGCGTTCGTGGATGGGCTTGGTTTGTTCGCCTCGGAAGTAGGCTTGGGTTCCTAAGATGGCAACGGCTGCCCAGCCGGTGAATACTAATGCAATGATAAACAATGTCATATTGGTTTCTCCTATGTCGGTGTCTTACCGCGTTCTGTTAACCATTATAACGCTGTGTAAAACTTTGTAAAGTTTGCTTGACGCAAAAAAGGTGGTGATATCCGTAATCAACCCCTTAGCTGTGGCGGATTAGGAGGTTCGCCAGAATCCCTCAATTGTCCTAGGGGCTTGTTATTCACCCTAGACTTACTGGTAATATGTATATATGTATTTATGTAGCGCCATGACACCGATGACATCTAAACCATCTTCCTCCAACACTAGGGCTAGTGATTGTCCCCTCACGGAAATCTCCCCGGAAGCCCTCAACAACATTGCCGAATTTTTCAAAACCCTCTCTGAGGTGAGTCGCTTACAGATTGTCTGTAGCCTTAAACGGGGCGAAAAAAATGTCTCCGAGATCATTAAATCTACAGAACTCGGCCAGGCTAACGTGTCCAAGCATCTCAAGATTCTCTCTCAGGCGGGACTCGTCGAACGCCGACAACAAGGCGTTAACGTCTATTACCGCATCGCCAACCCGGTGGTGTTCTCTCTGTGTGACCTGGCTTGTGATGTGTTGGCGGTTCACCTTGAACAGCAAAGTCAATCCTTTGAATCGATGAAGCTTCTCAAAAATTCCTTCTGATGCAACGGATGTATGCTATCTTATAACCAGACAAGCAGATTGTCAGTCTAGCAATTTCCGAACTCCGTCAGCCCACCCCGATTCAGTCGTAACTGACAGATAAAGTAGGACTTTTGCAGTGAGTGTAACTCCTATGATTAGGGAGTTTTTCGGCTTTTTGTCGGTCACGTTTTACCGTCTACGACTGGCCGTGTTTCCTGTTGCTTTTTTCATTTTGCCTCTAAACCAACTATGCTATTTCGTCAACTCTTCGATCCAGACACCTCCACCTATACCTACCTCATCGCCGATGAGGAGACTCGCGAGGCGGTTCTCGTTGATCCAGTCCTCGAACAACTCGAACGAGATCTACAACTGCTTAAGGAACTTGATCTGACGTTACGTTATGGCTTAGAAACCCATGTTCACGCCGATCATATTACCGGGACGGGGAAATTGCGTGAACGGACAGGCTGTCAAGGTGTTCTACCTGAGAACGCTGAAGCTAGTTGTGCCGATCGCTTCATTAAAGATGGCGAACAGCTACCCCTCGGGCAAGTTAAGATTGAGGCGATCTCCAGTTTGGGTCATACCGACAGCCACATGGCCTATCTGGTCAATGGAACTCACCTTCTCACCGGCGATTCCCTCCTGATTCGCGGTTGTGGACGCACAGACTTCCAGAGTGGTGACGCCGGAACCCTCTATGATGTCATCACCCAGCGCTTTTTTACGCTTCCCGAGAGTACCCTCGTCTATCCCGGCCATGACTACCGAGGTCGCACCGTCTCCACCATTGGCGAGGAAAAACGCCATAACCCACGCTTTGTCGGCCGCGATCGCGCCGAGTTTATTGAACTGATGGCGAACCTCAATCTACCCAATCCCAAGAAAATTGCTGAGGCGGTTCCCGCCAACCAAAGCTGCGGCAACGTCTCTGCCTAACTCATGGATATCATTTGGATTCTCGGACATATCTTAGCCCTCGGGATTGGCATTAGTCTCGGACTCCTCGGCGGAGGCGGATCGATTCTGGCGGTTCCTATCCTCATGTACGTCATGGGGTTGCCGCCTAAAGAGGCGATCGCCGCGAGTTTATTCATCGTCGGTATCGTCAGCTTGCTGGGACTGATTCCCCACGCCAAAGCCGGCAATGTCAGCCTCAAACTGGCCCTCACCTTTGCTCCAGCTGCCATGGTGGGGGCTTACGCCGGGGCCAGACTGGCGGAACTCCCGGCTATCACCGAAACCATACAAGTGGTGGCCTTTGGTATCGTCATGCTTCTGGCCAGCATCTTGATGATTCGCAAGGGACAACGTAAGGCCCAGCCGGTTGAACCGACTCTCTCGCCGCCTAAATCTCCCTCCCTCGGCAAAATGTTGATCATTCCCCTCGAAGGACTCTTAGTGGGGATTATCACCGGCTTTGTGGGCGTGGGTGGCGGCTTTGCGATTATTCCAGCCCTGGTGTTGCTCGGGGGAACACCGATGAAGGAGGCCATCGGCACCTCGCTGCTGATTATTGCCTTTAAGTCCGCGACGGCCTTTTTGGGCTATATGGATCAAGTGTCCCTCGATTGGGGACTGATGATTTCCTTTACCCTGGCGGCCAGTGTGGGAACCTACGCCGGTGCTATCCTGAGTCATCGTCTTGATGCTTCTCACCTGCAAAAAGCCTTTGGTTACTTTGTTTTGGCCGTCTCAATTTTTGTCTTAATTCAACGATGAGAGATGACTCTCTGCGTCGGAGGGGTTCCCTAGTCGAGTTTAGGGCGAATTTCCTCGAGTAGACCCTCGCAGGCATCGAGGAGGAGATCAATCACGCGATCAAATCCTTCTGCACCGCCATAGTAGGGGTCGGGGACTTCCTTGATGCTGTGATGACGGCAAAAATCACACATCATCCGCACGCGATCGTCATAGATCCCTTGGCGATCGAGAGCCATAATCCCGGCATAGTTCTCACGATCCATCGCCAAAATTAGGTCAAACTGCTCAAAATCGGCGGGAATAAACTGGCGGGCCTGTCCCACTAACTGAATGCCTCGCTTCTTGGCGGCTGAGCGCATTCGGGCATCGGGAGGACTGCCAATGTGATAGCTAGAGGTTCCGGCTGAGTCGCAGACGATTTTATCCTCAAGCCCGGCCTCGGCCACGAGGTGGCGCATGATATTTTCCGCCGAGGGCGATCGGCAAATGTTGCCCAAACAGACAAAGAGTAAATGATATGCCATCGTAATTTGCGATCGGTTGCAGATCGGTTGCAATTGTGCCATCTAAGGCTGAACGGATGCTTGGGAGTCTCCCAGAAGATGGACCCCATCAAGCCTCCCAGGGCAACCTTGATGGGGTGAGAAGACCCAGGAAATCCTAGATCCTACATTCCGGGGAGATTGAGTCCGCCGGTGAGTTCTTCCATCTTCTCGCGCATGGTAGCGGTGGATTTACTGTAAGCATCCTGCATCGCTTCGGTGACGAGGGCCGATACGGCCGCGGCTCCTTTGCCGAGGGCCTCTTCTGAGACTTCGGCCCGGCGAGGTTCTTGGTTCCCACTGAGGACAACCGTAACGTTACCATCGCTAGACTGGCCGGCGATTTCTAGGAGATCGAGTTCTTCTTGAAGACGTTTTGCCCCTTCTTGAACCTCTTGGGCTTTTTGGAAGGCGGCGGCAAGTTCTTTCATCTTGCCTAGCCCAAATCCAAATCCTTGTCCTTGTTGTTTAGCCATCGTGCTTAAAACTCTCGCGTCAAATTAATTACAAGTACGACTCATTGTGCCATCGCAGCGCCTCGGTTACAAAAAATCGCTGATATCCTGGTCAAACTCGCCGAGGAGTTTGACTTCGAGTTGCAGTTGCACATCCCAAACCTGTCGCACGGTTTCTCGGACATGACGGATGACGGCGATCGCATCTTGAGTGGTTCCGTGGCCGCCATTGAGGATGAAATTAGCATGTTCATGGGCCACATGGACTCCTCCGACACGATACCCCTTCAACCCCGCTTGTTCAATTAGCCAGCCGGCGGCTTGGGGCTTAGGATTACGGAAGACACTGCCACAACTGGGGCGGTGATAGGGTTGGGTTCCATGTCGTTGTTTGAGATGTTTATCGGTCCGCTGTCGCACTAATCCTGAGTCCTCTCCAGGCTGCAATTGTAACGTTGCCTGTAAGACCAGGCGCGACGAGCCTTGCAGGCAAGAGGTGCGATAATTGTAGGCTAAGACGCCGCGAGGCAGGGTGACGATCTGACCGTCGGGTTCTAAGACCTCAATCTCTCGTAAATTGTCTGCCAAACAACTACGGTGAGCGCCAGCATTCATGACCACCGCCCCGCCGACCGTTCCAGGAATCCCCACGGCCCACTCGAAACCACTCACGCCGTGGTTGGCGAGTTGCCAGGCTAATTTGGGCAAGGGAAAGCCCGCTGAGACCGTTAATTCTCCTGAGACATCATCGAGATGTAACTCTCGTAGATAGCGGGTACTGACGACTAATCCGGAAATGCCGCGATCGCCAATCAGTAGGTTCGAGCCGCCTCCAAGGACGGTGACGGGGAAGCCTTCGGATCTGGCCCAATTCAAAGCTCCATAGAGGTCATCTAAATGACGCGGTGCTATGTACCACTCAGCCGGCCCTCCCACCCGTAATGTGGTCATTTTGGCCAGGGGGATCTGACGGTATACCGGACATTTCGCACCCAAAATATGAATCGGGCTGCGATCGGGCGAGTCCATTGATAGTGGGGGGCTTGAAGGAGAAAACATCATCATCGCTCAGAGATAGCTAGGAACGGGAAGATTGCACGGGATCCTGCTCACGTTCGACTTGGCGATGCCAGTCTAGTAAATCGGGAACGATCCCGTTGAGATCCCCTGCACCCAAAAATAACGCTAAGTCGCCAGGTTGGAGAAAATCACGGAGAAAGTTTTTTAAATCCGCTAGGGTGGGCTGAGCGTCAACTTGATTGTGGTGTTCGGCGATCGCCGAGGCCAGATGATCGCTACTGACACCGGCAATCGGGGCTTCTCCGGCACTGTAAACCGGGGCGATGATGACGCGATCGGCTTCACCAAAGACCGCCGCAAACTCGCGGATGAAGGTTTGGGTGCGACTGTAGCGGTGGGGCTGGAAAATAGCGACGAGACGTCGATTGGGGTGACCCGAGCCATCCACTTGCAGACGGGCCGCTGAGAGGGTTGCTGCAATTTCACTCGGATGGTGGGCGTAATCGTCGATGAAGCGAATTTGGTTGGCCATGCCGAGCAGCTCGAAGCGACGTCTAGCGCCTTGGAAGCTGGCTAGGGCTTGGGCGATCGCCTCAAACTCGAGTCCGAGCGATCGCGCCACGGCAATGGCCGCTAAGGCGTTACTGAGGTTATGTTTCCCTAACAGTCCTAGGTGCAATTGACCGAGGTGGGTTCCTCGCTCCCAAATCTGGGCTCGGGTTCCGTCGGCGGATAGGTCTAGCCCGTCGGCGCTATAGTCAGCCCCTAGGGTTCGGTCTAGGCTATAGGTGATGTCGGGTTTGAGGCGATCGCGGACGACCTCACAATCGATACAGCCAATGGTCGTTTGACAGCGTTGGGCGAAGGTGCGAAAAATTCCCGTTACTTCCTCTAGGCTTTGGTAGCGATCGGGATGATCCAGTTCAATGTTCGTGATCACGCCCACTTTGGATTCAAACTTCACCAAAGAACCATCGGATTCATCGGCTTCGGCTACCAAATAGGGGCTGCTTCCGAGGCGAGCATTTCCTGACCAGGCTTCGACTTCACCGCCGACGACAATGGTTGGATCCAGGCCGGCTTCGAGGAGTAGATAGCCGATTAAACTACTGGTGGTGGTTTTGCCGTGGGTTCCGGCGACCGCGATACTGTGGTGGGTTTGGATCAAAGCCGCGAGGACATCGGAGCGGTGGAAAATTGGACAGCCGAGGGCAACCGCCGCTTGATATTCGGCATTGTTGGGGTTAATCGCCGTTGAGCAAATCACCTGAGGCAGACGGTTATCGGCGATCACAGCGGGTTGAGAGCGATGTGCATCCACAGGAGGAACCCGGGGAGACTCTCCGGCGACCTGAGTGCTAAAGACCTCCAAATTTTTGGCGTTCTGTTCCCAAAAAATATGAACACCCAGTTCTTGTAATCGTTGAGTAATGTGATTGGACTTGAGATCCGAACCGTAGACGGGAAGCTGGCGCTTCGCTAAAACATAGGCGAGAGCAGACATGCCAATTCCACCGATGCCGATGAAATGAAATGGCTTGCCGCTGAAATCAACAGAATCCGGCATTTTCGCTCCTAACACACCACACCGTACCGATAACACGCGACATCATATCAGGTATTGTTATTTTGCGATACGACTTTGAACAAATTGAACACCCTTGATCTGACCCAAATGGGCAAGAGATGTCCGAGGAAATTGAGAGTCCAGCTTCGGTACTTTGCAGGGGATGATCCTTAATCAAAGACGATCTCTGGGGTTGACGGCTATGATATCCCGTCCTGACTCAGAACCCAAACGGCTCCTCATCCCAGGGATGGGTTAGGGGAATGGGTCAGGCCCCGTCGAGCCGATGAAGCTGAACCCCAAGCTTAACCCTAGGCTTTCGGGTTGTCCAAACTAGCTTTCATGACCCGTACCGCTGAATCCGAGCAATTTGCCAGTCTTGTCCCATTCGCTTCGCTCCGTCACGGCCATGGTCTTAGACCGGCAGAGCCGTAATCGCCGTCTTGGCCCGCTCAGGTTGGCTCCGGTCGATTGTCAAGCGTAAAAATGATCGGGAAACGGACAGGCTTTGCGATATGATGAGAGGCGCTACCTAGACTTGCCAGAGGACTACCACCATGCCCTAAGAGCCAAGTGGTTGGAGAATGGTAAGGAGAGCAGATAGGATAGCAGACAAGCCCGATAGTCATGCTGTATTGGGCCGGTAGATGTAGGTCAGAGTCACCGAACTGCGTCACGAAAATTTCATAACGACTTGTTGACCCCAGGCACTCAGATGCAGTGTCATTCGGGAAATCAACTGGATTAAAAACTGCCTGTGGAGGCGATCAAACGAGAGATATCACCCGTCTGGTCACACAGCGGCCTGTTTAGGCTCCCGTTTGCACTCGTTCTCAACGACGCAGGACTCTCAGTCTGTCAAGATTGATGATCTGTCAGCGAGCATTATAGCTCGATTGTAACGTCAAGCCCGTTTATCGATTTGGTGGGCGATCGCTGTTAGGAGGAAACAAGGTGATTAGAGTAGCAATTAATGGTTTTGGACGTATTGGACGCAACTTTTTGCGTTGTTGGTTAACCCGTGAAAATAGCGGGTTAGAAATTGTGGGGGTCAACGACACCTCCGACCCGAAAACCAATGCACACTTGCTCAAGTATGACACCATGCTGGGTAAGTTAGATGCAGAGGTCAGTTCCGATAGTAACTCGATTCTTGTCAATGGCAAGACGATTAAATGCGTCAGCGATCGCAATCCCCTCAATCTCCCCTGGAAAGAGTGGGACATTGATTTAGTGGTCGAGTCTACTGGTGTATTTGTCACTGAAGAAACGGCATCCAAGCACTTACAAGCTGGCGCGAAAAAGGTTCTGATTACCGCTCCAGGCAAAGGTGGCAAGATTGGCACCTTTGTGATGGGAGTCAACCACGAAACCTATCAACACGAAGACTACAATGTGGTCAGCAACGCCAGTTGTACCACCAACTGTCTGGCTCCGGTTGTCAAAGTGCTCCATGAAAACTTTGGCATCATCAAAGGCACCATGACCACCACCCACAGCTACACCGGGGACCAACGGTTACTCGATGCGAGCCACCGGGATGTGCGTCGCGCCCGGGCGGCGGCCATGAACATCGTTCCCACCTCCACCGGTGCAGCCAAAGCGGTGGCGTTGGTGATTCCCGAAATGAAAGGAAAACTCAACGGAATCGCCCTGCGGGTTCCCACCCCGAACGTCTCGGTTGTTGACTTAGTGGCTCAGGTTGAGCGTAAAACCTTCACCGAACAGCTGAACGAAGTGCTACATGGTGCCGCCAATGGGTCCATGAAAGGGATTCTCGGCTACAGTGATGAGCCGTTAGTCTCTTCGGACTATAAAGGAACCAATGATTCGTCCGTGGTGGACTCCAGTCTGACCTTGGTGATGGATGGAGATCTCATCAAAGTCGTCGCTTGGTACGACAACGAATGGGGCTATAGCCAACGGGTTGTCGATTTGGCTGAACTCGTGTCCGAGAAGTGGGTCGCGTAGTCAGACTCACAGATTTAGGAACTTGGACGAGTCTTGCCGGTATAGACAGACAAAGTAGGACATAACTTGAAGCGAAAACATCGACGCTAAGCAAGTTTCCTGACTATCAACTGTCAAATATCAACTGTCACAAGACTCAGTCAGCTAACAGAGTAGCGACATAGAGAGGCGGCCCTAGGGTTCGCCTCTCTTAACGTAAGGGACAAAAGAACTTCAGGATGACGACGATGACTCTAATCCATCACCTGCCCAGCTTTGAGCCTATGGCTGAGTGGGGGGCAACCGGGCTACCCTTCCTTGCCCAAGTGTTAAGCCCCATCGAAGATCCTGTTGCGATTTTCCTGATTATTCTGGCCATTATGTTGGTAGCACCGCTTCTGTTTGAGCGGTTTAAAATGCCAGGTATTATTGGCCTGATTTTAGCCGGGGTTGTGGTGGGTCCCCATGGATTAGGAGTCCTCGAACTTGATAGCACAATCGACCTTTTAGGAACCGTTGGCCTCCTCTTCCTCATGTTTTTGGGAGGACTCGAAACCAGCTTAGAAGACTTGCGGCAAAACGCCAGAGGGGCCATCACCTTTGGCTTAGCCACCTTCCTATTACCCATGATCATCGGGACAGCCGCCATCCTGATGTTAGACTACTCGCTCCTGGCAGCGATTCTTGTGGCCTCAACCTTCGCCTCTCACACCTTGGTTGCCCTACCCGTTTTAAGCCGGCTAGGGATTATGAAATCTCGGGTCGTCACCTCAACCCTAGGCGCGACCTTAATCACCAATGTTTTAGCTCTATTAGTTTTAGCTGTCGTTGTCAAAGCTGAGGAAGGGGAACTGACCCTAGAATTTTGGCTATTCCTGATTCCCTCATTAATTATTTACACCTTTGCGACGCTCTGGGGCATTCCCAAATTGGGTCGCTGGTTCTTTGTTCAATTCGGCCATGACGATCGCGCCGAGTTTACCTTTGTGCTGGCTGCCCTGTTTGTGGTCTCCTATTTAGCCAACCTAATTCAGATTGAACCCATTGTCGGTGCATTTTTGGCTGGCGTCGCGATTACCCCCCTTGTGCCACAGTTGAGTCCACTGATGAACCGGATTCAGTTCATCGGCAACACCCTATTTGTGCCATTTTTCCTGATTTCCGTGGGGATGTTAGTTGATCCGATGATTTTTATCCAAGAACCCGAGGCCTTGCTGGTGGCCGGGGTCATGGTTGGGGCGGAAGTGGTGAGTAAATTGGCGGCGGCTTGGGGGAGTGGTTGGTTTCTGAAATGGTCAGGTCCCGGTCGGATGGTGGGTTTTGGCCTATCCATTGCCCAAGCGGCATCGACTCTAGCGGCGGCAACGGTTGCACTCGATATTGGCCTAGTTGACGACGTGACCATCAATGGCGTCATCCTGATGATTCTCGTCACCTCGATCGCCTCGCCCTGGATTACCGCCCGCTGGGGAGCGCAGTTAGACAGTCCTCAGCTAGACTCCTCGGACACCCAAGACTCGGCTGCGGGACACAATCATTGGGGCGCCAGAATTTTAGTGCCGGTCGCGAACCCCAATACAGAAGATCGCCTGTTACAACTGGCGATTATTTTGGCAAAGCGAGGACAGGGAACCCTATTACCGCTGCATGTCTTATCCGATCGCGGCGGGCCAGTTTCAGCCGCTGCCCAAGCCGGGCAAAAACGGCTGTTGAGTACCGCTGAAATGATTGCTCATGGGGCCGTAGTGGCAGTTGAACCCATTGGCCGGGTTGATGATTCGATTGACTGGGGAATTCTGCGGGTCGCGCAAGAGCGCAATGCGAGTCTCGTCATCTGTGGCTGGAAAGGCTATTCTACCTATCGGGAAAATTTCTTTGGTGGTGTTATTGACAACGTCGTGCGTCAATCCTCGGTTCCGGTGCTCGTCTCGCGCTTTCCTAAACCCCTGGAAAACATACAGCGGGTGAGATTGGCCGTTACCGATGCTCAGGCGGTTTCGAGTCTCTTCAAACCGACGCTGACGTTGGCGCGATCCGTTGCCGATGAGTTAAAAAGTGATTTGGGAGTCTTGCAGGTCATTCCCAGCCGGGCTGAGTCTCCCCGCATCGATTTATCTGACTTGCAGCCAGAGGTGGATGTTGAGGTCAACCGAGGCGGATTAGTGATTCAGGTGATTACGGTGTTAGAACCCAATGATTTGTTGGTGTTGATTGCCGGTAAAAATCGCGCTGGCGGCTCGGCGTTGGGCCGCACGGCCGAAACGATCGCCCGCAGCCAACCCAACGCCTCGATGCTGATTCTCCATTTCCCCGATCCGCTCTAAGACACCTATAAAAACCGCCGTAAATCAAAGCCATCGGGATCAGGTTTATCGGGGTTGGCTTCAAAGGTCAGTAGTAACAAGAGGTGTTCCGTATAGTCGATCGCCCCTCGTAATTCCCCTTGCAAGATTTCTAACCCGCCATTGGCATATTCCTCGAAAATGGCTACCCGTTGGGCCTCCGCCTCAGTATTGCTAGGGGAGAGAATCCTCGCATCTTCCGTCGAGACGATCGCCAACAATTGAATCAAGCGATCATAGCCTCGGGAAATAAAAATATCGAGGGCGACTGGGGTCGGTTCCCGGCTGACAGCCGTTCCAATGGGCGATCGCCGCTGACGCTTCGCCCCCAGGGCCGCCGCAAAGGCCAAAATATCAGCATAGGTGGGGAAGGGAGCCGTGGTCATCTCTCCCTGACGCAGCAGCGATCGCACCAAATCCGCTTTATCTTTCGCAACACGCACCCGATGTAACATCGCCATTGACTCTAATTTTTCTTAAGGTTCGTCTTAACCGGGAGGAATCTGATATAAACCAATCATCCGTTCGATGACCAACTTACTCACAGGAGCGGCCACCTGTCCCCCAGAACCACCAACGGGTTCATCGACCGCCACAAATACTAAATAACGAGGATTCTCTAAGGGGAAAATAGCGACAAAACTGGCCACCACCGCCGAACTCGAATAGCCACTCCCATCTTCTAAACTTTTCTGGGCCGTACCCGTTTTTCCCCCAATGCGATACCCCGGAATTTTAGCCCGTTGACCGGTTCCCGTCTCCACCGCATCCTCCATCATGGTCACCACCGCTTGAACCGTGTCCTCGGAAAAAATGCGAACCCGTTGCGGACGCTTGGGTTCTTGCTGTATCTGGCCGGCGGTGTCCGTCAGTCCCCGTACTACATGGGGCGTCACCAAATAGCCGCCATTGGCTAAACTGCCATAGAGGCGAACTAACTGAATTGGAGTAATGGCAAAACCCTGACCAAAGGAGGTGGTTGCAGCCTCAACAGGGGAACCGAGGAACTCCTGACGGGTTTTCAGATAGCCTGGGGTTTCAAAGGGTAAATCAATATGAGTCGGCTCACCCAACTCCACCCGTTGCAACCAATCATAATAATCCCGGGCCGCCATACGCTCAATGATGCGAACCATGCCCACATTGCTCGAATCTCGCAAAATGTCGGTTAGGGTCAGTTCTCCTCGTCCCCCAGCATAGGCATAGTCGTAGTTGGAGATGGGCCAGCCATCGACAATGATTTGTCCGGGATCATGAAAGGTGTCGTTGGGATCGATCGCACCGGATTCGAGGGCGATCGCGACGTTAATCGGTTTGAAGGTTGAGCCAGGCTCATATAGGTCGCTCAGGGGCCAGTTACGGAAGCGATCGACCGAAGCATCGTAATACTCATTGGGATTATAGGACGGCAGAGACACTAAAGAGAGTAATGAGCCATCCCAAGCATCCATGACAATGACCGTTCCTTGTTTGGCTTGAGACTCTTCCATGGCCTGGGCTAACACGGCTTCGGCGGTCTTTTGTAAGCGGTGATCGAGGGTCAGTTGCAGACGCTGGTTCTGAAAACGGGCAAAGGCCGGGGCCGCGCGATCGATAATTCCAGTCTCGGCGCGGTCTTCTCCAACCCAAACCACCTCGGGTTGCAAGAGATCGGCTTGAGCAAGTTCGAGTCCCGCCTGTCCCTGGCCATCAAAATCCACATAGCCGACGACGGCGGCCGCCATCTCGTCCTGGGGATAGAAGCGTCGGGAATAGGGGATGAGTTCTAGGCCATCAAATCTCAGGCGATGAATGCGATTAGCAATCGGTTCGGGGAGCCAGTTGGCGAGGGGAATCCCGGTGGCTGAGGTGTTGAACTGTTGCTGAAGTTTGGCCGGAGAGCGGTTTAAGAGGACCCCCAATTCTGCTGCAATCTCGGCGGGGGGCTGGGTAAACAGTTGCGGGTGAGCGTAGAGGCGAAAGGTTGGCTGATCGATGGCCAGGGGAATCCCTGTCGCATCGATGATCGTCCGGCGCGGGATTAGGCTACGGGGTGGAGGTTGCTGCTGAGCGGCTGCTTGCTCTTGAAACCGTTGTCCGTCGAGAATTTGTAGGGCGAAGAGATTTAGGGTCAGTCCTAAGCCGGCGGCAACTAACACCGCCCAGACCACCAACAGACGTAGCCGGGAGGGGATGGCTACGACCGCTTGCAATTCTTCACTGGCTCGACTGGACACCTGTTCGAGAAGGGTCAGATATCTCGCGATTTGCAGGCGCCAGGATTGGGAACGGGAGCGAGATTGGGGGAAACGGGAACGAGGCGATCGCATCCTTGAGCCTCGGGAGGGGGGAGAGTGCCTCATGGGTCGTTTTTGGGGGGAAACAGGTCTACCTCGCGGTTGACGCATCAATGTTTAAGCCTTTGAGTCGCCAATGGGTCGGTTTTGATTTTAGTATCCGAGGGGAAATTCTGTCGGAGTTCCTTCTCGGGGGGGATTGCGGGCGTTGTGGGAGGGTTGGCGGCGATCGCGGGGGGGAGCTGGCTCGACGTACAGGAGTTGTTCGGAGACTGAGGCCAGACTCGTCTCAGGATTAGCGTCTTCGAGGGCGATCACGTTTTGCCGCAAGGCTTCGGTGGTAATCACCAGTTGTCGTTCTTGGCGACGCAGTTGTTCGAGTTCACGGGTGGCTTCATGCCATTGTTGTTGGGAATAGACGGTTCCGCCATAGACGGCCAGGGTGCCACTGGTGAGGAGGACGCTAAGGGCCGTGAGGCTACGGCGCAGCCACGGCAGTTGAGACCCGAGAGGGTTGGCAGAGGGGGAGCGTTGAGGGGGCTGCTGGCGATCGCGCAGGGGAATGATAGTGGCGGGATCACGGTGGGCGGGATCACGGTGGCGTTGGGAATGCGGTAATGGAGCAGACTGACGACGTAAGGCTCGACGACGTTCGAGTGACACGACTCGGTTCGTGTCGGTCGTTGAACGAACGGGTCTCACAGACGCAGAATGACGCGCGTAAGTCATAAACACCACCAATACGAGAGTAATACGAGAGCAATACGAGAGAGCTACAGAGGTTGCTGCCCCAAACTGCCCTAGACATCTTAGGGCAATCTAGCTAGGATCGAACCGTCGCCAGGTCTAAGTCTTCGTCCACATCATCCTAACACCGTCAGTTTGTGTTATAAGACGTCTGTCAGGTCTACCGATCGGCACATTTTTTAGAAGATTAGCGATCCTTTAGGTTAAGTTTGAGTTAAATTACAATATCACTGCTCCACTCGGTCTCAACCCTGGGTTGGTGCTGTTGAGATTATTGACATTTGACATAAGAGGTACAAATTCATGCGAACGAAACTCCTAAGTTTAACGGCGATCCTGGGACTCTCTCTCTTCCTGGGAGCTTGCGCTGAGGATACGGCTCCGACCGATACGGCACCTGAGGGGGATCCTATGGAACAAGAAGCTCCCATGGAAGGGCAACCTGGGGGAATGCCTGGAGAGGAACCTGAGGGAATGCCTGGAGGAGAACCTGAGGGAATGCCTGGAGGAGAACCTGAGGGAATGCCTG
>SIHH01000045.1:2199-6149 GCA_004299065.1 Phormidium sp. SL48-SHIP | reverse complement strand
ATGCCTGGAGGAGAACCTGAGGGAATGCCTGGAGGAGAACCTGAGGGAATGCCTGGAGGAGAACCTGAGGGAATGCCTGAAGGAATGCCTGAAGGACAAGAACCCATGGAAAGCCCTATGGAACCTGAGACTCCCGACGATGAGTAGTCCGATTTCTGGCAATTGCTGCACAAGACCGATGCAAAAATTGCTGGGGTTAATCGGGCGGCTACCCTGTTAGGCTGTTTACGGGAGCGCGTCTTTGGGGTCTATCCCCAGGGCGGCTCCTTGTCGCTTCTTTCAATGCTCTCGATCCTTGCCGATGCGTCTTCTTCAGTTCAGCACCTCTCACTATTGCCGCAAAGCTCGTTTGGCACTGGGGTATAAACAGCTCTCCTATGAGGTGGAAAATTTGACGCCTGGGGTGCATCGCTTCAAACTTAAGCCCCTGGTGGGGTTAACGACGGTTCCTGTCTTGTTACCGGAGCAGTCCGACGGGCCGGCGGCGGTGGGAGACTCGACGGACATTTTGAAGTTTTTAGACCACAACTATCCTGAGAAGCCGTTGACTTGGGGCGATCGCGATCGCGATCGCCGCGCCTGGCTCTTGGAAGATTGGCTCGATGAGAGTATTGGTACGGCGACACGGTTTATCTACTACGATTTCCGAGCTAAAGAGGGGAAATCGGTCAATCCCTCTTGGTTTGCGCAAACCTTAGTCCAGGTGGTGCGGGTTCAGTATGAGATTAGTCCGGCTGGGGTCAAACTGGCCCGCGATCGCCTAAACTTGGCCCTAACCGAATTAGAGCAACTCTGGAGGGATCACCCCTATCTGGTGGGCGATCGCCTCAGTGTGGCCGATATCGCAGCGGCGGGCCTCCTGAGTCCCCTCGCCTTGATTCCTCACTATCGACAGAACTATCCTTGGCTGTTTGAGCGGATTGAGGAGATACATCAACACTGTCACGAACCCCTCCCCCCAGGATTAAGCGCATGATGGAACGCAACCGCTTAACCGGCTTGGTGTTGGCCATCCCGTTGATGCTGATGAGTTTCTGCGAGGGAGCGATGGCCCTTCCCCCAGCCGAGGATATCCCCGAAGAAGTGTTACGCAACGAGATTTTACTTGAGGCGCGATCGCCCCTCGATGGCGAACCCCTCACCCCCGCCGAATACGCCACTCTACAAGCCGAACTGCAAGAGCCAACCCATCCCCCCCAACTCGGTTCAGACATTCGCTACAACATTTTTTTGCTGCAACTGTTACGGATGTTCCGAACCTTAACCCCCCTTTAAGCGCCCCCGCTGAAGTTGAGATTTGCTGACTTTTGCCCCCTCTCTCAGACAGAGAGGGGTTTTTGCTGTATCTTCGACGGTAAAGATTTATCGCTGAATCATCCCGTTTCCGCCAAAATCTTCAGGAAACCCCTCGCCGAGAACCGGCTCGAGATCGGCTTCTGAGGCCAGCAGACAACAAAAATGTCAAACTAAGGCTGAGTCATCGACCTGGGTGCGATCGCCCCGGAACCTCTATAACAAAACAGAAAACCGCCTAAACACCCATCCATTCTCTTAAAACTCATGTCGAAAACCATTTCCACCGAACAGATTGACTACATCGTCCACAACAGCCACCAAGACCCCTTCTCCGTCCTCGGCGCTCACACCATCGAACGAGACGGTAAATCCATTTGGGTGGTCCGGGCCTATCTCCCTGACGTCGAAGCCGCCTGGGTAGAACTCTCCGAAGAGCGGAAATCCTACCCCATGGAGTCGGTTCATCATCCTTACTTCTTTGAATGCGAACTCGATCGCCCCGTTGACAAACAAGACAACGCCGATCCCTTCCCCATCAACTACCAACTCCGTCTCAAACAAGGCGATCACGAGCGCGTCATCTACGATCCCTACGCCTTCCGGTCCCCGAAACTGACCGACTTCGACATTCACCTATTTAGCGAAGGGAACCACCACCGCATCTACGAAAAACTCGGCGCTCATCCCCTCACCAGTAATGGCGTTGAGGGGGTATACTTCGCCGTTTGGGCGCCCAACGCTCGCAACGTCTCAGTCCTGGGTAACTTCAACAGTTGGGATGGCCGCAAACATCAAATGGCCAAACGGGGTAACGGGGTTTGGGAACTGTTCATCCCCGATGTTCAGGTGGGCGATCCCTACAAATACGAAATCAAAAACTACGACGGACATATCTACGAAAAATCCGACCCCTACGGCTTCCAACAAGAAATCCGCCCCAAAACCGCCTCCATCGTCACCGATCTCGACGGCTACCAATGGTCAGATACGGAATGGATGGAAAGCCGGCGTAATACCGACCCTATGACCTCCCCCGTTTCCATTTACGAGGTTCACCTCGGGTCATGGCTGAACGCCTCCTACGATGAGCCAGGAACCGACTATCTGGGCAATCCTCTGCCCCCTGTTGCGGTGGCAGACCTCAAACCCGGCGCACGCTTCCTCACCTACCGAGAACTGGCCGATCGCCTGGTTCCCTACGTTAAAGACCTCAACTTCACCCATATCGAACTTCTCCCCGTCGCTGAACATCCCTTTGACGGGTCTTGGGGATATCAAGTCACCGGCTACTACGCCGCCACCTCCCGCTACGGTAGCCCCGAAGATTTGATGTATTTCATCGACCAATGTCACCAAAACGGTATTGGCGTGGTTGTCGATTGGGTTCCGGGCCATTTCCCCAAAGATGGTCATGGTTTAGCCTTCTTCGACGGAACCCACCTCTACGAACATGCAGACCCCCGCAAAGGTGAACATAAAGGTTGGGGAACCCTGGTGTTTAACTATGGCCGTAACGAAGTGCGGAACTTCCTGGTGGCCAACGCCATTTTCTGGTTTGATAAATTCCACATTGATGGCATTCGCGTTGATGCGGTGGCCTCAATGCTGTATCTCAACTACGATCGCGAAGATGGAGAGTGGGTGGCCAACCAATACGGCGGTTGCGAAAACATCGAGGCGGCGGACTTTATCCGCCAAGTGAATCATGTGTTGTTTAGCTACTATCCGGGGATTCTCTCGATCGCCGAAGAATCCACCGCTTGGCCGATGGTGTCTTGGCCCACCTATGTAGGGGGTCTCGGCTTCAACCTGAAATGGAATATGGGTTGGATGCACGATATGCTGGACTACTTCGCTATGGACCCCTGGTTCCGCCAGTTCCATCAAAACAACATTACCTTCAGCATTTGGTATCACTACAGCGAAAACTACGTCCTGGCCCTGTCTCACGATGAGATTGTTCATGGCAAGAGTAATATGCTGGGCAAAGTCCCTGGCGATGAATGGCAGAAGTTTGCCAATTTGCGCTGTTTGTACGCCTATATGTTCGCCCATCCGGGCAAGAAAACTCTGTTTATGAGCATGGAGTTTGGCCAATGGAGTGAGTGGAATGTCTGGGATGACCTCGATTGGGATTTGTTGGAATATCCCCCTCATCAGAATCTCAAAGGCTTTGTCAGTGCGTTGAACCAGATTTATCGCAAGGAACCGGCACTCCATAGCCAGGATTTCGAGGAACCGGGCTTTGACTGGATTGATTGCAATGATAGCAGCCATAGTGTGGTGTCCTTCCTGCGGCGCGACAAGTTCTCTGATGATGTGATTGTCGTGGTCTGTAACTTTACCCCTCAACCCCATAGTCACTATCGGGTTGGGGTTCCTGAGGGCGGTTTCTATACGGAAATCTTTAACAGCGATGCGGCGGACTTTGGCGGCAGCAATATGGGCAACCTGGGTGGCAAATGGACGGATCAATGGTCGTTCCATAATTATCCTCAGTCCCTGGATTTATGTCTGCCGCCTCTGTCGGTGTTGATGTTTAAACTCGATCGCAATAAGTCCACGGTTACCACCTCTGCTGATACGGTATCGGTGAATACCAGTAGGTAGACCGACCGGCGATCGCAACCCACAGAGACAACCCACAGAGACAA
>SIHH01000045.1:0-2099 GCA_004299065.1 Phormidium sp. SL48-SHIP | reverse complement strand
CCAGTAGGTAGACCGACCGGCGATCGCAACCCACAGAGACAACCCACAGAGACAATGGGGGTCCATCGACTCCCGCTTCGGGTTCGATGCGGTCGAGTTCTCCCCTCAAGCTGCGATAGGCTAGAGGGGATATGAATTGATCAACGTCATTTAGGAGCGTACCCTTGAAGAACGCACAGCCAAGTCCCCAGAACTTACAATCGATTATTATTGGGGCCATTCTGGCGGCGATCGCCATTATTGGCTTTAGTTCCTTCGTCGTCATCTCTCCCGGCCAAGCGGGAGTGATCAGTATCCTCGGGAAAGCCAGAGATGGGGCTTTACTCGAGGGGATTCACTTTAAACCCCCCCTCGTCTCTGTGGTGGATATCTATGATGTCACGGTTCAGAAGTTTGAGGTTCCCGCCCAAAGTTCGACTAAGGACCTTCAGGATTTGACGGGACGCTTTGCGATTAACTTCCGTCTCGATCCAACTCGGGTGGTGGAAATTCGCCGCACCCAGGGGACGTTACAGAACATCGTCAGCAAAGTGATTGCCCCGCAAACCCAAGAATCGTTCAAAGTCGCCGCCGCCCGGCGTACGGCTGAGGAAAGTATCACGAAACGGACGGAGTTAAAATATGATTTTGACATCGCCCTACAAAGCCGTTTGGAAAAATATGGGGTGATTGTCCTTGATACCAGTGTCGTCGACTTGAACTTCTCACGGGAGTTCGCCAAAGCGGTTGAGGAGAAACAAATCGCTGAACAGCGCGCTCGCCGAGCGGTTTATGTCGCTCAGGAAGCTGAACAGGAAGCCCAAGCAGAAATTAACCGCGCTCGCGGTAAAGCTGAAGCCCAAAAACTCCTCGCTGAAACCCTTAAATCCCAGGGTGGACGTTTGGTTCTCCAAAAAGAAGCCATCCAAGCTTGGCGCGAGGGAGGCGCACAAATGCCGAAAGTATTAGTGCTTGGCGATGACTCGCCTGCGGTTCCTTTCTTGTTCAACCTGCGAGACATTGAACCCGAAGCCTTAGCGAGTCCCTAACGACCTCGGTTCAAGGTAGGTTAATTGGGTTTTTAGTTGCCCAGAATACCAGAGGGTAGGGGCGAAAAAATCGCCCCTACGACAAGGGTTTTGATTTACGTTATTTTTTAGAAATAGTCAATTGATTTACCCAAAATTAGGGTATTTGGTTGATGATTATGTTTTGTTTTTTTCGGGTTGATCATTATGTTTGAATTAAGCAGCTTTGAGTGGATTCGCCTGCATCCTTGGCTGTTTGCCATTATCTTAAATAGCATTTTGTGGCTGTTTGCCGCCCTGCTCCCTAAAAAACTGCTGACCCCCGCTGGTTATGTTCATGCTTGGATTTTGGGGGTTTTAGTTTGGGGCTGTCTCGGGTGGCAAGGCTATACCATTGTTATGTTTTATTTCTTATTTGGTTCAACGGTGACGCGGATTGGTAAAGCGCAAAAGGAAGCGGCGGGAATTGCCGAGAAACGAGATGGAGCCAGGGGGCCGGAGAATGTTTGGGGATCGGCGTTAACGGGGACTTTGTGTGCGATCGCCCTAGCGGGATATGCCCAACTACAAGGGGTTCCCACTCATCCTCTGCCCGCCGTTCCTCCTTTGCTGATTATCTTGCTACAACTCGGTTATGTCGCCAGCTTCGCCACGAAACTCGCGGATACCACCGCTAGCGAGGTGGGGAAAGCCTACGGGAAACGGACGTTTTTGATTACCAGCTTGCAGCCTGTACCGGCGGGAACCGAGGGGGCTGTGAGTTTGGAGGGAACCCTCGCGGGACTGGTGGGAGCGGTGGCGATCGCCCTGCTAGGCTACGGATTAGAGATGATTGACAGCATCGGGATGCTCTGGTGCATCCTCGCCGCCTTCATTGCGACGAACATTGAAAGTCTAATTGGGGCCACCCTCCAGGAGCAATTAGATTGGATGACGAATGAAGTGGTGAATTTCATCAATACGGCGATCGGTGCGATTCTGGCGATTCTCTTCGGCTGGGGTTGGGCCTGGCTATTGATTGTTAATGGGTAGGTAATAGGGGAGAACCCACCCCTAACCCCTCCCTGGAGGGGAGAACCCACCCCTAACCCC
>SIHH01000044.1 GCA_004299065.1 Phormidium sp. SL48-SHIP | reverse complement strand
GGCGACCAGATCGTTAGATCGGATAACGCAACGCGCCAGTTTCTTGGCGTGTTCCTCACGTTGCCGACTTATTTTGAGGTGTACTCGTCCGAGTCGATTAACGGCTTTTTTTCGGTTGGCAGAGCCTTTCTGTTTTTTACTCACCCTTCGGTGAGCGCGTTTGAGCTTTTTCTCAGCATTTCGGTCAAACCTCGGGTTTGGTTCAGTCTGTCCGTTTGAGTCGGTGTAGAACTCCTTGAGTCCGACATCTAAACCCACGGTATTTCCTGACGGTTTGAGTTCTTCTCGAACCTCTACTTTGACGCAGAACTGAGCGTAATAGCCATCGGCTCTGCGAACCAGCCGAACCCGTTTGATTTGTTCTGTCCCGTAAAATGCCAAATCCCAGGTTCCAATTAACTTGAGTCGTCCGATCTCTTTCTTGTCGGTAAAGACAATGTGTTTGGGGTCGAGTAACTTCCAACCGGAAGTTTTGTACTCGACGGAACGACTGTTTCTCTTGAACCTGGGATATCCTTTTTTGCCGGGAACAGACTGGCGACAGTTCTCGAAAAATCGAGCAATTGCCGACCAAGCGCGTTCGGCTGAAGCTTGACGAGCCGTGCTGTTGAGTTCTCGAGCAAAGTCATACTCTTGAGCGAGTACCCGACAGTACTTGTTAAGGTCGTATTTGTTGACCCCAGGGGTATCCATCCAATAGCGCAGTGCCTTGTTACGAACGAACTGTGCGGTTCGGATCGCTTCGTCAATCGCCGCGTATTGGTGGGGCTTCCCTTTGATTTTGAACTCAAGAACAAGCATCGCACCGTTGGCATCGGTTGTACGAACAATCTTGGCACAAAAAAACAGGATTGTCAAAAGCCGTCCTAGAAGGACGGGGTTTTAGACCCAAAATTCTCAATAACTGACCCCTGACATCCCCGCTAAGAGTCCAGCAATTCTCGTAACTGCGCTTCCGAGAGTTGCGGGATTCCCAATTTTTCGGCTTTGGCTTGTTTGGAACCGGGGTTTTCCCCCACCACCACATAATTAGTTTTGGAACTGACGGAACCCGTCACTTTTCCCCCAGCCTGTTCGATGAGAGTTTTCGCCTCGTTACGTGTCAGACTGGGCAGGGTTCCCGTGAGAACGAGGGTTTGGCCGGCTAGAGGTTGAGCGGCGACGGCTTCTGAGTGAGTGACGCTTGTCGGGGAGTCCTGGGCGGCTAGAGTCACGCCAACCTCTTGCAGGTGTTCGATGAGGTCACGGTTGGCCCGAACCTCAAACCACTCACAAATCGCTCCAGCAATTTCGGGGCCAATTCCCTTAATCTCGGCCATCTCATCTAAACTGGCCTCGGCTAAGGCTTCTACGGTGGGAA
The DNA here is from genome assembly GCA_004299065.1 of Phormidium sp. SL48-SHIP. GTDB lineage: Bacteria > Cyanobacteriota > Cyanobacteriia > Cyanobacteriales > Geitlerinemataceae > Sodalinema. The sequence goes on along the minus strand of SIHH01000044.1, from coordinate 18,981 downwards.
AGCGCTCCACCAGGGTTTGCGCATTCACCGCCCCCACATGACGAATCCCTAACCCATAGAGAACTCGTGACCAGGGTTGTTGTTTGGACCGCTGTATTGACTCGACGAGCTTTGTGGCTGATTTAGACCCAAGGCGCTCTAAATGGCTCAAATCCTCGGGACGTAAGCGATAGAGGTCGGCGACCGAGTTCAGGAAACGGCGATCGCACAGTTGAGCGATCAGTTTCTCCCCTAAGCCATCAATATCCAAGGCCCCACGACTTCCCCAATGCTTCAGCGCCCCCCGCAAAATAGCAGGACAGGAGCGATTGATACAGCGCGTGACCGCCTCATCTTGGGGCTTAAACAGGGCTTCCTGGCACTCGGGGCAGTGATTTGGCATTTGCACCGCTTGCGCCCCTTCTGGACGCAATTTAGGCAGGACTCGCACCACCTCGGGAATAATTTCCCCAGCTTTGCGAACCACCACGGTGTCTCCGATATGTAAGTCTAATTCCCGTAGGCGATCGCCGTTGTGAAGGCTGGCCCGCGCCACCGTGGTTCCCGCCAGTTGGACTGGGTTCAGGTTAGCCACCGGGGTGACAGCCCCCGTACGCCCCACTTGGAAGCTGACGGATGCAACCGTTGTCGGGACTTCCTCGGCGGGATACTTGAGGGCGATCGCCCAGCGAGGGGCTTTTTGCGTGAAACCGAGGCGATGTTGCAGGCTAATCTCATTGAGTTTCACCACCACCCCATCGGTGAGATAGGGCAGATCTCGCCGGTCTTGTTCCCAACGCTCATAATAGGCCTGAATCTCCTCAAGACTATGAGCCAGTTGGCGGTGAGGATTGACCTGAAAGCCAAAGTCTTGCAGCCGTTGTAAAGCGTCTTGGTGAGTGGGGAAGGGGCGATCGCCCTCGTCACTGGGGATATAAAGGGTATACGCGAAAAACTGAAGCTGGCGTTGGGCGACCATTTGAGGATCAAGTTGTCGCAGGGTTCCCGCCGCTGCGTTGCGAGGATTCGCCAACAGCGGTTCCTGGTTCTGCTGACGTTCGGCGTTGAGACGTTCAAACGTCTCTAGGGGGAGGAAGGCTTCCCCCCGCACCTCCACCTGGGGCGGAATCGTCTCACCCCGGAGTCTTAGGGGAATTGAGCGAATGGTTTTCACATTTGGCGTGATGTCTTCCCCAGTTTCTCCGTCGCCTCGGGTGACTCCCCGCGTCAGCAGGCCATCTTCGTACGTCAGGGCCAGGGCAGATCCATCAATTTTCAGTTCACAGATATACTCAGGTTGGATCGCCTCATCGAGCAAGTTTTGCCAGCGATCTTGCCATTTGGCAAATTCTGCGATCGTAAAGGCGTTATCGAGGCTATAGAGGGGGATATTGTGGCGAACTGACTGGAATTGGGCTGACGGTTTATCCCCGACGCGCTGGGTGGGGCTATCGGGGGAGATGAGTTGCGGATACTCCTGTTCGATCGCTTGCAGTTCTCGGTAGAGGCGATCGTACACCTCATCTTCCATAATGGGAGCATCGAGGACATAGTAAGCATGGGCCGCCTCTTGTAACTGTTGGCGGAGTTTCTGAGTCTGGTCCTGGAGTTGACGACTGGGTTGGCTCATCTTGCTCATCTTAGAGGGAGAAGAGGATAAACTAGGACATTGTGGAATTGCGATCGCCGATGCTCGACCCGACCCTCAAACAGCGTCTGACCCCCTATTTATTCCTCCTCCCGGCTGGAGTTCTCCTCATTTTAACGGTATTTTTACCGACAGCCCAGGCGGTCCTCCTCAGTTTCACGCGCTATGAGTACGATCTAACGCAACTCCCCCAATGGGTGGGCTTCACAAACTTTCGGCGACTCTGGCAAGATGCGATCTTTTGGCAAACTCTACGTCAAACCCTTCTCTATCTGCTTTGTGTTGTTCCCCTCTTGGTGACTCTTCCCCTAATGTTAGCCATTTTGGTTAACCGTCAACTGCGGGGAATCGCTGGGTTTCGCGCCGCCTACTATACCCCAGTCATTGTCTCGATGGTGGTGGCGGGATTAGCCTGGAAATATCTTTATGGGGAGACCGGACTCTTCAATCAGATTTTACAAGTTCTAGGACTTCCTGGGGTTCCTTGGCTGACGAGTCCCCAACTGGCTCTGTTTAGTGTCATGGCGGTGACGGTTTGGAAGGGATTGGGCTATTACATGGTCATCTATCTGGCCGGCTTACAGGGGATTCCCGGCGAACTCTACGAGGCGGCGGCCTTGGATGGTTCCCACGGCTGGCGGAAACATTGGGATATCACCATTCCCCTGATGCGCCCCTATCTGTTGCTGGTGGGGACGATTTCTGCCCTATCGGCCCTGAAAGTCTTTGAAGAGGTCTATGTTATGACCCAAGGGGGACCACGCAACCGCTCCAAAACTATTGTCTATTATCTCTATGAACAAGCCTTCGATCGCCTCGAAATTGGCTATGCTTGTGCCATCGGCTTAGTCTTATTCCTGGCGGTGTTAGGCTTCTCACTGCTCAATCTCAAACTCAGCCGCCGTTAAATCCAGCCATCTCGTTCTAAGTCTTCAATCACCTGCAAGCCTCGGGGATCGCCGACTCGTAGTAGGGAGGAGCGAGCATCCTCGCGAACGCCCATATCGTCGTCATCTTCGAGGGCTTCGAGAAGGGAATCGATCGCCCCGGCGTACACCACATTGGAGGGCAATTCGCGGCAAATTTGCCCCAACGCCCAAGCACAATTACTACGAACCGCTGAAACCGGGTCTTTTCGCAGGGCTTCAATCAAAGGCGGAACAGCACTGACAATGGTCTCATAGCCCACTTTAGCCAACTGCCCCAAGGAACTGGCGGCCCAGAGGCGAACGGCGGGAATATCGGTTGTTAAAGCTTCCACCAGCGGCTCTAAGGCGCGGCGATCGCCACAGTTACCTAAGGCCCAGACCACCCCTTTGCGAACATAACCATTCCAATCCTGTAAGCGAGCAATCAGAGGCTCAACGGCATCGGCATGGGTATTACGTCCCAACGCATAGGAGGCACTGACACGCACCAACGGACAGGCATCCTCTAGTAGACTAATCAACTTGGGAATGGCCCGTTCATCATGCAGCTCACAGAAGGCGCGGGCCGCCAACATCCGCTGTGGCGTTTCCGGCGCATCTAGCAACGGCAACATGGCCTCGGGATCGGGGCGAGCGGCGTCATCGGCATCAGCCGCCCCCAAGCGATCCAGAGGACTCTCAAGATTATTTTTACTGTCAATCGTGCCGAGGTCGTCGTTATACATACTCTCCAATTTACCGCACAGGGGGGGGCTTAGTCATGGGAATCTCAGCTCAGCTCAGCTCAGCCATCGCCCAATCGGACAACATAGCGATAGCCTTCTGTTGCCGATCCCCGGATCGTCAAGGTTCCTTGCTGGACGTGAACCAGTTGGCAGGCAAAGAACAACCCTAACTCGGGGTCATCGGCCTGCATCGGCTTTGCTTGCAGTTTACCAAACAGACTGACCTCCCGCAGCGATGATCCTCCTCGGACTGACGGGGCGGCTGTGGTCGAGGTTAGTCCAAAGCGTTCCAATTCACTCTCGGGTAAGGTTTCCCCATCGGGGGATTGGCAAGAGGCTAACGATAACTCAAGCTGGCTCGGGGAACAGCGTCGAACCCGCAGTTGCAGCCTGGCCCCGAGATCACTATGCTGAATCAGATGGGCCACCAAGTGATAGAGCAGTTGCTGAAATTTAGCCTTATCTAGGGTCCAACGGCGATCGCTCTCTTCGATCGAGACGTTCAGTTGTTGCTCACGGCGGTTGGCCAAGGGTTCGAGAATGTTGAGCACCTGTTGGCAGAGCATATCTAAGTCCACAGGCGACACGGATAGACTTGAGTCCAAGGCCGTCAACTCCCGTAGCATAAGAATCTCCTCCACCATGGCCAACATATACTGGCCGCTATTGTGAATGATGTCGAGATATTCTTTTTGTTTACGGCGCAGGGGGCCATAAATTTCTCGGTTGAGGACGCTGGTCATCCCCATAACTGAGGTTAAGGGGGTTCGCAAGTCTTGCAGAAATCGGTCCAGGAGTTGGGTTTGGACCGCTGAGGCGGAGGCGGAGGCGTGATCATCTGCCGGGAGGGGTGCTGGCTCGACTTTAGCGCTCGGGGAGCGACCCCGCGACGCGATATCGAGCTTCAGCATGGCTGACTCAGCGGCCAGTTCCATGAGGGTGATTTCATGCAGGCGAAAGGATCTCGGCGCGGTATCGATGACGGCCAAAGTCCCAAAACAGTCCCCCCGCTCATCGATTAAGGGAACACCTAAATAGGCCCGAATTCCAGACTGTTGTACTAGGGGCTGATTGGCATATTCAGGGGTTCGAGCGGCATCGCGAATCACCAGGGGTTGTTGTGTCTCAACGACCTGAGGACAAAACTGAGAGGACTCATCGCAGCGATCGCACCCGGACAAAGACAAGGTCGAATCGTCGGAGTTGAGGCGTTGGACATGAATCCCTTGGCCGCGCTCATCGAGCAAACTGACCCAAGCCAGAGGCAGATCGAGGGCCTCGGCGACTGTATCGACGGCGGTTTGTAAGACGCGCTTCGAGTTGGGATCCAGGACACCGCCATCACGAAGTGCGGCCAGAGCGTTGGAGGTTGGGGCCAAATCGGTCATAGAATCTGTTGGCATCATCATCGCACCAAAATCGATTCTGATGTCGCGATCGCCCTACACTGGACGAGGCGCGACCTCAAAAACGAGGCATTAACGAAAAGCGGGATGGTTAAAGAGTGCAGCTAACACTCGCACCCCACGCAGTTGATTTGAAAGTGGTAGATGCCCCTTCGGCGCACTGAGATCCCAGGTAAAGCCCTGGGGATAGCGCGTCCAACTATTGCCATTTTTCCAGCCCATACGGGGCCAGAGTTTATCCCAGTCTTGTTTGACGGTTAGCCAAAGTTGACGTTGCACGGAAAAGCCAAATTTCCCGTCGGAATAGGTCACCCACAGACGGTCAATGGTCTGTAAATCGGTGACTGGGATGAGGGAAACTTCGGTAAAGTAGAGCCATTTGCGGGCCGCCGCCCCCTCGCTGGCGGCTTCACAGAGCAATTCACGGGTGAGGCGATCGGCTTCTTCAAACTTCTCTTGGGCGAGCAGGTCTTGGAGGGGGGTATAGTCAAGGTTACAGTCAGAGTCTAAAGACATATCCTGGGCAAGCGTCGGATCGATCATCATGGTCTGGACCTTATGTATCACAGGGACTTCTTATTGTCCTCTTTATTCTCCCAGAATACGACGGACGATGTGAGTGGTGGATTGGGGAACCTCAATCTCGATCAGGTGAATCTCTCCTCCATAGGCGCGCACGGTTGGGGCCTCGGGGAGAGTATCGGGACAGTAATCCCCCCCTTTGACATAAATGTCCGGCCGTAGGAGATTGATCGCGGCCATCGCCGTGGTTTCCGGAAAAATAAAGACCCCATCGACGGGTTTGAGGGCGGCCAGCACTTCTGCCCGCTCGATGTCCGGGATAATGGGACGGGGCGGTTGTCCGGGGGCCGGCGGTTTGAGGGCGGCGACGGACCGATCGCTATTGACCCCGACAATTAGCGATCGCCCAAGGGCTTTGGCGGCCTGAAGATAACGCACATGGCCACAGTGCAACAGGTCAAAGCAGCCATTGGTAAAGACAAGGGGCCGCCAGCGATCGCCATCGCCCTCGATGAGCTGTTGCAAGTCATTGAGGGAGTACAAACCCTGAGCTAACATGAGAGGCATCTATCCATTAAACGAACTCTTGAGCCAGAGGGGTCACATCTGTGAGATCTAAGTGTCACACGAGCGTCACATCAAGGGTTTATCTTAGTCTACAAGTCAGTCCAAGCATGATGGGTCAGTTCCTCTAATCCCCTCACTCCTCACATCACCAGTTACAAGACTTGGACTGACTTTCTTCTTTTGACGATGCCGCAAGCTCCCATAGGATACCATGCGCAACCCATCCCAAGGTTATGGATCTGACGATCACAAGAGAACACCGCCGGAGTCTCCGGGGCGTAAAATATCGCTCCTGTCTTATCTTGTCGTGTTCCTCCTCGGAGGCGGTGTTGTCTGGGGGGCCACTGAAGCGTTCTCGTCGCGATCGCTGACGGATGATGTCAACTCGGGATCTCGTCCCACGTCGGGACAAAGGGCCGACCGACAAAGTCCCCAGGCCCCCGTAATGACCCCGGATACAGACAACTCAGCCATACCGCCTCCGGGGAACTTTGTGGCTGAGGTGGTGAGTACGGTGGGATCGGCGGTGGTTCGCATTGATGCTGAGCGCACGGTGACAGCGCGATCGCTCCCGCCTCAATTCGATAATCCGATGTTTCGCCAGTTTTTTGGCTTTCAGACGCCCAATGCGCCCCAGGAACGTATCGAACAGGGGGCGGGATCGGGCTTTATCCTCAGCTCCGATGGCAAAATTGTTACCAATGCTCATGTCATTGATGGGGCCGATTCGGTGACGGTGACGCTGCGAGATGGCCGGAGTTTTGAGGGCCGCGTCTTGGGATCTGACCCGGTGACGGATGTGGCCGTGGTTCAGATTGAAGCCGAGGATCTTCCGGCGGTCACTTTGCGTGACAGTGAGGGACTACAACCGGGGGAATGGGCGATCGCCATTGGAAATCCCCTCGGACTCGATAATACGGTCACCACCGGCATTATTAGCGCCATTGGCCGCTCTAGTAGTGAGGTCGGTGTGGCCGACAAACGGGTTGATTTCATTCAAACAGATGCCGCTATTAATCCCGGCAATTCTGGGGGGCCGCTTTTGGATCAGGAGGGTCGTGTGGTCGGTATGAACACGGCCATTATCCAAAATGCTCAGGGGTTAGGATTTGCCATTCCCATCAATACGGTGGCTCGTATAGCTGAGGAACTCATTGAAGATGGTCAGGTTGAGCATCCCTTTTTGGGGATTCAAATGGTCACTCTATCTCCTCAGGTGAAAGAAAATCTCAACCGTAATCCCAATCAAAGTTTTCGCATTGAGGTCGACGAAGGGGTCTTAATTGTGCAAGTGATGCCCGGTTCTCCGGCGGACCAGGGTGGATTACGCTCTGGAGACGTGATTCGCCGCATTGATGGCGAGTCGGTGACCTCCGCTGAGGCGGTGCAAGAGGCGGTGTCCCGCGTCGGGGTGGGCGATCGCCTCACTCTGGAGGTCTCCCGCAACGGGACAACAGAAACCCTCACGGTGCAAACAGGGGTATTAGGCCAATAGACTCGGTTAAGGGTCGCTGACATCGGTGACCCGCCAACTCAGTTTTAGGTTAATGCTGAAGTTCCAAAGTGTCACTAGGGCGATCGCCAGCAGTTTCGAGAGATAGTCGTTGACCCCAAGTAGGTTAAAGAGGATATTCACAATCAGCACATTGAGAATTAGGCCCGCTAAACAGACGATATTGAACTTGAGGAACCGCTTGAGTTGTTTACGCCATCCCCGTTGTTGGCGGGACAAGTCGTAGAACGTCCAACGGTCATTCCAGTAAAAGTTATTGAGAATCGCCACTTCTGCCGAAAGCATGGCACTGCGGGTTAACCCCAACTGCCAACGCTCTCGCAAAACGTAAAACACCGCTAAATCGACGACAACCCCGGTTAATCCCACCAGTCCAAAGCGCAGAAATCGCTGCACGGGCAGTAAATCCAGCCGCAATTTGCCAAGATGTTGCAGATAGTCGAGATACTGTTTCCAGGTGACTTTGCTTTGGCCCTGCTCTCGTTCTTGGAAGACATAGCCGACTTCGCCAATCCAGGAAATATCCCCTCGGCCGAGGACTTCAATGAGAATTTTATAGCCGACGGGGTCTAAAAACCGTTCGGCGATCGCACTCCGGCGCACCATAAAAAACCCACTCATGGGGTCCGAGACGCGCCCCACAACACCCGGTAAGAGGATCAGTCCCACCAGTTGAGCGCCTCGGGAGAGAATACGCCGACTCAGACTCCAGTCACTGACGCCACCGCCGTCGACATGACGACTGGCTAGGGCTAAATCTGCCCCTCGTTCGATTTGTTGCCAAAGTTGTTCGAGAATCTCGGGCGGATGCTGCAAGTCAGCATCGATGACGCCGAGAACTTGACCCCGGGCCACCTGCCAGCCGCGAATAACGGCCGTCGAGAGTCCTCGTTCTCCCTGACGACGGAGGGCGCGAACTTGGGGATAGGTCTCCGCTAAGCGTTGGGCCACTTCCCAGGTGCGATCGGGGCTATCGTCATCCACGACAATCAGTTCATAGTCATGACTGAGAAGGCGATCGAGGAGTTGACGCAACTGCTCAATCAGGATTTCCAGGTTATGCCGCTCATTGTAGGTTGGGATAACTAAGGAAAACTGTAATTGGGATACAGATGAGGTTGACCAGTCCTGTTGGGGATCGACTTGTACTTCGGGAAGTTCAGCAATCCGGCCCTGGAAAGACGGTTTAGACGAAGACATGAAACATCGGGAGGCGAAAAAAAAGATATCCCTCATAGTAAACGCTGAGGGTGCCAGGATTTCGGGGAATTTCTTAAACGGGTGGCGATCGCCGCTCCATCAAAGGGTGACAGTCCTGAATAAGAAAAGCTATATTGGAGCCAATTGAGGGGAATTTCAAACGTTTAACGACTGCTGCTGGGTTGAAGGGTCTCAGTTGCCATCATAGGGATGCTTCACTGCGTCTTAAGACTCAGTCGATTTTGACTCGAGACCTCTAATGGGAGAGATTTAACACCAGACAATTGTGTGTGTTCGCTAGATATTCGCCTTCAATCGTTCCCATAAATGTTGACTCTGATTAGATTCTGGTTGATTGCTAAATTTCACTATACACCTATCGTGATTGACGAGGGTTTCAGATCATGTCTAACTCAAACTTTGACCAAAACCGAGAACAGACTCCTGACTCTGATGACTCGGTTGTGCGTCCTGTAGCAGACCCGAGTTCGAAATTAGTTTCCCTAGGGCAATATCCGTTTTGGCAAGGGGTTGCTCCGGCTGTGGGAGTGGGATTTTTGGTCGGGTTAGCTCTGTTGCTGATTACAAATTTGCAGTTGGCGATCGCTGGAGGTATTGGACTTACTGTCATTAGTCTATCGTTCATTCATCCTTATTTAGCCTTATGGTTGTTGGTGATTTATATGCCCTTTTCTGGGACAGTCACCTATTGGCTTGGCGGAGGAAATATCGTTTTTCAAGCAGCAAAAGATGCTCTGGCCATCCCGGCGATGATTTCCATTTTTTGGAGACTCACAAAACAGGAGCAACCCTTAATTATTCCTCGGGCGCTCAAAAAACCCCTGATCATTATGCTGAGCCTCGTTTTCCTGACGCTGCTCACTATTAATTTACCTTTGAATTTTGCAGACACAAATCCCCCTGGACGAAATTTTCTACTCATGGGCGTATTGGGACTAAAAATCTTGCTGGGATATTTACCTTTAATTACCTGTACCTATTATATGTTACAAACAAAAAGGGATTTCTGGCGCTTTACTCGCTTACATGTTGTTCTTGCTGTGATTTGTTGTAGTCTGGGATTAGTACAATATGCAATGCTGGCAACAGGACTGTGTCAAGGAACTGATCACCTACTCGGAGATGCACTCTTTCAAGCGACTGTAGATGCCAAATGCTTTGTAGGTGGGGCATTACTTTATACTCCTTCACACAATGCAATTCACTTACCTGGAACCTTTGTTTCACCTTGGCAATGGACTTGGTTCCTAATTGCTAACACTTTTTTGATGCTGGCATCTGCCTTGGCCGATCCATCGCCGAAGTGGCGCTCAATCAGCTTTTTGGCGATGGCATTAATCTTGATTAGCACAATTATTTCGGGCCAATCAATTGCTTTACTGTTGACACCTTTTATCGTAATTTTGATTTTAGCTATAACGGGTTTATCATCGAAACCACGAAGATCTGTTTTGCTCTTTCTGGGTCTTTTGCTAATAACAGGAATTAGTTTTATTCTTTTTCCAAATTTTATTCGGGGGCGTATCGATGCCGCTATAAATTGGTGGCAAGCATCACCCCCAATCAGTTTTATTACCAATCAACTACAAATTGTATCTCAAGATAAGACGCTCTTGGGTCATGGACTAGGACGGGCTACGAACTCAACGAGAATTTTTGGTGAAACACGACTCATCGAAGCCTATTATCCCAAACTTCTTTATGAAATTGGTATCCTGGGGGTGGCCGCATTTTTAGGTCTTGTTACCGTGATTACAGTAGTGACCTTCAGGGTATGGCGATCGCTCACCCAGAAACGGTGGCAATGTTATGCCGCCTGCTTCTGGCTGTTCATCCTCTTGATTAGCTACCAAAGCTACTACTACCCCTTAGATGTTGTCCCTATCGCCATATACTACTGGATGATTATCGGGGCAACTCTACGACTTCCTATTCTGGAACAAGAGGATATTCGGGAGTCGACGTCCGAAGTGTAATGTGAATACTCAACATCATCGCAGCTTGGCGATGATGGTTCATAACCGTTCACACTAGGACTATTGTGATCGCAACTAATTTTAGACGATGCCGAAAACAAAATCTAAGAAAAAAGGGCAACAGGCGGCTAAACCCGACGAGCCAGTTCTCAGTAAAAAAGAGTTAGCCGCACAAAAGCGACAAGCCGCCAAAGAGCGGCAAGCCTTTATCCAAACCGTTACAACAGCAGGGGGGCTGGGAGCCGTGGTTGGCATCGCCCTGTTTTTTGCCGCAGATGTCAAACTCGCGATCGCCGGAGGAGGAGGCATTACCGTTTTATGGATCTCATTTGTGTATCCATATTTAGCCTTGTGGCTGTTCACGATCTATATGCCCTTCGCCGGGACGGTAACCTATTGGATTGGTGGAGGCAATGCTATTTTTCAACTCGCCAAAGATGGCTTTGCTTTTCCGGCAATGGCGGCTATTTTTTTGGAGCTTAAAAAGAAAGGAAAACCGATAATCATCCCCAAACAAATTCAGAAACCTCTAATTATTTTAATTGGTTTTGTCTTGGCAACTTTATTTGTGGTCAACCTACCTTTGCATATTGCCAGTGCTAATCCACCCACTGGACCGATGGCTCGTAAGCCACCGGAAGGGAAGTTTTTCTTCATGGGTATTTTGGGGATGAAGGTCTTACTCGGATACATTCCCTTGATTACCTGCACCTATTATCTGATCCGAAACAAAAAGGATTTCTTACGTTTTACTCGTTTGCATGTTGTCCTAGCAATTATCTGCTGTGGTTTAGGGTTGATGCAGTACATGATGTTAATAACAGGGGCCTGTAAAGGAACCGATCACTTAACCGGAGATGCGTTGTTTAAAGCGACCTTAGATGCAAAATGCTTGGTGGGAGGGTCATTAGTCTATAGTCCCTCTCAAGGTATGATTCGCTTGCCAGGGACGTTTGTTGCACCTTGGCAATGGGCTTGGTTTTTAATTGGCAACACATTTTTAACCTTCGCCTCGGCTTTTAGTGATCCCTCTCTAATTTGGCAATTGATTAGTTTTCTGGGGATGGCTCTCGTGTTTGCAAATGCCGTCATTTCAGGACAACGAATTGCTTTATTATTAGTTCCGGTTATTATTGTGATTATGTTAGTCTTAACCGGGCAACTCTCCAAACCAGCCCGGTTTATTCCAATTGTAGGTGGTTTAGCATTACTCATTGTGCTGAGTTTTATTCTCTTTCCTGATGTGATTCAAGAACGGATTGACAGTACAGTTGACCGTTGGAATGCATCACCACCAACTGGTTTTATTACTGAGCAGGCTGAACATGCATCTCACGGACAACGGCCCTTAGGCTATGGAGTGGGACGAGCGACCAACTCAACTCGTATGTTTGGTGAGACTCGACTGATTGAGACCTATTATCCCAAACTCATTTATGAAATTGGGACATTGGGAGTCCTGGCCTTTTTAGGTCTTGTGACCGCCATTACCGTCACGAGCTTTAAGATCTGGCGATCGCTCAAAGATAAGGTTTGGCGTAGTTATGCCGCCTCCTTCTGGGTGTTCATATTTTTTATTAGCTATCAAACCTACTACTATCCCCTCGACGTAGACCCGGTCGCCGTGTATTACTGGATGATTGTCGGCTTGATGCTACGACTTCCTGATGTGGAGCGAGAGGATGTAGAGGAACGAGCCGCCCGAGAGCTAGATGAGGACGAAAATGCTAAGACTAAGAAGAAGAAAAAGCGCAAACGATGACAAGGAGTAGCCCAACTGTGACATCCCTATCCATGTCTGTGGTGATTCCCACCTTTCGCCGCGAAGCGGCTCTCCGGGACACCATCGCCGATGTCCTCAAACAGGACTATCCCCAGTTTGAGGTCATTGTCGTCGACCAAACCGCCGAACATGAACCCGAAACCCAAACCTATTTGCAGGAGTTAGCCGACTCGGGCCAAATTGATTGGTATTGCGTGGACTGGGCCAGCCTCCCAGGAGCGAGAAACTACGCCGTGCGGCGAGCCAGCGGGGATATCATCGTCTTTATTGATGATGATGTACAACTCGAACCCCATTACTTGGAAACTCATGCTCGCAATTACCGCGATCGCCCCGAAATCGGAGCCGTCGCCGGCCGCGTCTTCGATCGCATGAAACTGGCCGACTCCGGCGGGGCCTTAAAAATTGAAGATCTACCCCCCGAAGCCATGGACCCCGGTATTGCCTGGTATCACATTGACCTAGTCCACACCATTAAACCTCAACAAGTCCTCTCAGCACGCGGCTGCAATATGTCCTTCCGTCGCGAGTTATTTGAAAAGTTTAATCTACGCTTCGATGAACGCTATCGCGGTAGTGCGGTGCGCGAAGAATCGGATTTTTGTTTGCAATTTCGCAAAACTAATCGGCAAATTTGGTACGATCCAGAGGCGTCCCTCATCCATCTCGGGGAAGAAACCGGGGGCTGTCATGACATTGGCACAAAATCGGTTCAATACCAAATCACCTTTTACCACAATCACTTTTTCTTGGGTCTCCACAATTTAACCCCTGGACAATGCTTACGCTTTTTTAGTAAATTGTTTGACTGTCATGTTCTCGGTCATCCTCCCTGCAACAAAAGTGGCTCCCCGGTCAAGATTCTAGTGCGTTTCGCCTTTTATAAACTGGGATTACTCAAAGCCCTAAAAACTTGGATTCAGTCCCTCTGGGATGATGGACAAGTCTATAGCCGACAAGACGAGAAATTTGAACCCTTGGGCTAAGCTAATTCGATTCCCAGTTCCCTGTTCGAGACTGTTACTCACGCCAAACTCATGAAAATTTTAGTTGCCAGCCACACCTATATTGTTGACCTCAATCGTGAGAAATTACGAGAACTTGCTCGTTTAGAACCCAATATTGAGGTCATGGTTGTGGTTCCCAAGCGTTGGAAACCCGGAGGAGTCCAGAAAAAGCTGGTCGAAAGTCAACCCGTCGATGAAGGAAATTTTCGGGTTGTTCCTGTTTCAAACTTCAGCAAAAATCAACAGGGACTTTTGACATTTGGCTTGGATTTATTTGGAATTCTAAAAGAGTTTAAACCAGATATTATTCAGGTTGAGCAGGGGGCTAAGTCTCTGGGATATGCTCAATTTATTACCTACAATCGACTGCTAAACCTGAAGGCAAAAAACGTCTTTTTTACCTGGTGGAATTTACCCTATAAGGTCAAGTTTCCCCTCTCAGCCTTAGAACGCTATAATCTTAACCATACCGATGGTGTCGTGGTTGGCAATCAAGATGGGGCGACGATTCTCCGGGATCATGGTTATACGGGAGCGATGACGGTGTTGCCACAACTCGGGGTTGATGAACAGTTATTTTGTCCTCAAAATGTCTTAGATTTGCGAGAAGAATTGGGAATCGAGCCACAAGAGTTTGTGGTCGGATTTGTGGGGCGATTTGTAGAAGAGAAGGGCTTAATGACCCTGGCCAAAGCTCTACAAGGACTTGGCGATCGCCCCTGGCGTTGGTTACTCCTCGGACGCGGTCCGTTGCGAGACCCTCTGGAGGCTTGGGCGCAACAGCAGGGGGTGGCCGATAAACTCACCTTTGTTGAGAGTGTTCCCCATGATCAGGTATCTCGCTATATCAATCTTTTAGATACCTTACTGTTACCCTCGGAAACCACCTATCGCTTTAAAACGCTCTCCTCGGTGGGCTGGAAAGAACAATTTGGTCATGTCTTAATCGAAGCCATGGCCTGTCGAGTTCCGGTGATTGGGTCTGACTCCGGAGAAATCCCCCATGTCATTGGTGAGAGTGGCTTGGTCTTTCCCGAGGGAGATGCCGATCGCCTGCGGGATTGTCTGCTAAAGTTAATGGAAAATCCGGAGTTAGCCGGAGAACTGGCCCAACGGGGCTATCATCGAGCCTTAGCGGAGTACACCAACCGGGCGATCGCTCAGAAACAGTTGGCCTTCTATCAGGAATTACTGGCACATCATTAAACCATGAAAACCTTAGCCATTGCTGGCACCGATACCGATACCGGAAAGACGATTCTCACAGGGGCCTTGCTGGCCTATTGTCAGCAGCATCTCTCGGACCAATCGTTGGGACTAATGAAGCCAGTTCAGTCAGGAGTAGGCGATCGCGAGTGGTTTCAAGAGATCTTTGATCTCGATCAATCCCCCCAATCCCTCAATCCTCAGTTTTTTGAAGCCCCCCTAGCGCCCCCACTGGCCGCTGAACAGGAAGGACGGGAGATTGATTTAGGCCAGGTTTGGCGGGAGTTGCAAGCGTTACGCAACAGCCGCGATCTCCTCCTGGTCGAGTTTCTCGGCGGCTTGGGGTCTCCGGTGACGCGGGAACTCACGGTCGCAGATTTGGCCCGAGATTGGCGGCTTCCGACCCTGTTAGTGGTTCCGGTCAAACTCGGGGCGATCGCCCAAGCCGTGGCCAATGTGGCCCTCGCGCGTCAAATGAAGGTCAATCTGCTGGGGATTATCCTCAACTGCGTCGAACCCCGTTCTCCTGAACAAATTGCACAATGGACACCCCAGGATTTAATTGAATCCCTGACACAAGTGCGCGTCTTAGGCTGCATTCCCCATCTAGCCGATTGTCGAGATACCAGCAAACTGGCAGCCGTCGCCGCCAGTTTGGACTTAGAAACGATCTTGGGACGGGTCTCGGCCCGTTTGAGTTAGGCGTTGATGAGGGGACTGGTTAATTGCGCCAGTTGTTTGACTAACAGACTCAAGAATAAGCCCACATCGGTTACCACTCCCGTCGATTCCACGGAACCGCGATCGCTGAGTTTGGTCACGACCGCCGGGTTAATATCCACACAAACCATCTTCACGCCAGCGGGGGTCATGTTGCCCACCCCAATGGAATGCAGCATAGTCGAGAGCATGAGAATCATATCAGAACCGCGCACTAACTCCGCATAGCGTTCCTGGGCGCGAATCAGATCCATTTCCGTATCAGGAAGGGGACCATCATCACGGATGGACCCGGCCAGAACGAAGGGGACATCATGTTTGACACATTCATACATCACCCCATGATCGACCACACCGGCCTCGACGGCTTTGGCGATACTGCCATGACGACGAATGGTGTTGATGACGTTGAGGTGGTGGCGATGGCCGCCGCGAACGGCGATTCCTCGTTTCATGTCCACCCCGAGGGAGGTGCCGAGACAGGATTGTTCCATATCATGGACGGCGATCGCATTTCCGCCGAGGAGGCCTTGAACATAGCCTTCGCGAATTAACCAGGAGAGATGTTCAGCGCCCCCAGTATGAATGACGACGGGGCCGGCGGTGATGACGACTTTGCCACCGCGATCGCGAATCCGCCGCAGTTCCCAGGCCACTTGTTCAACCACCAGTTCCACTCGCCGTTCACTCGAGACACCGGCGGACATGAAGCCAAATTCTTGGCTACCGCGTTTTTCGCGGGATTCAGGTTTACGCACGGTGCGAATCCCTGAAACCCCGACGACAACTTTCTCGTGGGTTTCTAAGTCTCGTAGAATTTTACATTCAGCCACGATCCCCTCAGGAGTCTCTTGAACGGCGATGGCCCCATCCATCCGTTGTTTGCTGACGCGAATCCACTCGCCGTTGACGCGAATTTCGGTGGGATAAATGGTGGTGACATAGAAGTCATCGGGGGCAACACCCGCTTTTTCGACCGCTGCGAGATCGGCGTCAGATTGATCTTCGGGAAGAGACACGGCCCCCAACTCGATTAGTTGGGCCAGAATTTCCTCCATCACGTCGTTGGAGGGGGCGGAAATGTGAACGTCAGCGGTTGAGGTGCTTTGACGCTGTTCGCCGAGGTTAAAGTTACGGACTTGGAAACTTCCCCCCCCTTCGACGACGAGATCTAAGGCGCGGTTGATAATCCCCGCATCGAGGAGATGGCCTTCGAGGGTGACGGTGGTCGAGACGACGGAGTCCACCGCATGAACGTTGGGCATCACCGGTTCTGTGGTCCGCAGGGTGAGGCATTTGGCGGCCCCACCGGCTTTGAGAAATTCGCTGAGGGGGGTTTGGATGACGGTGAAGCCAACGTCGCTGAGGCGGCGGCTGAGGCTGTCACTGACTTGGTTCATGACCACCACATCGCCGACGTTGACGGCGTTGCAGGCAAAGTTCCCGGCATCGTCATCGTTGACGATAATGCGTTTTTCTGGGGGAACCCGCATTTCGATGAGACGGTTGGAGTAGAAGTCGAAGGCGGGGGGATAGTAGAGGAGATAACCGTTGGTTAGGGGACAGAAGCAGGTATCGAGGTGGTAGAAACGATTATCGACGAGTTGCAGGGAGATGACTTCAATGTCAAGCCATTTGGCGAGGTAGGGGTGGGAGTC
The DNA here is from genome assembly GCA_004299065.1 of Phormidium sp. SL48-SHIP. Taxonomy (GTDB): domain Bacteria; phylum Cyanobacteriota; class Cyanobacteriia; order Cyanobacteriales; family Geitlerinemataceae; genus Sodalinema. The sequence continues at coordinate 2,121 of SIHH01000044.1, read as the reverse complement.
GAGTTCGGAGCGAAATCCATATCCGGCCCACAGCCAACGGCCTTCGCGATCGAGGAGTGCGTCGCCGGCTCCTTCAAAGGGGAGGTCTTTGGGGAGTTCGTAGACGGTGAAGCCGTTGTCTTCAAACCATTGTTTGAAGTAGGGTTCTTCTCCCTGGCGTTCGGGGTGGTAGAAGCGACTTAAGACGACGTTGTCGCCGAGGACGAGGCCGGCGTTGGCGGTGAAGACCATGTCGGGAACGCCTTTTTGGGGTTCGACGAGATCGACGATGGCATGGTCTTTGAGGATTTTATGGAGTCCTTCCCATTGGCTTTCGGCGCGATCGCGCGATGAGCGATGGATGTTTCCTTCCATCCAGGGGTTGATAACGTAGTCCACATCGTAGTGATGAGGCGGACACATGAGGATATGGGTGGATGCGGTCATAGAGGGTAAAACCTTTGAGGAGCGAGATAACGCACGACAGGCTACTTGTGCAGCCAATTGTTCATTGTATTACAGTCGTGAAGTTTGCCCCAAAAATGTTGGTTGAGTTGGGACTTTTTTGGTTGAATCGACTCTGAGACTCGATGGCACCTTGGTTGTCAGGGAGGTTTGGGTCTTTTAGGGTAAAGACTATCAAGATATCGTGAAAAAGTGAGGATTTGTTGACATGACGCAAGTGTTGATTGTGGGTGCGGGAGTCGTGGGGGCGGCGATCGCCTATGAGTTAAGCCTGATTCCGGGGTTTGAGGTGATTCTGTGCGATCGCGATCGCCCGGCGGCCGGGTCAACGGGGGCGGCTCTGGGGGTGTTAATGGCGGCTATTAGTCAGAAAAAAGCGAAGAGTCGGGCTTGGAAACTGCGACAGCAGAGTTGGCAACGCTATGCCACGTTAATTCCGGAGTTAGAGGCGAAACTGGGGCGTGATTTGCCGAGGAATGATGCGGGAATTTTGAAACTCTGTTCTATGGAGGAAAATTGGCAAAAGTGGCAGGGATTGGCGGCGATTCGTCAGCAGCAGGGATTTCCCCTAGAGTTATGGTCGGTTGACCAGATTCAACGTCGCTTTCCTCAGTTGGGAGTCGAGACCATTTCGGGGGCGGTGTTTTCAGGCTGCGATCGCCAAATCCAGCCCCGTCCTCTCACAGAGGCCTTGGTGGAGGCGGCCCAATTGAATGGGGTGGTGCTGTGTTGGGAGACGGAGATTGTCGAGGTCGATTCGGGTCCGGCCGACCTCTCAACCGCAGAGATACGCCGCTGTCAGCGGGTCACGACTCAGTCAGGAGAGGTCTATGAACCCGATTGGCTGGTGTTAGCGGCCGGGTTGGGGACAACCCCTTTGTCGCAGCAACTTCAGGCGGCGATCGCCATTGAGCCGGTCTTAGGGCAAGCCCTACGCTATCGTGTTCCTGGGGGATTTCCTCAGAATTGTCCGGTGGTAACGGGGGGCGATGTCCATGTGGTTCCCCTGACGAATGATGAGTGTTGGGTGGGGGCCACTGTTGAGTTCCCGGATTCGACGGGGACCGTGACCGCAGATGAGAGTCATTTAGAGGCGGTGCAAGAGGCGGCGATCGCTCTGTATCCCCCATTGGCTGAGGCTGAAGTCATCGAACACTGGTCGGGATTACGACCGCGCCCAGACGGACGCAGTGCGCCAGTCATCGATCGATTAGAGAATTATGAGAATGTCCTACTGGCCACAGGTCATTATCGTAATGGGGTGTTACTTGCGCCGGCCACAGCCATGGCCGTTCAGCGTTTGATACATTGACATACTCCCCACTAAGCAAGAGATGGGGATTCTCCGGCTAATCAAACCGACTAAGCGGCTTAACTGACGGTTGGTTTGACAAAGCGATCGGATTGCCAGAAACCCTGGTCTTATGCCCGTTCTTTGTCCATTTAGAGTCGTGGGTATGCCCGACCCCGACTTTTTCTATGTTTTTGGCAGCATTCTCATCTCTGTCCTGTTCAGTTCCGCAATTAAGACAGACAACGGAACGAATAGACAAGTCTATTTTGCCCCATTTATAGCCACAGTCTGAACAAGTTTGAGATGTGGGTTCCCAACGACTGATAACATGGGTCTTCAGGATATACGGTGTGATTTGTTGCATTTGATACAAAATTGTAGGG
>SIHH01000345.1 GCA_004299065.1 Phormidium sp. SL48-SHIP | reverse complement strand
TTCCTCGTGACTTGGCTGGAGCCAAGTCATGCTCTTGGGGAGGCTCTGCCTCCCGAGGACAGGCGGCAGAGCCGCCCAGAGTCCGTGTCACGGCTTCAGCCATGACACGAGGGGTGAGGGGTTGGCTAGGTCAACCCTACGCCGATCGCGGCAAAAAACAATTGGGTTGCAGGGGTCGAGGGGTTCCCTGTCCTTGCTGTAAACGATACATATGCTCGAACAGTTGCCAGCAATAGGGTTCCGAGAGTCCACAGGTAATCGCACCCCGTAAGACGACACTGAAATACCAATCATTGGGAGCCAATTCAGCCGGGAGTTTGTTCACCACCACATAGGTTCGCACCTGGCTATAGTGACGATCGCCGCATTGAACGCTAATAGTTTCGCGACGATAGCCCCCAGTCGGGATTTCTTCACGCTCATCGAGGCGATCGCTCAACCGCCAGGGAAGCCGGTACAGCACTCCCTCCACCGTCCGCGATGCGTCGGGGACTACATCCAAAACGCCACAATTGCGCCGTTTAGAGCGACGGTTAAAGGCGAGACGATAGCCGGGTAGGGTGGCGGTTCCGAGGACGTAATCGCGGGTGTTTTCCCCTAACGTGCGTTGCAAGTCCACCGGACACATACAACTCCCATAGGCGAAGTAGTAAAACGTGGGTTCAGAACTTGGGGGGAGAGAACGAGGAGTCACGCAAGGTTGGCGACTGGCTCGGGTGAGGTGTGCTTGGGGGCGATCGCTCATGGTGGTTCTTGGCGTGTTGTTTCGCAATCGTTGCATCAGCTACAGTCTCCCACAAGTCTCCCCGTTATCTTGGGGTGAGCGTTTGGACTGTTCCGAGATTATAGCAAACTCTCGTATCTTGACCGATAAACCGTAGATTAAGATTTTTAACAAAGGAGAGGCTCTGGGGGATGGGAGCGGGTGCGTTGGGCGATCGCCGCTCAGGGAGTTAATCCCGGCACATCTCGCCGCTGGGTGGGCCGCACGATAATCAGGCGATCGCCCTCCTGACTGCGAGGAACCACCACCACCGGCGGACGGCGGGTTTCATCCCGTTGAGCCAAAGTGGGGAAAACATAATAATCGCCATCGACATCAATCAGCAGCCGCCAGACGCGATTCTGGCTGGGGTTATTGATGGCATCTCCTAGGAGTTGCTGGTAACTGAGATCGTCGCCAATGACGCGGATTCCTTGGGGATTGCGAGCCTGCTCCGGGTTAATCCCGAGGGGAACGTTGTCGTCTCGAACCACCAGCGTCACCACCGGCAGAGAAGAGGTTTCATTCACCGCATCCCGCCAAGCATCGGCCTCCCCTTGCCATTGGGCCAGCCAGAAACAGGCCATCAGCAGCCAACAGACGATCACGGTTTCATCGAGGAGCGATCGCACGAAGCGCAAAGATTGATAATCCAGGAGGGGAAAACTGAGGAAGGATTTGAGCAGTCGCAGTAAGCCTTGATACAGGCGAAAGAGGACGCGGAGCCAGGGGTTTTGGGGAGTGCGATCGCCCCGTAATTGACCCTTAAGACCTGCCAGCAGTCTCCGGCGAATCCTCTTGGCTCTCCTCTGAACCTGTTGCGAGGGTTGACCTTCGAGCAACCAAAGACTGCAATAGACCCCCACTAGAATTAAGACAATCGTTATAATAGTATGAACAATCGCTCGAAAATTTCCAAAAAAGACCTGAAAGGAAGCAATATAAAACGATTCTAGGGGCAATGGGAGGGTCGTAACTTCCAGTTGAAAAAAGGCAAAATAGCTCCACCGATAGGTCCAACCCGTGAAATATAGTACCGCTCCTAGGAGTACCAATAAACTAGCCAATCGTCCCAGGGCAAAGGTTTCCGGTGGTAAACGCGGTGATTCTTTCATAACAGTTGGCTTGTCCTGGTGACGAGACATCTTATCCAGTGAACCCTAGGTCAGACTGGGCGATCGCGTTCTCAACTTCAGTGAAACCATGAAACATTCCCAGACAAAACTGATTGTCCCCTTGCTCATTATGACATCCCTGGGCTTAGTGGCCTGCAATGGGGGGAACCGCTCAGGGACTGAACCCACCCCCCTTGAACAACTCAATCAATTACAGGACCAGGGACTGCTGCAAGTCATGTTACCTGTAAAAGTCAGAATTGACTTGAAAGGCGGGGGAACCGCGAACCATGAACTGCTGGGATTTAACCCAGATCGCCGAGAACTGCAACTGGCGGGACTGTCTCAGGGATTATCCTTGAGTGAGGTGGATAGAATTGAGCGCGATCGCGATCAGAACCAGGGAGAAGTTCTGGCAAGGCGTGCCAACATTCGCGGCGAGGACACCCTGGGAACAGAAACCTGGCAAGTTCCCCTCAATGCTTTGTCTTCGGAGGAGGCAACGATGCTCATAATTCGCGGTGAAGAGGCTTGGGATAGCCAGGCGTTACAGGGGAAATTGCAACTCCAGCACAATGTTGAGTTTGTTTTGGATGAGATTATGCCCTTGTCAGCCGATGAGATACAAATTGTGGTGAGTAAAGTGCGTCGCGGCGGGGAAGAATAACCCCAATTTTCCATGGTAGGGGCGAAAAATTTTTCGCCCTTACAATTTTGTACTCCTGAATACCCGCAATTTCTTGAAATTGGCTAATATTTGTTATTATTTTTTCTATTTTTTTACTGAGCTGCCATAATTGACTCTAGGTCATTTTTCGTCTATTCTCCAATCTTGAGTGATTCTAAATCTCGATACCCATTGATAATCCGAGCAATATCAATGCCATCGGGTCGAGGAAAGTAGAAAATGATGTAATTATCGACGATAAAGCCTCGAAGATTTCTCTGAATAGTATTGTAATTTTTACCCATATTGGGAAATTGAGCAAACTGACGACATTTTTCACGAACTTGTTCAAAAAATCGGATCGCCATATCTCGATCAATGGCAGCTTTCGATTCATAAATTGCATCTAAATCTGCTCGGGCCGCTTCGGAGAAAGAATAGGTTCCCATTATTGACCCGGATTCGGTTGCTGCAAACGGTTGAGGATGCTGTCGAAGACCTGTTCTCCGTCTATCACTTGTCCCTGTTCAATTTGAGTAGCACCGATCGCGATGTCCTGACGCAGTTCAGTCAGGTATTGCTGGCGTCGGTCGAGGAGGTCTAGGGCGGCTAAGATGACCTCATGGGCGGATTGGTAATGTCCTTGGTTGAGTTGATCCGCAATCCGTTGTTCGATTTCTGGGGTGAGTGATAGGTTCATGGCAACAGTAGGAGCGTTACAGATTACCTTGATTATAGTGGTGGACAAACTAGGCGGTGAGAATGTCAAATCATGGCTCTGCCCTGGTGCGGGGTGGCTCTATCGCCCTTGGGGGGACTCAATTTCTGCGCCTTGGGGCAATAATAGAAGATATGGAGTCACGGGGAGGGTTGAGCCATGACTGGACGCTGGGTGAGTTCGCTGTTGACGGTTTCGCTGCTGTT
>SIHH01000043.1:15068-20349 GCA_004299065.1 Phormidium sp. SL48-SHIP | reverse complement strand
CAAGCTAGGAACTAAACATCAAATGATTAAGTTTGAGTAAGTTTTAGAGAGCGGACTCCTCAACCGGTTGCATCGTCGTCACTACTGGGAATATTGCATTATGGCCAAGGACACACAAGCGAATTCAGCTCCTTCTCCTGAGTTACCCGAGGGACAACCCACTCAAGTTCAGCGTCAAGGCTCCCAAACTCAAGGCTCCCAAACTCAAGTGGACTCTCAATCCCTAGTCCAATCTCAAGCCGGACCCTTACAAGGGCCAAATCCTCCGGATAAGTCATGGTGGTCTTTGCATCTGTTTGAAGATCAGAAACTCTGGTTCACAATTGCGTTGCTGGTTATTCTGCCAATTCTTTTGAGTACGCTGGTCTTACAACTCATCACCCTATCAGGAATGATGCTTCACTGGGTGATGAGGGGCATAATGTTCCTGGTGTTAATGATGATTATTGGTGTTCTGTTTGTCACCATTCCGGCGTTACTGGTCTGGGGAATTGTGGAAACATTCCGCTTTATGCACCGTCGTGGCTTTGGTGATTTGACGGCGATCGCTCTTCCCCTATCAACGGTCGCTTTTGGCATTAGTTTAGGCTCTCTATTACGCCCGGAAAGTTTTATACCGCTTTGGTCAGTCGTTACGGTGGTTACGGCAATTCCCGTTGGGGTCATGCTGATCTATCAACCTCTACGCCGTTCCTATCAGTTAAGTAAATATCGCAAGTCTCAAAAACATCTGATTCAACCCTAAAAATCAGTTTATACATAATACATAATCTATGGGGTGAGCTAGTCATGGCTGACCCTATAGATTTTTGACTAATGACTAGAAACTTGGGCGCGATCGCCCCAACCTTCAATCGTTTTCTCACCAATTCCTCGAACACGGCTGACATCATCAAGGCGACTAAATGGACGTGCATCAACAATGCGTTGCGCTAAAACTTCGCCTATCCTGGGAAGTGTTTGTAACTCCTCTAAGGTGGCGGTATTTAAATTAACAACTTCCGGGATATCACGGCTACGATCTGTTATGACTGAACACTCAGCTTCTCGTTCTTCGATCTGTTGAACAATTCGTGGGGGAAGTCCCAACTCGGCTGTCGCATAAAGTCGGTCAAATTCTCGGCGAAAATGAGCCGCGACGGTCTCATTTTGAATCATCAATAAGGCTTCATCATTACTGGTATTTGCGGCTTTTGACCAGTTGTGAGACCCCGTAATCACTAGAGAATCATCCACTAAACCAAACTTATGATGTAAGATATCACCGGGAGGAAGTTGCGGAACCCCAACCGTTGAAATTGCTGAACGCCACGGTTGATTATCCACCTCATAGCGACATTGAGAATCCGCTAACGCAACCCCCAACAAATCTAAGCCTTCTGAATAATAGCGAAAGGCGAATCCTCGGTCAATCAAAGCGCGAATTTCAACCCCAGTTTGATGGCGTTGGAGGAGTTGATCGGCGATGGGTTGGGAAGAAAACACAAATAGGGCTAAATCAATCGTTTCCTGGGCGCTGTCAATGGCGGTGGCGATCGCACCATTGGTACTTTCCTCCCAGGGAAGCGTCGTAGACGTGGGGGAAAATTGAACAGAAACCAGGGTATCATTCACCGTAAAACTGCGTAACGGGCGGTTCGGTTTCTGCAAGCCAAAGCGACTTTGGGGAGACTCATCTCCACCCCCACCCCACATAAAATTAAACTCTTCGCGAAATACACTCACCAATTCAGGACTTTCGATGCGCAAGAGATGATTAGGATTTCCCCGACTGGCGGTTTCTCCCATATCGCCGTGGATTCCTGACAGGGTAAAATTCGCCGAACCCGTGACGAGGATGTTGTTATCAATCAGGACAAATTTGTGGTGCATTAAGCCACTGCCTCGGGAGCCATCAGCGGTATCATCTAGGGTGGGAACTTGGGCGTTGCGTAGGATCACGAGGGGGTCATTTTCGGCGATTTCCTCGGGACTCATCACGCCGTCATTGTTGCGATCAATTAAGCGTTTGGCTTCGTCGTAACGGGCGCGTTGGCGATCGTCGAATTGGCGAATTTCCTCGGGGCTATAGTCACTCCAGGGGCGGTTATAGTCATGTTCGAGAATGAGGCGAATGGTGACTCCGGCTTGATGTTGGCGGGCGATGGCCTGGGCGAGTTTCGGAAGTCGTAATTCCTGAACGGCGATGTCAATGCGGTTTTGGGCGTTCTCGATGTTATCGATGAGGAGTTGTTCGAGGTTGTCGCCGTTGCGGTTAATATCGCGGTAGGGATCACGATAGTCTTGGGCGGGGTTTTGGTTGAAGTAAACTTCAATTTGTGGATGTTGAGGGAGAGGGGGTAATCGGTTGACTTGACCTTGTTGTACCGTCCAGGGAGCGCGACAACCAAAGGTTAAACTGAGGAGAACCCCGAAGCTGGCGAATATCCAAAAGGAACGACGCACCGCAATCATGGCGATTACCCTGTGATGGGATAGGAATTGGGTCCATTGTGGGCTATTGTAGCAAGCGATCGCGGCGATCTAGGAAATCTCCGTCTATATGCAAGAACTATCGACATCTCTGAGTCTTCATAGCCAAAATTTGCACGAATGGGGGCGCGATCGCGATAATGAAGAAACGTTAACATCCGCTTACCCCAGAACGCTCCCATGACCGCAACCCCGATCAATCGTCCCAACCCTAGACCCAAAACCAATGACTGGCGGCTGTTTCTGCGCCTGACTCCCTACGCCAAACGCAGTCAGAAACTCCTCTGGATTGTCCTAGTCCTCCTGGTTCCCCTGTCCTTAGCCGGTTCCGTACAACCGATTCTCGTCGGACAAACCATCTCCTTCATTCGCGGAGAACCCACCTATTTCTTCCTAGATGGCTTAACCCTCTCCCAAGGAATCACCCTCTTGGTGGGATTACTCTTCCTGACGATGGTCATTCGCTCCACCCTCGATGGTATCCAAGGATTTATGGTGCAGAAAGTGGGCCAGCGGATGACGATGCAGATTCGCAACGATCTATTTGAGCGCGTCACCTCCCTCTCATCGAGTTTCTTCGATCACACCCCCGTCGGACGACTCATCACCCGCCTCACCAGCGACGTGGACGCATTAGGCGATGTCTTCTCAACCGGGGCCATCGGTATTTTTAGCGATCTCGCCACAATTGTTGTTCTACTTCTGGTGATGTTCAGCGTTCAGTGGAAACTGGCCCTAATGCTGCTGTTGATGCTCATTCCTACCGCCGCCATTGTCATTTACTTCCAACAACAATTTCGCAAAGCCAACTATCGCGCTCGTGAAGAATTATCGCGGTTAAATTCCAACTTTCAAGAAAATATCGTTGGGATCAATATCGTGCAACTATTTCGCCGTCAACGCTATAACGCTGAAGCCTTCCGCCGCATCAACCAAGACTATATTAGCGCCGTTGACCGCACCATTTTTCACGATTCAGCGGTGTCTGCAACCCTAGAATGGGTCTCCCTGATTGCGATCGCCGGTGTACTCTGGCTCGGAGGGGTGCAGGTTCTCGGAGGCGCAATGAACTTCGGATTGTTGGCTTCCTTTGTCCTCTTTGCACAACGACTCTTCGATCCACTGCGCCAATTTGCTGATAAATTTACCTCCCTACAATCCGGATTTACCGCCGTAGAACGGATTAGTGATCTTCTCGATCAACCCATTGATATCGAAGATCCAGCGGTGGTGAATACCCGTTCCATCCAACCGGGTCATAGCGGAGAAATTCGCTTCGAGAATGTCAGCTTTGGCTACAAACCCGATGAATATGTTTTGCACAATCTCAATTTCACCATTCATCCGGGGGAAAAGGTGGCGATCGTCGGTCCGACGGGAGCTGGTAAAAGTTCGATGATTCGTCTTCTCTGTCGTCTGTACGAACCCCAACAGGGTCGCATTCTCATCGACGGTATTGATGTGCGAGACTTGCGCCAGGCGGAATTACGCCAATATGTAGGAGTTATTCTTCAAGATGGTTTTGTCTTCGCCGGAGATGTCAAAAGTAATATCTCATTAGGAGAAACCTACGACTTCGAGAAAATCAAAGACGCCGCTGAACAAACCCATGTCTCTGACTTTATTGAACAACTCCCCCAAGGCTATGACACTCAACTGCGGGAGCGAGGAACCAATCTCTCGGGGGGACAAAAACAGTTACTGGCCTTTGCGCGAGTTGCAATACGCGATCCCAAAGTCATGGTTTTGGATGAAGCGACGGCGAATTTAGATGTCAAAACTGAAGCCTGGATTCAAGACGCTTTAGATCGACTCTTAGAAACCCGAACCGCGATTATCATTGCTCACCGTCTCTCGACGATTCGTAATGTCGATCGCATCCTGGTCTTAAAACGGGGCGAATTGGTAGAATCAGGGAGTCATGAGGAACTGTTGCAGCAAAATGGACTCTACGCCAGTCTCTATAAGTTGCAATTGTTGGAGAGTTGACCTTCCGAGCCAACCAGTGAGAACCGGACGGGTTTGTTGCTCAGATATCACCGATTGAGAGTTAAAATCATGGTAACCACACCTCAGCCAAAAACCGTCATTTACCCCGATTGCGACGGGAATCCCATGTCGGATAATACACGCCAGTTTCGTTGGATTGTCACGATTAAGGAGAATTTGGAGATTCTCTTCGACGATAACCCCGATGTCTTCGTAGCCGGGGATTTGCTTTGGTATCCCCAGGAAGGCAATAATAAACTGCGTCAGGCTCCCGATGTGATGGTGGCCATTGGACGACCGAAAGGCGATCGCGGGTCCTATAAGCAATGGGAAGAAGCCGACATTGCACCCCAAGTCGTGTTTGAGGTGCTATCTCCCGGAAATCGCCTCAAGGAAATGGCCAAGAAACAACAGTTTTACGATCGCCACGGGGTAGAAGAATATTATATCTTTGACCCAGATCGCCTCGATTTTAATGGCTGGCGACGCAATGAGGCGGGAATCCTAGAGGTGATTGACCATCCCGAAGACTGGACCAGTCCCCGGCTTGGGATTCGCTTTGAACTCCAGTCGGACCAGTTCACCATTTATCGTCCCGATGGCCAGCGGTTTCTCACCCCGACGGAGTTAGCTAAACAAGCTGAACAACACCGTCAGGAAGCTGAACAACACCGTCAGGAAGCCGAACAGCAACGTCAGCGAGCCGACTCCGCCGAAGCTCGTCTTCACGAACTCGAAGCGCGTTTACGGGAGATTGAAGGCGATCGCCCCGGACTCGGGTAAGATCATCGGGATTTAAGTGTTGCAAACCCATGTTGCA
>SIHH01000043.1:0-14968 GCA_004299065.1 Phormidium sp. SL48-SHIP | reverse complement strand
TGTTGCAAACCCATGTTGCAAACCGACGTTGCACACTCATTTTGGTGTTAGCCGATTGTCGCCAATTGTGGTCTAGGGAACGAGTCTGAGGAACGAGTTTGTGAGAGTTCGCCGTAGTTTGAAATGGCTGGTCATGGCGTTGCTGCTGGTGTTACTCCTGGGAAAGTCAGGATTGGGGACTCCCACCCCAGTCTCTGCACCCACAGTTTTTGAACAGTGGCGATCGCACTATCAAAACCAAGACTATGAAGCCGCCTTAGAGAGCTTGTCCCCCATTTTGGAGTCAGCAGAGGTTTCTCGGCGTAACCGCGCTCTGGCGTACAATTATCGGTCTCTAACGCAACAAAAACAGGGGGATTGGCCCGGCGCTGAGGCGGCCATTGAGCGCAGTTGGGCCTTAGTCGCACCGGAACGGGAGCGATCGCCCCTGGCGGCTCCTGACCAACGACTGTTAGCCGCCATTCTCACCACTCGCGGCCAGGTGCAATTTGCTCGTGGCCAAGCCGCCGCCGCTGATGAGAGTTGGCACCGGGCCACCACCTATTATCGCCAATTGGACTATGAGCCGGGAATCGTGGGAGGGGTTCTCAATCAGGCCCAGGCGTTGCAAGAGTTAGGCTTTTTGGTCGGGGCCTGCGATCGCCTGCTTTCCCTAGTACAAGGCTCCCTAAAACGCTCCTCACAAAGCGCTTCAGAGCAAGTTTCCTCTTGTCAAGGGTTGTTGGGACAATCAGAGCCACGGATGCGCCGCTGGTTGGGGGAGATGGCTCTCGATGGGAGTCCAGGGTTAGAGATTTCTCTGTTACAGGGGTTTGGTAATACTCTAGCCGCTATGGGCAATTTAGCCGCCGCTGAAATGGTCTTCGATGAGGCGCAGCGGCGATCGCAGCGGCTTCCGGGATGGGATGATCGGGAGTTGGCTCTGGATTTGGGTAATCTCTATGGTGCGAAGGCTCGTCGCTATCAGCAACTGGGGATATTTCGCGAGGCGTTTTATGAGACTCGCCGCCAAAGTCTGGAGTCTTATCAGATGGCGGAGACGGGAACCGCCGAACAGCGGCTGCGATCGCAACTCAATCAAGTCTCGTTGTTGGTGGATTTGGATCTGGCCTCGTCCAGCAATCCTAACCCCGATTCCCAGGCCCAGGAGATGGTGCAGGGGTTCCTAACTCGCCTTCCCTCACAACTGCAACAGCAGCCTCTCAGCCGTCAGCGTGGTTATGGCCGCGTGGGGTTAGCCTGTCAGGTGTTGCGCTGCGATCGCCCCCCAGGGGAGACGGCGTTACAGGCCTGGGATGTCTCAGCAGCGGCGATTAGACAGCTCTTAGAGGCGGCGCAAGCGGATGCTGAGGGGTTGGGAGACGATCGCCTGGCTGCCTATGTTTGGGGCGCGTTGGGGCGCTTAGAAGCGTCTCTGGGGAATCTCCGCCAAGCTCAAGCAGAGACGGAACAGGCGATCGCTCTAGCCGAACGCACTGGGAGTCATGAACTACTCTATCGCGGGAATTGGCAACTGGCTCATCTACGGGAACAACAGGGGTTGGATTCCCTTGATGATTATCAACGAGCTTTTGAGAGCTTGAAAGCCTTACGATTTAATTTAACCACCTTAGACCCCAATCTTCGTTTTGCCTTTCGAGAAAAGATTGAGCCAATTTATCGAGAGTATGCTAAGACACTCTTTGATCGAGAGCAGATGACTCAGTCGGAGTTACGCCGAGCCATTGAGGTGATGGATGCTCTGCAAATCGCGGAAATTAATGACTTTTTTGGTGCGGCTTGTCTGGAGGTGCGATCGCACGAACTGGGCAAGTATTCAGATACAACAGTCATTTATATTCTCACCTTTGCCAACAAGTTTGAAGTTATCCTCGAAACCCCAGATCAGACCCTCAAACGGTACCCAGTATCTTTCTCTGAGGATATTGACACCTTTTTAGATTCAGTTCAACTGAGTCTAATCAGTGGGTTTAATGATAAAGCCTTGTTAACTCGCCTCTATCATGCTTTAATTAGCCCCATTGAAGATGACTTAGCCCAAATCAACCCGAAACAACTCGCCTTTGTTTTATCTGGCAAAATTCGTAAAATTCCGATGGCGGCGCTCTATGATGGTCAAGCGTATTTAATTGAAAACTATCCTATCGCCATTTCTCCGAGTTTAGAACTTCTTGAACCGCGAGGATTACGCATTCAAGATATTGAAGTCATCGCCGCTGGACGAGAAACCTTTGATAGTCTCCTCGATCAGATTGAGAGCCAGCCAGAATTTCGCGCTCTCCGACTAGAGGAATTTGCGAATATCAACCTCAAGTTTGTGGAACACGAGTTAACTCAAATTAGCGATTTGGTCGAAACAAAAACGCTCTTTGCTGAAGAGTTTACCGTAGAGCGCTTAGAGCAAGAAATCCAGTCCCTGAACTATCCCATTGTGCATATTGCAACTCATGGACGGTTTAGCAATTTTGCCGAAGATACGTTTATTTTAGCAGATCGTCCTCTCAAGATGAGTCAACTGGCGGATATTCTTAATGTCAAAGATCCCACTCGACGTCATGATCTCGATTTATTAGTGCTGAGTGCGTGTCAAACGGCTCAGGAAAGCGATCGCGCCGTGTTAGGAATGGCGGGAATTGCGGCGCGAGCCGGGGTCCGGACAATTATTGGTAGTTTTTGGGCCGTCGATGACTACTCCACGGCTTGGATGATGGAACAGTTTTATCAAGGTTTAAAGAGTTTCCAGAATCGGGAGGTTCAAGTTAACAAAGCTCAAGCTCTACGTCAGGCTCAAATGGCCATGATTCGCGGCGATTTGGGACCAAATTATACTCGTCCTTATTTCTGGGCGCCATTTGTTTTGATTGGCCATTGGAATTAGTAGGGGCGAAAAATTTTCCCCTCCTGGGAGGGGCTAGGGGTGGGTTCCCCTACAATTTTGTATTCAATGCAACAAATAACACCGTATATCCTGAAGACCCAAACATCAACGAGAATCACAAGTTGCGCCGCGTTGTGCAGCTTGTTCTTGTAAGTTGTCCGCTAAATTGAGAGGTTCTAATTCGGGATAATGAGTTTCATAGAGGGAGGCGAGACGACAGTAGAGATCTGGATGCTCCGGTGAGGTGGCGATCGCCTGATAAAGTCGGTCAATACTATTGGCGATCGCTTGAAACTGCTCATACAACTCAACTTCGATAAATAGTGCTTCCAGCGGCGTTAAATCCGGGGAGATTTGCTCAGAACGTTGTTGATGTAACTGGTTTTGTTCCTCCTGACTCAAGACCGAAAACTGGGACGATCCCTCTTGTTCTCCATTGTGAGCGTCAACCGTCACCACCACCCATGTTTCGGGTTCTAAAAAGTCTCCCTCATAGACAAAAGAATCTCCCGACACGGTTTCTGTCCACATCGCACCATCCCGACGACGACGCAGGGTGACGGTATAGCGATCAATTCCATCGGGTTGATACCAGCGTATCAGGAGGCGATCGCCGGCCACAAAGCTGTTGCGAGGGGTGATCAGATGTGGGATATTGCGGTTCATCAGAGGACGAGGACAGCCTCCGGGATCACAGGGAGGTGTCCGTTGTCCATTCTCCTCATCATCTTCGCGAGACTCCCCTGTTTCGGCGAGCCTGAGTTGCGGAAATGAGCCGAGTATTTCGCCGGCTTGAGATGAGAGTTGACTGCTGAGAGTCAGCCAGGCTAAGCTAAAACAGGTTGAAAACGCAATTAGTCTGTACAACATTATCGTTTTTAAGGGTCTTCTGGGTTCAGAGTAATAAGGAGAATTCATGACGGATTATCTCCGTTGCTGTAGGGGCAAAAAATCCCCTCCTGGGAGGGGTAGGGGTGGGTTCCCCTACAATTTTATATCCCAGGCAACAAATTCCACCCTATATTCTGAAGACCCTTGGTTAAGGCTTAACTCCTCGTGCATCTAATTGGTCTTGAACCCTCGCCTTCCATTGGACTTCTTCAGGTAGCGTATCACGGACGTTATCGATACAAATCTCGGCATGAATCGCAAATTGAGACTCCTCTAAATCGGGAAGTTGTGCCATTAAACAGTGAGCCGCACCCTCATTGGGTTCTAAATCAATTGCAGTGTCTAAATAATGACGCGCTAAGCGGTAAGACTGCTGTTCTAAAGCGGCCCAGCCTTGATTTTTGGCAATTGAATATTCAGTCCAGGGTTGATTTGTTTTTAGCAGCCGTTGACATTGCATTAAAGTTATGCTTGCTCGCTCAGGTTGCCCTTGTCTAATATACAGGCGACTGAGGTTATTACAACCAACTGCATTGAGACGATGATAGGAACGAGTGTAATGATGTTTGGCTTTGTCAACCTGACCCAAATCATCGTACATATTCCCGAGGTTAACATGGGCCGCCGGGTGATTGCGATCGAACCATAACGCCAGTTGAAACCAACGTTTGGCGCGAACCCAAGGACGTTCAACGTCTGATGGGGTTTCGATTTCAGCTTGTCCTTGCTGATTGAAGTAGTTGGCTAAACTTGGCAATCCCCAAACTTGTCCTAACATCAAACTCGCGATTAAAATTCCGAGCTTGATCGGATTTTCTTTCAACCAATTCCCCAAAAAATTTGTCTGATTACTTGTCTGATTATCACTGTTTTTTATATCAGCTAAATCGCTTGTAATGGCAGGTTGAACTTCCGGTATTTTGGCAAATACTTCCGTTGCAACTGGGGTGAGAAAGCTCTGCCAAGTCAGGCGTAAATCGAGGCAATTCTGATAAATAATCGGTAGCCAACTGGCGCAGGGAAACTCTCCTTCTAACCCCTGTAACTGTTCTCTGGCCCGTCGTACGGAGGTGCGGAAGGAATCCCCCTGGGAAAATTGAGCGAGAAAAGAGGTTAAGAATTGTTGGGCCACGCGATCGGGGACTAATTCCCGCATGACAATCGCAATGGGAATTTGCCAATCTTCAATTTTCTGTACTAAGCCTAAGCCGTCACAAGAGTTGAAAATCGCTAGGGTTAACCCTCGTTTGACGGCTTCTTGGAAACCATAGCTTAAATCAGCAATTTCGAGGCTTTCTTGGGGATTGAGGTAAATTTTGCCGGTGTCGCCAATGGTTTGACTATGGCCAGCGAAGAAAATAATATCCCAGGAGTCTTGCCAGAGT
Source organism: Phormidium sp. SL48-SHIP (assembly GCA_004299065.1). Lineage (GTDB taxonomy): Bacteria > Cyanobacteriota > Cyanobacteriia > Cyanobacteriales > Geitlerinemataceae > Sodalinema. Next base: position 9,814 of record SIHH01000043.1, on the reverse strand, counting down.
TTAGCGTTAATCTCTTGGCGTTTGGGTTCCACGAGAAACTCAACGTTAGCGTGGGGGAGATGGGTTAAGAATTGGCGATCGCAGCTCGTATCAATATTATCACCATGACCCAAAATCGCCAGAATCTTCACCTGAGATTTCGGCTTTGGCTGTGAGGTTTTAACTCGGGTCGCCACCAGGGAGCCAAAGGACACTTCTGTGCGAGAATACCGTTGGCAAAAACTCCATAAATGCCAGGGAAGTTTCTTGATATCCCCATCATCGCAACGAATTAAGAGTTCAATTTCCTCATCTTTCGCTAACTCTTCCCGCAAACATAAATCTAAGCGATAAAACTCCGGTGACGCCAGCCATTGGCGAAAGTTTTGCGCCAGTTGTCGGGCGGAAGTTTGACAGGCGACGAAGCGTGTTTCGTGGTGACTGGCAAAACTTTTCTTGGGTTTAATGCGATAGGGGATTTCTGCGTCTGTATCCGTCTCAGATGACTCAGGGGAGCGGATATAGGGTGCGCCAATGGTACGGTAGCGATCGCGCCAATGGTGACGCACCTGTTGCGCCAGTTGCGGGTTTGCGGGAAGATAGCCCATCACTTCAATCTGAGGAAGTTGGCCATCGACACCAATCTCTAAAAAAACTTTAAAGCCTTGACCATCCAAATCGCCGTCTAATTTGAGAACAACACGATTGTTGGAGGCCACCATGAGAATCTCCCGCTTCTAGGCTGAACAGACGCCACCATTATACGAGACTCTCTGCCCTTGATGGAGGTTGGATGAGGGTAACGTTGCACCTCACCCTCATCCAACGCCAGCGGAAATGGGAGGTTAGGCGTTTAGCAGTTGAATGTTGCTAAAGGTAAAGACTTCCGGCGTATCACTATCCGCACTATGGATGGTGCGCTTGCTGAGAATCCAGTAATCGCCGACTTGGGTGTATTCATCCTCAAAGTCACTTTTCGCGCCTTTCTGTTCCCCGGTTTTGGGATCGTGATAGACGGAATCGTAGCGATGGGAGAGATAGCCTGCGCCGGTGTCGTGGCTGCTTTGGGTATGGATGGTGACGACAACGCCGTGAATATGGCGGTGAACCATGCAGACTTCATTGTCGCGCAGTTGGTAGCGATCGCCCTCACCTTTTCCACCGATATTGATACCAACGGCGCCGCTGTCGTCGCGATCGCCATAACTAAAGGTATTATCGCCATGAACCGACTCAAACTCACGACGCACGCGGTGGATGGCGGTTTCCCAGAGTTGGCCATGAATGGCTTTCTGAACCGTCTCATCCTCGACATCGTGAACTTCGGCTTTCATATCGGCGCCGACTTTGGCTTTCCCGGTGACGACGGTATCGCCGTTCTCATAGGTGACATCCGCTGTGTAGCCGGGGAAGTTCGCATCCCAGGTATAGCGATTTTCGTAGGCGCTGCGGAAGAGTTCCCGGGCAGAGACTTGGGTAGCTGTCATAGTGGATTACGTTAATGGTGAATCGTCTTCTCTCCAGGATAGGCGGTTTCGGCCCGTGACCCCAAGGGAGGGTTTCCCGAGACTGGGGGGTTCGGTTGTTCGGCGTTGGCGGGTTGGAGAGGCTGGGTTAGGCTGATCTCTCTATAATAAATTTAAGCGCAATATTGAGCAGGACATTCAATGACAGCAAAACGGCTAGAAATTGAGGGGGATTGGGAAAAAATTATCAGCTATTCCGATGCCTTAGCAGGATGCAAAGTGCGGATGACTGTTCTTTCTGGCCCACCCCAATCCCCGTCTCCAGACAACCCCGTTCCCTTTCGTTTCGCTTCCGGTCGCTCCTTACTCAGACACGCCGGAACTGGGTTGGGTGATGACCTGGAGGATTGTCTAAAAATTGTTTATGAAACTCGTCGCCCTGTGGCATAAAGCCAGTTCTCATTCTCATCGTCTCCATATAACTTTTCCCAGAAATTATCGGCGATCGCCAGTTCAATATTCCGTAAAGATATTCCCATTTTTTTACCGTCCTCTTATTAAATAAAAAGTCCTGAAAACTTCAGCTTAATTTCCTTCACCCGCCTTCTTCTGCGCCCATTGGCGGACTTCACCGGTAATTTCCCCCAACCCCGCACCAGCAACTAGCATTAGAACATCAGCAAGCATCACTCAATCCCTCACTTCACAAAACCAATCTGACTTAAACTGTATTTTACTACAGTCAGCGGTCTTTTACCTTGTCAGATGGACTCTCCCACGCCAATTATCATCAATTTCATACCTAGGGGGATTTCCCTATCCCGAATAGAGTTGATGCTGTGGATCTAACCAAACAATATAAAAGACATCATCAATAAAAAAACCATGAACTCGACCATGTTCATTTGATGAGAGGGAAAACTGGTAAGGGGTATCCACTAACTGGTCTTCATTGGGCAAACCAAATCCATCTTCGCTTGTGTCTTCCCATTTGATCGGATGACATTTGAGGCTACTACTTCGATTTCTTAAGACTTCTTGCACCGACAAGCCAGATAAAGCTTTCAAACGATTCAGGAGAGTTAACCAATAGGTAGCTGGGTTATCCTGGACTCGGAACTTTGGGTGATTCTCCTGATAGTAGCGAAACGAAAAACAAATCAGACTAGGATGAGTTGGAGTAGGTCGAATCCGGGAAGAGGTCTGAGGAACCTTAGTTTTCTTGATTTTCTTGGACACGTCTTCCGTAATACTCCTGCATCCATTGTTTCTGAATTACCGCATCAGAAGCAGTATCTGGCTCTAAATTCACTCGCGCTTTTTGCCAGGGATCTTCCAGATGAGTCATGCGTTCGAGTTCATATCCATCACAGGCAAAATACTCATCAGCAACCTCATCTAAAAATAATACCACTTCCTGGGGAAGCTTAGGATCAGCCTCTTTGACAATGGGTTGCCAGCCAAAAGGTTTATATTCTTCATAGAGTCTAGGAATCACTGGCCCATGAATCCAAGCCTGAAAATCATCCTCAAACAGAGGTTTGCCATACAGCGCCAAATGCCACGCTTGAGCATAATAAACCAATTTTTGTAGTTTTAAGTTGCTTAAGAACGAGCCTTTCTCATTGGCTAAAGCAATAAAGTACTCGGCGATATCAAAACAAGAGAGTTGAGTGAGAGTCGTAGTCATGACTAGATTTGGTTTAACGTTATTATCTTAACGGTTAATTGAGTAAAGCCAGATGATACCCAAGCCAACTTGGATATTTTACAGGCCGCAACTCGATTTTAAACCATGAATCATCGGCCAACCCTCTACACCATTGCCTTAACCGATATCCCTCTAACCGCTTCGACTCAACCGTTTATGATGATCAGCATTGACCTAACCTATCGCTTCCATTATCATGCTTCATCGAGATTGGCATCCCGTCGCCGAAGCCATCGAACCCGGCACAGTCCGTTCCGTTAAACTCCTCGAACGGGACTTCGTGATCTGGCGTTGCGGCGATCGCATCCTGGCCTGGGACGATCGCTGTCCCCATCGTGGCGCTCGTCTCTCCGGAGGAACCATCGAAGACGGAGGACTGCGCTGTCCCTATCATGGACTCGTCTTCAATAGCCAAGGAACCTGTGTTGAGGTTCCCGCTGTACCGGGTTGGACCCCCTCCCCCCAACTCTCTCTTGGCGCCTATCCCGCCGAACTTCGCTATGGCTTAGTCTGGCTATCCCTCAATCCTGAAGCCGATCCGAGACATATTCCCGTTTTCCCCCAATGGAGTGACCTCAACTATCGTAAATTCCTCTGTGGCGCCTATCGCGTTCGCTCAAGTCCCCTGCGGGTGATGGAAAACTTCCTCGATGTCTCCCACTTCCCCTTTGTTCACGATGGCCTACTCGGCGATCGCAGCCACACGGACGTTCCCGAATATCAAGTTCACTGGGATGACCAGGGATTATCTATTAAAGATGTGCAAATTTGGCAACCCAACCCCGACGGAACCGCCGAAGGGGCCACGGTCACCTATAACTATCACGCGCCGACCCCCCTCAGCGCCTGGTTCGAGAAACTCTCAGGCGATCGCCGCCTCACCATCTTCTTCGCCATCTGTCCCCTAGAACCCGAACTGGCCATCGGTTGGATGTGGATCGCCATGAACTACGGTTCAGACATTCCCCAAGCCGAACTGCATGGCTTCCAAGATCGCGTCGTCCGCCAAGATATTCCCATCGTCGAGTCCCAACACCCCAAACGCCTCCCCCTCACTCTCTCCCAAGAGGGACATCTCCCGAGCGATCGCGCCTCCATCGCCTATCGTCAGTGGCTACAACGGCGAGGCGTCCAGTTTGGGGCGATCGCCACCTAAACTCCACCAACCGACCCCCAAAACCTCTACCTAAGGACGGTTTTTTCTCTATCATCTTGACTTGACAACAAAGATTTGTATAATACATCACCTTGTTGTCAACTTTTTTTAATAAAACGTTGCAACTCCTCGCTAGTTGTGTTAACTTTTGAAAAGAAGCAGCCAAGGCAAGGAGATACTCATCATGGAAAACCAAGACACGAAACTCGGCTTTACTCAATTCGCAGAAACCTGGAACGGTCGCCTAGCCATGCTAGGTTTCGTCATCGGAATCGCCACCGAAGTTCTGACCGGACAAGGGATTCTCTCTCAAATCGGTTTAATGTAATCGCCTCAAACACCGATATTCCGTTTAACTGCTAACCTCACTCAAGGAGATACCTATCATGGAAAACCAACAAAGCAAACTCGGCTTCACCCAATTCGCAGAAACCTGGAACGGTCGCCTAGCCATGCTTGGCTTCGTCATCGGAATCGCCACCGAAGTTCTGACCGGACAAGGGATTCTTTCTCAAATCGGCTTGATGTAATCACATCCATCAATCCACGCCATCTTTTAAATCATAAACAACAAAACCGGGAGATCAAATGATCTCCCGGTTTTGTTAATTGCTAATCATCAATTATCAATAGTCAACTCTTCAGCCTCCAACTCCTCCTGACTCAAAATCGACTTCATCCCCTCCAGCGTCGCCGGAATACTACGAGGGTCCATAAACATCACCTTACTACTTTCACTCGTCCCAATCTCAGCCCCCATTTCCAGATACTGTTGCGCCAGCAAAAACTGAAGCGACTCCGCCATTTTCGGATGCACCTTTAACGTCTTCGCCAACGTCTGCATCGCCTCAGCCGTCGCTTGAGCCTTCAACACCCGTTCCTGACGGTGCGCCTCAGCCTTAAGCAAAATCGCCTGTTTTTCCGCCTCAGCCCGCAAAATTTCCGCCCGCTGACTGGCTTCAGCCTCCAACACTTGCGCCTCCGCTCGTCCTCGAGCCGAGTTCACCGCCGACTCCCGTTCCCCTTCCGAGGTCAACACCGCCGCCCGTTTGCGCCGTTCCGCCGACATCTGTAACTCCATCGAATCCTGAACCGCCTTCGAGGGGATAATATCCCGCAGTTCCACCCGCGTCACCTTCACCCCCCAGGGATCCGTGGAAATATCCAACTCCCGCAACAGCAATTCATTGATTTCTGACCGCGCCGTGAAAGTTTGGTCCAACTCCAGTTTCCCCATTTCCGAGCGAATCTGAGTTAACACCAAATTCTGCATCGCATTTCGCAAATCCTCAACCTTATAATAGGCTTTCTCCATGTCCATAATGCGCCAATAGACCACCGCATCGACGGAAATCGCCACGTTGTCGCAGGTAATGCAAGGTTGAGCCGGAATATCGAGAACTTTCTCTCGAATCGTTTCCTTAAACACAACCTTGTCCAGAAAAGGGATGATAAAATTCAAGCCCGGTCCAAGCTTCTTACCACTATATTTCCCTAACCTTTCAACCAAAACCTCATTTCCTTGATTGACAATCTTGACGGAGCTATTTGCGACTGATCCGCCCAAAACAACCACAATAATAAATGTCCATAAAGCTTCCATAACTGTCTCCTAACGTGTTTTCTAACTTGTACTCTAAACGATGTCCCAAAACCCCTTACACCTGAGTATTGACCAGCGGTAAATCCTGAACAATAAACAGACTTAAGTTTGGTTCTGAAAATCTTCAGGTAACACCAGAAGCGTATTTCCTTGACGGCCGACCACGAGAGCTTTCGAGTCTGCCGGAATCGAAAAATCTCCCTCACAACGAGCTTGCCAAGAATTCCCTTCAAAGAGGACACGCCCCGTCTTGCCCGGCTCAATACTCGTTAAGGTTTGCGCTTCCGTGGCTTCAGCCAAAAGATAGGAATCCTTTTTAGGAACAAACCGTTTCAGGGAAAATAGGAACACCAAAGCGAAGACCATCCAGAAGAAAATCTGAATCGGTAACTTTGGAATAACCAAAGACAGTAACGCCACAGCAAACGAAGCCAGCCCCATCGCCAGTTCCACAAACGCCGTCGGTAGAAACAACTCCATCAGGCAAAATAGCACCCCGAGTCCAAGCCAGAGTAAGGTAAACGTGTCCATCGATATTAGGTGAATCTATAGATCAGGTCATGATCGAACAAGGGAGGAAGAACGGAACCGCCATCCCCCTCTATCATAGGCAAGGAATTTAAGACTGGGAAGTTTTGCCCTCGCTAATGTTAGCGCTCATGTTGGGAACCTGTCGTTTGCAGCGAGACAGGCTCTATACTGAAACTGATTCATCAGCAGACTCATTACCCCGAACGCCTCCATTTCAGCCTCATCATAGGATAGACAGCCGTGCTGTTTCGCGAATTTGTTAACCGCATTGACCCCCCCGATCGCCCCCCACCCCAGTACCTCTGGGCCGTGGGAGAGTTCGCTGCTCAAATTCCCGTAGGAGAGACCCTCGGCGATCGCTACGACGTCATCGGTCCCCAAATCTGGTGCGATCGCCACTCCGATCGCGCCCCCGACTTCCCCGAAGACATTACCCTCACCCATCTCCCCTATCTGCGCCTAGTGCGTCAGCGGCTCCATGTACCCCAAATTTACGGAATTTACAGACAAGCCGCCTCAGAGAGCCAGCCAGACCGCGAAATACTCCTCTTAGACAACGCCCCCATCAGCCCCGACGGACAGCTCTATCCCAGCCTGCGAGAGGCTTGGTCAACCGCCCCCGCCGTCCGTCAAGTCTATTGGCTCTGGCAAAGTCTGCAACTGTGGCCCATCCTCGACGAACAAGGAGTCGCCGCCAGTCTCCTCAACCCCGAAAACTTGCGAGTTCAAGGTTGGCGACTGTGGCTGTTGCAACTCCACAGCGGCAACACCGGCCATCAACTGACCGACCTCGGCTATCACTGGGCCAACTGGATTAGTTCCTCCTCGGCGATCGTAGCCCAACCCCTGAGCCAACTGTGTCAGCGGATGCGTGAAGGCGAACCACTAACCCACATCGAAGCAAGCCTCAATCAACTCCTCCTCGAACTGGCCGCAGAACGGCCCTTATCCCTAGAAATTAGCGGGGCCAGCGATCCCGGTCCTCTGCGATCGCACAACGAAGATGCCTGTTATCCCACCCTCGACGACCTCAACCACCGCGATCGCTACATTCGGGATTTAGCCATTCTCTGTGACGGCGTCGGCGGTCACGATGGCGGCGAAGTGGCCAGCCAAACCGCCGTGCGCACCCTAACCCTACAAGTTCGCCAGCTCTGGACATCCATCCAGCAAGACCGCCAACTTCTCCCCCCCAAACTCGTTCGCGAACAACTCGCGGCGATCGTGCGCGTCGCCAACAACACCATTGCCCATCAAAACGATAGCCAAGAGCGACAAGCCCGGCAACGCATGGGAACCACCCTCGTCCTCGGCTGGCAACTCGGTCAAAGCCTGCGCAACGACGCCGGTGTCGTCCGCGCCAACAGTCATGAATTGTATCTCGTCAACATCGGCGACAGTCGCGCCTACTGGCTCACCCCCCACTATTGCCAACAACTCAGCGTTGACGATGACGTGGCCCATCGAGAGGTCGAATTTGGCCGCAGTTTCTACCGAGAAGCCCAACAACGCCTAGATGCTGGGGCGCTCACCCAAGCCCTAGGAACACGAGATAGTGAATTCCTACAACCGTCAATCCAGCGATTTGTCATCGAAGAAGATGGAATTTTACTCCTTTGTTCCGATGGTCTCAGCGACCAAGATTGGGTTGAAAAATCCTGGCAACAGGTCGCCCCAGCCGTCTTAGCCGGAGACTGTACCTTAGACGAGGCGGTTCAGGCCTGGATTCAACTGGCCAACGAACAGAACGGTCATGACAACACCTCCGTGGTGATGATGCTCTGTCGCGTCTCCCCTCCCCCCCCTAAACCCCTAGACTCCTTTGACAGCGATTCCGAGGCCCCCGAAGATCCCCTAGAGTCCGAATTCTCCGAAGCCTCTAAAGCCTTGTTATATGACCAAGCCACCGACGTTGCCGGTGCAGCCGCTCGCCGTCGCCGCCGTCCCAACGCCACCCTGCAAACCGTTTTGGGGATTGTTCTAACAATTCTCTTGGGCGGGGGGGTCTTCTGGGTGGCCTACCAACAGATGCGACCTCAAACCCCTTCCGACCCATTTCCTGACCCCCCAGCCTCAGACAACTAGAAGACGATAATTGAACTCGCATTAATATCGGAGGTAATCACATCATTTAGGTTGAGGATGCTGACCTGCGGTTGCGGGCCATTTCCGTCAGGATCATAATAGAGAACACCGTTGATGGTGGTGATCGGCTCGAAGATAAACCGATGCTCTGGGGTTGAAGCACTGCCGCCAGAGGTAAATTGCTCAGAGGGCAGCACCCCAGGAGTCAAACCGCCGCCAAAGCCAGCAGCCGAAACCAAAATCACATCCTGACTCTCAAACGAACTATTTAACCTGTCGACCCCATCTCCGGGGTTATTGAACACTAAACTATCCGCACCACTACCACCAACAATCAGATCGCCCCCTGGACCGCCTAAGAAGAAGTCGCCACCGCCGTTACCAAAGAGCGTGTTATCACCCCCCGTTGAAATCAGGGTGTCTGTTTCTGGGCTTCCTTCTATGAAATTATCCCCGTTGCCAGTAATCAGGACTTCCACCCCACCCGCAATTGTGACAAACAGATTTTCATCGCTCTCAATAATCAAGGTATCAATACCATTGCCACCGCTGACGATATCTTGAGGGCCAGCAATAATCAGGTCGTTACCATTTCCCCCTCGGAGCGTATTAGTACCCCCACCCCCCACGAGAGTATTATCGCCGCCAATGCCGACGAGCAAATCATCACCGTCATTGCCGAATAGTTGGTTCGGATTCTGATTACCAATCAGGGTATCAAGGTCTGGAGAGCCAAAGACATTGTTAAAGCCTAAAACGCTAATTGTATCCGTGATGGTTTGGTCTCCCGCTTGACCCAAATCAACGGCAACTGGTTGATCGAGAATCAGAGTATTATTTCCCCCGCGACCATCAATCACTTGCGGTTGAGTTCTGAGAACGCTTGCCGTAGCACTCGCTGTTCCGCCACTTTCACTGACAAGGGTGTAGTTAAATTGTCCTGAACCCAATTCTTCAAAGATATCATCGGCAACGAAAATAAGTTCATCGCCATCCTGGGAAACCGCACCATTAACACCCCCTTCAAAACTGAGGATGGAGAGTTCTCCTCCTTCGGGGTCACTGTCATTGACGAGCAAATCCTCAACATTGAGTAAAATACGGTTTCCAAAGTTATAGCGGAGGGTATCATCGCCGGCGGTTCCAATGATGGTGTCAGAGGTGAGGGTGTCGTTTTCGGCGATGGGATTGACTGGCTCAGGTTCGGGTTCCGGCTCAGGTTCGGGTTCCGGCTCAGGTTCCGGCTCAGGTTCGGGTTCCGGCTCAGGTTCGGGTTCCGGCTC
>SIHH01000344.1 GCA_004299065.1 Phormidium sp. SL48-SHIP | reverse complement strand
TCTAGCCCAAACTCTGGCCGAAAGATGTTGGCCAAGGGGAAAAATCTGCTACTGTGACAATCAGATTTGAGACATCCAGACGTGCAACCGAGGTAGATCATGCGAATTCTCTTTGTTGGGGCAGAAGCCGCACCACTCGCTAAAGTGGGTGGAATGGGCGATGTGGTGGGCGCACTCCCCCGGTATCTACGAAAACTGGGCCATGACGTGCGGGTGTTTATGCCCTATTACGGCTTTCTTCCTGACAAAATCGAGATTCCCGAAGACCCCGTTTGGTGGGGCCATGCGATGTTCCAAGACTTCGCCGTCTACGAAACCAAACTCCCTAAGAGTGATGTTCCCCTCTATCTGTTTGGTCATCCGGCGTTTATGCCCCGTCGCGTCTATCATGGCGATGATGAGGATTGGCGTTTTACTCTGTTCGCGAATGGCGCGGCGGAATTTGCCTGGAATTACTGGAAACCCGATATCATGCATTGTCATGATTGGCACACAGGCATGATTCCCGTTTGGATGAATCAATCGCCGGACATTACTACGGTGTTTACGATTCATAACCTGGCCTATCAAGGTCCCTGGCGGTGGTATCTCGATCGCATCACCTGGTGTCCCTGGTATATGCAGGGTCATAACACTATGGCCGCTGCGGTGCAGTTTGCCAACAAGGTGAATACAGTCTCCCCCACCTACGCTGAACAAATTAAAACCGCTGAATATGGGGAAAAAATTGAGGGCTTGCTCTCGTTTATTAGTAGCAAACTCAGCGGGATTCTCAACGGAATTGATACGGAGAGTTATAACCCGGAAACGGATACAGCCCTGAAGCAAAACTATACGGCTGACACGGTTGAAAAACGTGCCGCCAATAAAATTGCGCTTCAGGAAGAATTGGGCCTACAAGTCAATGCCGAGACCTTCATGATTGGCATGGTGACTCGGTTAGTCGAACAGAAGGGGATTGATCTCCTTCTGCAAATTCTCGATCGCTTTATGGCCTATAGTGATTGTCAGTTTGTTCTCTTGGGAACGGGCGATCGCTACTACGAAACCCAGATGTGGCAACTCAGCACCCGCTATCCTGGGCGCATGGCCAGTTATCTTCTCTATAACGACCAACTGGCCCGCCGCATCTACGCCGGAACCGATGCCTTTATGATGCCGAGTCGCTTTGAACCCTGTGGGATTAGCCAAATGTTAGCCATGCGGTATGGCTGTCTCCCCATTGTCCGCCGTACAGGGGGGTTAGTCGATACCGTCTCCCACCATGATCCCATGAAAGAGGCGGGAACTGGGTTCTGTTTTGACCGCTATGAGGCTCTCGATTTATACACCTGTTTGGCTCGCGCTTGGGAGTCGTTCCGTTATAAGAACGACTGGCGCAAGTTACAACAACGGGCCATGCGTCAAGACTTTAGTTGGCGCAAGTCGGCGGTGGCTTATGATAATCTCTATCGGGATCTCTATGGCCTGCCCCATCGGACCGATGAGGAATTGCCGAAGTTGTTTGAACAAGCTGAAGAGTTTACGACGGTTCAATAGTTACCGTATGGCGAAGGATGCCCCTAGGGATAAGTGCGTCACTAGGGGCATTTGGGTTAATGAATTTGGAAAGTTTGTCACTTTTAGAGGGTTAACCATGAATGTTAGAGCGATTATTGAGTGGGATGAAGTCTCTCAGTTATATTCGGCAACTTGTCCAGAGTTAAACTTTGTCTCGTCGTTTGGAGAAAGTCGTGACGAGGCGATCGCACAGCTTAAGGATGCGATCGCTCTCATGTTAGAGCCAATCCCAGATGAATTTTTGGAAACTCAAAACCCTCAAGATGTTGTAGAACTGGCGCTTTGAGAATTCCATGCCAAAATATCCCCGATTGACGGCAAAGCAGGTCATTAGAAAATTAAAAACAGCCGGGTTTCTTGAAGTTTCTCAGACTGGCTCTCACCTGAAGTTGTTCAACCCCAAAAGCCGACGGACAGCTATTATTCCAATTCATAGTAAAAAAAACATACCTATTGGAACATTGAAAGCCATTGAAAAACAAGCAGATATTAAATTAACAGAACTATAAATGTAGCGACTGTCTCAACAATTGAGACAGCCGCTACGGCAAGAATATCCCGGGGTCAACTCAAATCGCTAGTCTGGGTATTAACTTGCGACTTGTTCCGGTGTCTCTGAGACAGCTTTGGTTTTCTCTTCGATGGAACTCATCAAGGATTCATAGGGTTGAATAAACTTGTCAATCCCTTCCTCAATCAATTCTGCCATCACCGAGTCCAGGTTAATCTGGATATCCGGGTGGTTGAGATGTGCAATCACTTGATAGGCCGCTTTCACATCCCGATGAACCGTATCCGGTTGTGGTTGACCGTGGTCGGCGAAGGCGTCTAAGGTACTCGGAGGAATGGTGTTAACCGTGTTGTCCGCCACCAGTTCCTCAACATACATGACATCGCTGTAGTCGGGGTTTTTGGTGCTGGTACTGGCCCAGAGGAGGCGTTGGGGACTGGCGCCTTTCTTAGCCAGGGCCTGCCAGCGATCGCTGCTGAAAATGTCTTCATAGGCTTGATAGGCAATCTTCGCATTGGCGATCGCCACCTTACCCTTAATAGAGTTAACCAACTCAGCATCCGCACCAGCTTCGAGGCGTTTATCCAACGCATCATCGACTTTGCTATCAATGCGGCTGAGGAAGAAACTGGCCACCGAGGCGATGTTATCCACCGGCTGTCCGTTCTGAACACGGGTTTCTAAGCCGCGAATATAGGCCCAGGCCGCTTGTTTGTAATCTTCTACTGCAAACAGGAGCGTGACATTGACATTGATTCCATCGGCGATCGCCTGTTCAATGGCCGCAAACCCCTCTAAGGTTCCGGGAATCTTAATCATCACATTGGGGCGATCGACAGCGTTATTAAACCGCCGCGCTTCGGCCAACGTGTCTTTCATATTCCGCGCCAGATGGGGCGACACCTCAATGCTGATATAGCCGTCTTTCCCATTCGTCTCATCATAAATGGGGCGGAAAATATCACAAGCGTTGCGGATATCTTCAAAAATCAAGGATTCATAAATCTGTTCCGGGGATTTCTCCGCCTCAACCCCAGTCCGAATATCGCCATCATAGACTTGGTTGCCGATAATCGCTTTTTCAAAGATGCTGGGATTCGAGGTGATTCCCCGTAAATTTAAACTTTCAATCTGAGAGGTTAGCTCACCGGACTCGATCGCAGACCGGTTGAGATTGTCCATCCAGATGCTTTGACCGTAGTCAGCAAGTTTTTGCAGGTTTTCGTTACTCATATGAGAATCTCCTTAAACGTCAGGTTAGCAGTCGCTTTGGCTTTTAGAACTACAAACAACGGGTAAGAGTTGACAAATCTTATATTTTGTGGTAATTTATCTTGGGTAGATTAGCGAGCCGGAAAGCTGACTGCTTAAGGTCATTCTAACGATAAATTCTAGCATCAGCACTCCCCCAAAGGATGGAGATTGGCTCAGTTC
>SIHH01000042.1 GCA_004299065.1 Phormidium sp. SL48-SHIP | reverse complement strand
TTGAGCCAACCCCGGCGAATCCCCTGACGACAGACGCCTTGCACCGCCGTCTCTAAGGCCACATCCACCCGAGGCGGCTTCCCGGCCACCGTCTGATGCAGCCTGGCCAGATATTCGGACGCTCCTAACGTCGGCGCGGCGATCGCATCTTGCGTCTCGGTGGAGACGCCCAACAGATACACCTCATCCTCCGCTTGCTGCCAACCCTGGCCACAAATCTGCTCAAGATTCTCAATCAACCCCACCATACCGACCACGGGAGTCGGATAAATCGGCGTCGGCTTACCTTCACTATCGAGGGTTTCGTTGTATAGAGAGACATTGCCTCCCGTCACAGGTGTTCCAAAGTCCTCACAGGCCTGGGCTAACCCCTCACAGGCACAGGCTAACTGCCAATAGCCAATCGGGTTCTCAGGACTGCCGAAATTGAGGTTATCGGTCACAGCCACCGGTTCAGCCCCCACACAACTGAGATTGCGGGCCGCTTCAGCCACCACCGCTTTCGCCCCCTCCGTCGGATCGAGATACACATAACGAGAATTACAATCGACGGTCGCGGCAATGCCTCGCGTCCAGTCCTGGCCTGATTTTTGGCTTTCTTGAGGACGCAAGCGCACCACCGCCGCATCCGCTCCACCTGGCACAATCACGGTATTATTTTGCACCTGGTGATCATATTGCCGATAGACCCATGCTTTCGAGGCAATACTGGGGGTATCCAACAGGGTCAATAGCACCTGATTCCAGCTCTTAAACGCCCCATCCACCTCGATGCCCGAGGGACCACAGGGGGGGAGAGATTCCGGAGTCCAAGCCCAGGCGATTTGGGCATATTCTGGGGGCTGAGCGGGTTTCTCGCGAGGGTAGAGGGGGGTATTGTCGGCCAAGGCTGAGGCGGGAATCTCGGCGGCAATCTCCCCTTGGAAGCGAATCCGCACGATGGGGTCTTCGATGACTTCTCCGGCCACGACGGCGTGGAGTCCCCATTTGTGGAATACGTCAATTAACTCCTGTTCTCGGCCCTTCTCGGCGACAAACAACATCCGTTCTTGGGATTCTGAGAGGAGATATTCGTAGGGAACCATCCCCGATTCGCGCACGGGAACTTGATCGAGGTCAAAGTCGATGCCCACGCCACCGTTGGCGGCCATTTCCGATGTTGAACAGGTGATCCCCGCTGCCCCCATGTCTTGGGCGGCCACGACGGCCCCGGTTTTGAAGGCTTCGAGACAGGCTTCGACGAGGGATTTTTCGAGGAAGGGGTCGCCGACTTGTACGGCGGGACGGTCATCGACGGAGGACTCGTCGCTGAGTTCGGCACTGGCGAAACTGGCGCCCCCCATACCGTCGCGGCCGGTGGTCGATCCCACGTAGAGGACGGGGTTACCGATGCCGGATGCGCCGGATTTAACGATGGTCTCGGTTTCCATGATCCCGATCGCCATGGCGTTGACGAGGGGATTGCCACTGTAGGCGGCATCGAAATAGACGTCTCCGCCAACGGTTGGCACGCCGAAGCAGTTGCCGTAGTGAGAGATGCCCTCAACCACCCCGGTAAAGATGCGGCGGGTGCGGGGATTGTCGAGGGGGCCGAAACGTAGGGCGTTGAGGGCGGCGATGGGACGAGCGCCCATGGTGAAGATGTCCCGCAGGATACCGCCAACGCCGGTGGCTGCCCCTTGGAAGGGTTCGACGGCGGAGGGGTGGTTGTGGGATTCGATTTTGAAGGCGATCGCCAGCCCCTCGCCAAAGTCCACGACTCCCGCGTTTTCACCGGGACCGACGAGGATGCGATCGCCGGTGGTGGGAAAGTGCTTCAGCAGCGGCCGGGAGTTTTTATAGCAGCAATGTTCTGACCACATGACCCCGAACATCCCCAATTCGGCGCGATTGGGGTGTCGCCCGAGTCGTTGGACGATTTCATCATATTCGCCGGGTTTGAGTCCTTCTGCGGCGATTTGGGCGGGGGAAAAGGGAGATTCGGAAAGCGCTACCATGCTTGTTTTGGGGCAAAACCACAAGAGCCATTATCTCATGGTTTCGGTAACGTCGTCTCTCCCTCGCTGGGGTTGAGTTTAGTTCCGGGCCAGCCATTTTTGGGCGTTGAGTCGCTGCACCACGCCGAAGACTAACAGGGGCAGCTTAATCTTGCGTTCGTCCATGAGGAAGGGTTCGATGGTACTGGGGTGAGTTCCATCAGTCGAACAGGAAAAGGCCCGAGGTCCTTTGATGTCGGCTTTGGGGAAATAGACCACAAAGCGACGGTTGCCCCCTTGCCAGGTGCCGATGACTTGCCAGCACTCCCCTTTGGTCGCCAGGGGAGGAACCCGGCGTTTCTCGAATTTTAGGTCTAAATCCTCGATGCCCTGGTTTTCGAGTTCCTGTTTTAGGGCCGGAAGGTAGTCTTGGTGCATGAAGTCGGCGAAGGGCTTATCTTCGACGGCGGGGGGCTTTTCATTTTTCTTTTTCCCACCTTTGTCAGCGGCGGTGGTGGTTTTAGCTTTTTTGTCTTCTTCTGCCATGAGTTTCGAGTTGGTCGCAAGTGCTGTGTTCAGATTAGTATACTTTGCCTGCTCCGGGTTGGCTGGCCAGGGATAAGACACCCTTATGCCTCGTTTCTACGATGTGGTTTTATACTTGAGCAAGGTCACGCCGTGGCTTAACGGTTTAACTCAACGGTTTGACTCAACGGCTTGACTCAACTGTCGTATCTGGACAATTTTTTATGAGCATCACCCCCTGGCTACGCCGCTTCTCTCTGATGGCGATCGCCCTGGTGGCGGTCTTCCTCTGGCAGACACCCCTACAGGCCCAATCTCTCAACCCTGAGGAACTCTCTGAGGCGGTGACGCAGATTGAACAACTCGATGGGATGCGATCGCAACTGGCCTCGGGCCTAGAAGGAACCAACACTGAACCCACCCTCGAAACCTTCAAACAAGTCTGCAAACCCGTAGGGATGCGGGCTAAACAACTCAGTCAAGAGACGGGTTGGACGGTTCAACAGATTGCTGAAAAATATCGCAACCCCGACCATGCCCCGAAAACGGAGAGTGCTGAATTTGCCTTAAATCTCTTCAAAGAAAATCCTACTTTGGTGGGATATTGGGATGAAGAAACCCTCGACGGACAACAAGGTGCGCGCTATTTTCGTCGCATTAATGTTGAAGCCAGTTGTCAGGTTTGCCACGGACGCAAAGGCGATCGCCCGGACTTTGTCAAAAACAACTATCCTCAAGATTTAGCCTACGATTTTGAAGTCGGAGACCTGCGAGGACTCTACTCTGTCTTCATCCCTTACCTGAATTAATACCTGAATTAATTTCCGCCTCATGTCCTAGAGGAACACCCCAGAATAACGGGTCCTCTAGGATGCTTGTTTTAAAGACATACTCTGACTTTCGAGCAATAAGTGCTTTAAAAACGCCTCCGCCAGCACTGAAAGCTGTTTCCCCGAAGGATGAACGATATACCAACGACAGGGAATCGGAAACTCTTTGACATTCAAAATTGTCAACTCCCCTTGTTGATAATCCGGGCGCAAACAATGGAGAGAGAGAACAGAAATCCCCAAGCCGCCCATCACTGACTGTTTAATGGCTTCATTACTGCTAAATTCCAGACGGACGTTGACGGTAAGTTTATGACGGTCAAAAACCTGTTGCACTGCCCGACGAGTTCCTGAACCCTGTTCTCGCATAATAAACGCCTCTCCCCGTAGCTTTTTGAGGGGGATTTTAGATTGATTCGCCAACGGGTGATCCTGAGACGCCACCACCACCAGAGGATTGTCGAGGAACGGAGTCACCACTAAATCGAGATCCTCCGGGGGATGACTGAGAATATAGAAATCATCCTGGTTTTTTAACATCCGTTGCACCAGTTTTTGATGATTACTCACTTGCAGGGAGACATCAATATCTGGATGTTGCCGACAGAAGGAACCCAGAAGACGGGGAACAAAGTATTTAGCTGTCGTGACGACTCCCAGTCGTAGTTTGCCCCGTTTGGCCCCTTGCAGATCGGCGACCATCATCTCAAAGTTCGCAAGCTGTCCAAAAATCGTTTGACAGGTGTCGAGGAGTTCTTCCCCCACCTGGGTGAGATAGAGTTGTTTGCCAATCTGCTCAAACAAGGGTAGGCCAATGGTTTGAGTCAGATGCTTGATTTGGGTCGATACCGTCGGTTGAGTAATCGAGAGTTCCTCAGCCGCACGGGTGAAGCTACCGTGACGGGCCACGGTTTCAAAGACACGTAATTGGTGCAATGTTGCTTGGATCATAGGGGGTTTCCAGGAGAGAACAGCCATCAAGCCTTATTCTGAACCACTCTGATATGTTGCCCTCACTCGTGGTATTAGAAATTCTTATCAGAACAGGATTCTGGCTTGAAAGGCTTAATCCTACCGTAAGCCATAGATAAAAATCAATGCTGTTAATTGTTATCATTGAAATAAAATAATGCAATTTTAGGGACTTCAGCCCAAACCTGTCCTAAAAACTGACCAACCCCATCCATAGCCGCAATCGGCGGGGACATTTCCGGGGCGGTCTGACGGCGGCGACCGGGAAGGTTACCCCTAGCCCTAACCTTCCCGGTCGCCCCTAGAACTGGGGCGATTGCCGCCGATCATGCTCTTGTGCATTCTGAACCGCTGTCATAGGTTGCCCTAACTCGTCTCATCAGAAATTCTTATCATAAAACCGTTTTGGCTTGAGAGGCTCAGTGCTACAGTAACCCATAGACAAAAATCAATGGTTCTAATTTTTGTTATTCAAAGAATCTAATCGACGTGACCTCAGCCTAAACCTGTTATGAAAATTGTCAACTACATCCATACCCGCAATCTGCGGGGAGACTTCTTTGGCGGGTTAACCGCTGCGATCGTCGGCCTACCCATGGCCCTAGCCTTCGGTGTCGCGTCTGGAGCCGGGCCGATCGCCGGGATTTATAGTGCCGTTCTCCTGGGCTTTTTCGCGGCCCTGTTTGGGGGAACCCCCACCCTCATCTCCAATCCCACCGGGCCGATGACCGTAGTCTTTACCGCCGTCATCGCCACTTTCACCGCCAAATATCCAGACGGCGAAGGGTTGGCGATCGCCTTTACCGTGGTCATGATGGCGGGGCTGTTCCAAATTCTCTTTGGTCTGCTCCGGCTTGGAAAATACGTCACCCTGATGCCCTACACCGTCATTTCCGGCTTCATGTCCGGAATTGGGGTCATCATGATTATGCTGCAACTCCCACCATTGCTCGGACAAGAGGGCGTTGGCGGAGTCTTAGCAACGGTGCAAGCCTTACCTGAGTTGATTAGCCAAGCCAGTTTAGATGAACTGGGATTAGGACTGTTCACCTTAGCCATTCTCTTCCTGACTCCGAGCAAAATTGCCCGGGTCTGTCCACCGCAACTGTTAGCCTTGCTCATCGGAACCGGCGTCTCGGCCAGCCTACTCTCAGGACTGAGAATCGTCGGTGAAATTCCCGCCGGGTTACCCACCCTCTATTTCCCAACGATCTCAACGCCAGACTTGCAAATGATGGTCATTGACGCGGTGATGTTAGGGATGCTTGGCTCGATCGACTCCCTGCTCACCTCCGTAATTTCCGATAGTATCACCCAATATGAGCATGACTCGAATAAAGAACTCATGGGTCAAGGGGTTGGCAACATTCTCTCAGGGTTCTGTGGTGGCTTACCCGGAGCTGGAGCAACCATGGGAACCGTTGTTAACATCCAAGCTGGGGGACGCACTGCCCTCTCGGGGATGATTCACGCCGTCACCCTCCTGGTGTTCGTCTTTGCGGCTGCGAGTTTCACTGAAATTGTGCCGTTGACTGTTCTCGGGGCGATCGCCCTCAAGGTGGGGATTGATATCGTTGATTGGAGCTTCTTAAAACGCGCTCATCACGTTTCCCTCAAAGCCGCTGCCATTATGTATGGTGTGGTTCTTCTAACGGTTTTCGTTGATTTGATTGTTGCCGTCGGAGTTGGAGTCTTCGTCGCCAATGTCTTGACGATTCAGCGTTTATCTGATGTTCAAGCCAAAAACATTAAAGCCATTACCAATGCTGAAGAAGCTGAACTCCTCGAACATGAAGAGCAACTGTTATTAGAGAAAGTTCAAGGTCAGGTCTTACTACTTCATCTCGGTGCTTCCCTCAGTTTTGGAGCCGCCAAAGCCATTTCTCAACGCCATTCGCTCATTGGAGATTATCAAGTCCTCATTTTGGACTTTCGGGATGTTCCCATGTTGGGGGTGACCGCAACCCTCGCCATGGAAAAAATGGTCAACGATGCCCTAAAACGGGGATTAGAAGTCTACGTGGTGGGCAGTTCTGGCAAAGTGGAAAGTCGCTTAGAGAAATTTAATATTCTCAGCCGTGTCCCCGATCAGCATCAAACAGCAACCCTGCGAGATGCCTTGCAACAGGTCGTCGATCGCATGGCAGATGCGCCGATGGCCTCAACGGTTTAATCATTGTGGCTTAATCACCATTGATCGCAAGAGTTACGCGACAACGGAAACGTCACTAATCCTTTAGGGTTTCTACCTACATCGCCCCAGCAATTCTCATTGGAGACAACGAGAATTGCTGGGGTTTTGACTCAGAATTTGTGTGCGAACAAGACCTCGGCATCACAGATGTAGGTGATGCCTGAATAATCCTCGAAAAACTCCGCTGCGATCTCATCAGAAATCCTCAGCGCCATATCCCGATCCGCCGTGAGTACCTCGATCTTGATATTCGAGGAGGTGTCGGAAACGTTGGGTTGTCCTGACGATCGCACGTTACGACTGCCTTTACCGCCAGCGGCCACCACCGTATAACCGGCAGCACCGGATTTGTCGATGATCTTGGTGATCTTTTTCAGCAGCAAATTTTCCGTGACGATGACGAGCTTGCTGGCTTTTTGGGTCATGTGAGTTACCTCTTAACGAGTGGAGTGGTGAAAATCCAAGACAAGACTCTATGGTTTTGCCTTGAACCATATATTTAACTTTATATCAAACCACGGCGAATCCACTACACTCTCTTGGGCAAGATTGACTCAGATTAGCGGAAGCCTTCTATAAGCATGGCTTATCGTTTCGGGTGCGGCCATAACCACCAATGAGACTCACCGGCGATCGTTAAACCGTTCTCCTCAGGAAGTCACCTGGGTTAGATTGACGCGAGAGATACGAGTTTTGGTAATTAATAACTTTTGCTTATGCTTTGCATTTAACATTACTTCGCTGATCTAGGTCGGGCGATCGCAAATTTTGGCAGATTTTAAGATAAACTTAAGCACATAGACTTAAGCAGATGGAGATTTGGTTTTTAATAGACATTTATCTATGGATGGTGCGACCCCATAGCAACACCTTCGAGTCCCGTTCGGAGAGCGGACACCTCTGAACACCCTATTGATAGGTAGTCGCATAACACCTGTGCAGTAGGGACGACACGCTTTATTCTCACAGTCTTCAACTGTTTCAAACCCACTGACCACCACAATCGCTTCTCGTCAGAGGAGTCCGAAGGAGGAATTACAAAATGGAGTTCTTGTCTGATTTTTTAACGCGCTTCGGCGATAAGTTGCAGTCCCCGACCCTTGGCTTTCTGATTGGGGGTATGGTCGTCGCCGCCCTCAATAGCCGCCTGCAAATTCCTGATGCGATCTATAAATTCATCGTTTTCATGCTGCTGATCAAAGTCGGCCTGAGCGGCGGCATTGCTATCCGCAACGCCAATCTCGCACAGATGCTGTTGCCGGCGGTGTTTGCGGCAATCATTGGGATTGTTATCGTACTCATCGCAAGTAATACATTAGCCAGACTGCCGAAAGTTAAAACCGTCGATGCGATCGCAACCGGGGGCTTATTCGGGGCCGTCAGTGGCTCGACCCTCGCCGCCGGTTTAACAATGCTCGAATCCGAAGGTATCGAATACGAAGCTTGGGCGGCGGCACTGTATCCGTTTATGGACATCCCTGCACTCGTCACGGCGATCGTCTTAGCCAGTATTTACGTCAGCAAGCAAAAAGCCAAAGAGGAGTCTCTCGGCACACAAGAGTCTCTGAGCAAACAGGAGTCTCTGAGCAAACAGGCCGTTGCCGCAGGCGGCTATCCCAGCGAGCCGGAGTATCCCAGCAGCAGGCAAGAGTATCTCAGCCAGCAGCACAGTAACGCCAACAAACGGGTCGAGATCTGGCCCATCATCCAGGAAAGCCTCCAGGGGTCTGCCCTATCGGCACTGCTACTCGGTCTGGCACTCGGCATCCTAACCCAGCCCGAAAGCGTCTATGAGAGCTTCTTCAATCCCCTCTTCCGTGGTCTACTGTCAATCCTGATGCTGGTCATGGGGATGGAAGCCTGGTCACGAATCGGCGAGCTACGCAAAGTAGCTCAGTGGTATGCCGTCTATGCCTTTATCGCACCACTGCTTCATGGACTCATTGGCTTTGGTCTCGGCTATGTCGCCCACATCACCACGGGATTCACCGCTGGCGGCGTCGTAATCCTGTCTGTTATCGCCGCTTCGAGTTCCGACATCTCAGGACCGCCCACATTACGGGCAGGGATTCCCAAAGCCAATCCCTCCGCCTACATCGGCTCATCCACAGCCGTCGGGACCCCGGTTGCCCTCGCCATCGGAATACCGCTCTACATCGGGTTAGCTCAAGCCTTGATGCCAGGAGGCTAATTCCAAACCGATTCCAGGTCTGCCGATGCTCTCCGAGTTCGGCAGATCCCGACCCACAAGTCTCTCAACCAGATAGCCTCTAGCCCCCTGGACTGACTCATTGACCTTTTGACTTCTGATAACGATTATTTCTGATAACGATGAAACCTTTATCCACAAACTCTTCTCCTCGCTGGGGCAATTGGTTAAATGGCGTCCACATCCTTCGTTTTCTGGAGATGGTGCAGGACTTAATTGTAATTTCCTTGTGCATTGGCCTGTTCAGCTTCATGGTCATCCAACTGCGAGAGATGTTTCTGTCGCTGTTGCCCCCGTTGGACTTTCCTCGGGTCACCTCCGATATTTTATTCCTGCTCATTTTAGTTGAGTTATTTAGACTACTCATTATTTATCTAAAAGAGCATCGCGTTTCGATTGGAGTCGCTGTAGAGGTTTCGATTGTATCGGTATTGCGGGAAATCATTGTCCGAGGCATTTTGGAAACTCCCTGGGTACAGGTCATGGCAGTCTGCTCATTTCTGATTGTACTGGGAGGTTTGTTGGTGGTCCGCGCTTGGATTCCGCCGACCTTTGATGGCATTGATCCAGAGCAGCAGGTATCTCGCCGTCACCGGGTACGCTTTGCTGAAACCTCTGCTGAACGGGATGGCAAACTATAGCAAAAATTGGTCTAAACAGGACAAAAGACGGGGAAAAGAAGGCAACAGGCAACAGGTAACAGGCAACAGCTGGGGGATTCTCTCTCAATTCTCTCTCAATTCAGAGTGTCAATCAGGCAATCTTCGATTGCTATAGATGCTCAATCGCTGCAAAGTTGACGGAGTTGGGCGATCGCCATCGGCGCAACCCGTGAACCCGAGTTGGAGCCGCCATTAACGCTAAGAGCTTGCATCTGAGTTGGATGCAAGCTCTTGTTTCTCGGAAGCGAAGGGAACGGCAATCGTTAACGTTAAATTGTTTTATAAGTAAAATTTATATAAGAATTTTTTTATATTTGGCCCAGTCAATGTTAGATGTAGTTCGGGTGCAGACAGATGCCAATCAGCAACGTGGATCACATGGCCTTGATCTGATTGCTCTGCCTGGCTCCATCTCAACCCAAACCTGCCAGATATGAAAATCACGAACTATATCCACACCCGCAACCTGCGGGGTGATTTGTTCGGTGGGCTTACTGCTGCCATTGTGGCCTTACCGATGGCTCTTGCCTTCGGTGTGGCTTCAGGTGCAGGGGCGATCGCCGGACTCTACAACGCCGTTATCCTAGGCTTTTTCGCCGCCTTACTGGGGGGAACTCCCACCCTCATCTCCGGACCCACTGGACCGATGACCGTGGTCATGGCCGCCGTCATTGTCACCTTTACCAACAAATACCCCGGTCCCGAGGGTTGGGCCATCTCCTTTACCGTGGTCATGATGGCCGGCCTATTTCAAATTCTCTTTGGGGTCTTGCGGTTAGGGAAATACATCACCCTGATGCCCTATACCGTGGTGTCCGGCTTTATGTCGGGGGTCGGCTTCATCATGCTGATTTTGCAAATCCCCCCGTTTCTCGGTCAAGAGGGGGTGCAAGGGGTGGTCAAAACTCTCGCCGCTTTACCGGGTTTTGTCAGCAATGCCAGTCCTCCCGAAGTGGGCTTGGGGGCGTTAACCTTAGCCTTGCTCTTTCTCACCCCCCCTCGTGTTTCCCGAACCGTGCCACCGCAACTGATTGCGTTGGTCTTGGGAACCCTCATTTCTGCCACCCTCTTATCCGGTCAACTCGAAGTTGTCGGGAATATTCCGGCCGGCTTACCCGAATTTTATCTACCGACCTTCTCGGGAATCTCGGGGGGTGACCTGCAATTGATGGTCATCAACGCCCTGGTTTTAGGGATGCTTGGTTCCATCGACTCCCTTCTGACCTCGATTATTTCCGATAGTCTGACCCAATACGAACATAACTCCAACAAAGAATTGATTGGTCAGGGCATCGGCAATATGCTCTCAGGATTCTGTGGTGGCTTACCTGGTGCTGGGGCGACCATTGGCACGGTTATTAACGTGCAAGTGGGGGCAACCACCGCCATTTCCGGGATGTTTCATGCCGTCACTCTGCTTGTCTTTGTCTTTGTCGCCGCTCCCTTGACGCAAATGGTGCCGCTGTCTGTTTTGGCGGCGATCGCCCTCAAAGTCGGGATTGATATCATTGACTGGAGTTTCCTCAAACGGGCACATCGTCTATCCATCAAAGCCGCCGCCATTATGTATGGGGTGATGTTGCTGACGATTTTTGTGGACTTGATTGTTGCCGTTGGTGCTGGTGTCTTTATTGCCAACGTCTTAACGATTCAGCGTCTCTCGGATATTCAAGCCAAAAATGTCAAAGTGATTACGGCTTCAGATGATGCCGAATTACTCGAACATGAAGAGAAATTGCTGCTCGAAAAAGTCAAGGGCAAAGTGTTGCTCATTCACTTAGGGGCATCCCTGAGTTTTGGAGCCGCTAAAGCCATTTCTCAACGTCACTCGATGATTGGCCAATACAAGGTTCTGATTTTAGACTTTACGAATGTTCCCACCTTAGGGGTAACTGCCTCTTTGGCGATGGAAAAAATGGTCAACGATGCCCTGAAACAAGGCTTAGATGTCTATGTGGTGGGCAGTTCTGGAAAAGTGGAAGACCGCTTGCAGAAGTTTGATATTCTCGGGCCAATTCCTGACAAACATCAGATGGATACCCTACGGGATGCCTTGCACGATGTGGTGGAAAATCACCAGGAGATGCTGGCTACCCCCACGGCGTAGGCCATTTCTCGTCGTCGTTACTCGTCTGTGAGTTGAAGCTGAAGCGTCACCAAAGAGAGGGCCACCAATAACAAAAGAGTGGCTGAGGCGGCAGCATAGCCAAAGTCAAACAGGGCAAAGGCTTGCTCATAGACGAAATACACCAGAATATTGGTGGAGTTCAAAGGACCACCTCCGGTCATCACATAGACTTGTTCAAAGCTACGCAGGGTAAACATGGCGGTTGTCACCATGACAAAAACCAGGGTGGGGTACAAGCCGGGAACGGTGACATGGCGAAATTGCTGAAAGCCATTGGCCCCATCGAGTTTCGCCGCCTCATAGCGAGATTGAGGGATGGCTTGTAAGCCCGCCAGAAACACAACCAGGTTAAAGCCGAGTTGTTTCCAAATACTCAGGAGAATGAGAATTGGCATGGCCCAGGTAGCACTCCCTAGCCAGGGAATGGGGGTGATGCCGAGGCTGTCGAGAATGCTATTGATGGGGCCATCGGTTTGGAAAAGCCAACGCCAACCGAGGCCCACGGCGACGGTGGAGGTAATGGCGGGGAGAAAATAGGCGGTTCGCAGTAACGATTTGAGGGCGATCGCCTTCTCTAACACGGCCGCCAAGATTAAGGGAATGATAATACTAGGAATAATTGTGGCGATGGAGAAATAGAGGGTGTTTCCCAGGACTTGCCAAAACTCGGGAGAGGCGATCGCCCGTTCATAATTAGCCAGGCCAATCCATTGACTGCCGCTGCGGGTAAAACTACCACTGGTGAAACTGAGATAGATTAGATAGACAATGGGTCCCAGGACAAAAATCGACAACATGACTAAAGCCGGGGCCAAAAACAACCAAGCGACTCGGGTCGGATTTCCTAAACCAATTTTCGCTTTTGCCATGTTTGCTGCCTCGACAATCGGTGAATTGCGACGGTTTTTAGACCTGTTTTAAAATCTCAACATCTTAACCATTAAGACCGCCAAAATACACCCAATCCATCTTTATTTTAATGCTTTTTTCACTAACTTAGAAATTTCTGACGGACGTTCTGCCACCGGAATACCGGCTTTTTTAAAGGCTTTAATTTTATGTTCTGCGGTGCCAATATCGAGGTCAAAGAGTGCAGAACTTCCCGCTTCTTGAATTTTTTTCTCAGTTTTATGACTTAAATTAGCGGCGATCGCCCCCGCATGGCCCAGCCGTCGTCCCTTGGGAACATGGCGACCGGCCACATAACTAACCACGGGTTTATCAATCGCTTCAGCCACATAATCAGCGGCGGCTTCTTCCCCGCTTCCGCCAATCTCGCCCACAATCACGATCGCCTCCGTCGTGTCATCTTCATCGAGAATCTGTAACCATTGGGCAAACGATGACCCCAAAATGCCATCGCCGCCAATACTCACCCCAATCGACTGTCCTAACCCCGCTTCCGTCAGAGAGAGAGCAATCTCATAGGTGAGGGTTCCACAGCGGCTAATCAGGCCCACACAACCGGGCGTATAAAACTCCGCCGGGTGAGTGCCTAAGAGGATATTCTGTCCAGGAATAATCAAGCCGGGGCTACTTGGCCCCACCACCAGAGTTTCCGTCGCATCGGCCTTGCGAATCAATTTCACCATGTCCATCGGCGGCATCCCTTCCGTGACAATAGTTAACTGACGAATCCCCGCCGCGATCGCCTCTAGGGCCGCATCCAACACCAAATAGGGTTGCACAAAAATCACCGCCGCATCAATCGGCCCCACATCCTTCATCGCCACTTCCACCAAATCGTAAACAGGAATCCCATCCCGTTCACTGCCCCCCAAACCGGGACTCACCCCGGCCACCACTTGCGTTCCATAGGCTTTCATTAAGATGCTATGGGTCGCCGCCAGAGGTTCGGCAATCCCATGAATTAAAACTTTCGTATCAGCGGTGAACTGCATGAGTAATTAAACAGCTTTAACAGCAAGAGAAACAGCTTCATCAAGACTTTTAACCGTCGTCAGATTCGCCTGTTTGAGCGTTTTTTCAGCGGTGACGAGGTCTCCCCCCACCAGGCGAACAATCCACTTACAGGGGCGATCGAGACCGTCACTAAACTCAACCAAGGTCGTCGCGATCTCCTGACAGCGAGTCACTCCGGCGATGAGATTGACCAACACCACCGACACCTGGGGCGATCGCGTCACCGCATCGAGGCCCAATCGTAACCGTTCGAGGGGGTCAGCATGGGTTCCATACCAAGCCTGTTCACTGCCCAAATTGAGGAAATTCGCCGGTTTGCCCTTCGCTTCACAGACCAAATCAAACGTGGCCATCGTCAAGCCGGCCCCATTACAGAGAATCGCCAGTTTGCCATCAAATTCAACAAAATCATGGGCCGGAAACACCGAGGACTCGTCCGGTTGCTCAAAATTGCGTTCTTGCAGTAACCGAGTCAGATTGTAATGGCGATTGAGGGCCTCATTATTGACCGTCACCTTGCCATCGAGAGCCATCACCTCACCATTATCGCGAATCCCGAGGGGGTTAATCTCCACGAGATCCAAATCCTTCTGCACAAACAAGCGATACATCCGCTTGATGACGCGGCTAACGGCTTCAATCGCCTCCCCACTCAAACCCATCTTCAAGGCCAACCGACGAGCATAGAACGGGGAAAACTCCTCATCAACGACCACCCGCTGCATTTTATCCTGAGTGAAGGCGACCTCAACCCCACCATAGGGCGATCCCAAGAGAACCGGGCGGCGGGCCGTGCGATCGAGCAAAATCGCCAAATAGAACTCCTGCGAGGCGTTGTATTTCGCCTCAGCCAGTAGGATCTCGGGTAACTCTCCCTGAATTGGCAGATGAAAAATCGCTTGAGCGGCGGCGATCGCATCAATGGTATTGGTTGCAAAGCGAATCCCCCCCGCTTTACCCCGGCCTCCGGCGCGAACCTGAGACTTGAGCACAATCGGGTAAGGTATTTTTAGCCCCTTAAGATCTTGGGGACAATGAATTTTTTGCGAGGGCAGGACAGGAATGTCCATTTCGCGGAACAGCTCTTTGGCTTGATACTCTAGAAGATCCATCGGCGATTTGCGTGCCACCACTCAACTACCATAGCCCGATCCGGTCATCACCGTTGAGACAAGGACTACATTCCCAAACGACTTTTCTCAACCCAGGCCTCAGCTAGACCGCTAAAATCCTAGCGTTGACACAAACCGAAGCCCAAGATCAGATGAGCTATTCATGTTAGCTCACCCTCGGGCAAACGGCCACATCGATTGACGCCGATCTACGTGAACTATGGCCAATCCACCGCCTCGCCCCACTCCCGAGCCATCTCCTCCTCGACGCCGTTCCCTAAAACGACTTCTAATTGGGGGAGGAATCGTTGTCGTCTTGGGAACCGTCGGCTATCGCGTTACCACCGCCTGGCTGCGATCGCAACTTCCCGGATTCGTCGAAGCCCAAATTATCCCCATTCTCAACCGTCCCCTCGAACTCGGGGCCGTACAACGACTCTCCCTGACGGGAGTAGACCTCGATGGCCTCTATCTCCCGCCCACCGCCGAGAATGCCAACTCCCTGCGAGTCGAGCAAATCCGCGTCCAATACAACCTCCCCGCCCTCCTCAGCGGCCAACTTCCCGTCACCATTACCCTACGGGATCTCAACCTCATCGCCCAACAAGGGGACGATGGCCAATGGCTGACCTTAGATCTCAACCTCCCCGAACCCAGCGACGACGAATTGCCCATCGAGATTCCCCTCAACCTCATCATCGAGGGGGGACATCTACAACTGACTCCCCAGGGCCGTTCCGAGGCCTTTACCGTGGGAGTTCAGGGCGATGCCACCCTCAGCCAAGCCTTTGAGCAGGCTCAGTATGACCTAGCCGTGACTCTTCCCGAGGGAGTCGTTGACGTGCAGGGAACCACCCGCATCAGCACCCTCGAAAGTCGCATCAATCCCCGCTTACAACAGGTGCAGTTAAGCCAATTTTTCGCCCTGTTGCCCCCCGAAGTCGGCGATCGCATTCCCTTAACCAGCGGCACGCTCAACGGTAACCTCAACCTGGAGATTCCCCCCCTCCTCGACGACGCGGGAACCCTCAACTGGGGATTGCCCGAAATTCGCGGAACCCTGAATCTCGATGAGTTAGCCGCCAACCTAGACGGCTTAAATCAACCCCTCACCGCTGACGTGAACCTGCGTTTTCAGGGGCGTCGCCTGCAACTCGATCGCCTCAAGGCCCAAACCGGCGACCTGCAACTCAACGGCAGCGGCAGTATCAGCGAGTCGGCCGGCTATGATCTTGCCTTCAGCGTCCCTGAAATCGCCCTAGAACGCCTGTCTGAACTGATTGATGACCCTCTCCTCGCGCCCCTAGATACCCTGGGCTTAACGGGAGTTTTACAGGGGCAAGCCCAACTCCTGGGAGACCTCAGCGATCCCCAGTTCACCCTAAATCTCAGCAACAGCAGCCCTCTGATTGTGGCTCAAACCGGCATCTCGCAACTGCGGGCCAACCTGACCGCCACCCTCGATCGCGTCACCCTCAATGGCCTTCGTCTAAACCCCGCCGTCGGGGGCAGCATTGTCGGCCGAGGCGATGCCGAAATTGGCCAATGGACGGGTCCGTTAATCGAGGCCCTCCCCGAGACTCTTCGCGATCGTCCCCGCCTCGCCAACCCAGGCGGGTCTAACCTCAACCTCGATCTACGCTTAGATCTCCCCAGCGATGCCCTCGTTGCCCCCTATCTGGCACTCCCCAACACCGTGAGCTTGGGGCAACTGCTGGCCCAGGTCAACGTCAGCGGACCTCTGACCAATCCTCAAGCCACCCTAACCTGGTCAACCCCTGATATCCTAGCCGCCGACTTAGGAGCCGTCAGCAGCGAGGGAAATGCCCGCTTTGCCAACAATCGTCTCAGTCTGGAGCGGGCGGAAATTACCGCCGGGGGGGGAGACATCACCCTAACCGGAAACGCCGATTTGCTGACTGAGATCTGGTGGCTCGATGTCGTGTCGAGTCCGATCAATCTCTCCCCATTTTTGCCCCTAACGGCTCAACTGACGGAGTTAACCGCGCAATTATCGGGGCGTTTCGATGACCTCTCCCCGGCGGCGGTTCAGGGAACCCTGGCCCTGGGTCTGAATCTGGCCGATGGCGTGGCCCGGCTGCAAGGGGATCTCAGTCAGGGAGAAATCGACGTTGAGGCCATCGCCTCGGGGGTGTCGGCCAGGGGGCTAAACCTGGAGTTACCTTTAGGGGTGAGTCTCAGTCGCGGTCAGGCTCGGCTGCGGAGTTCCTTGGCCAGTCTCATGGATGCG
This sequence comes from Phormidium sp. SL48-SHIP, assembly GCA_004299065.1. Taxonomy (GTDB): domain Bacteria; phylum Cyanobacteriota; class Cyanobacteriia; order Cyanobacteriales; family Geitlerinemataceae; genus Sodalinema. Next base: position 3,819 of record SIHH01000042.1, on the reverse strand, counting down.
GCTCTAACGCGGGATTTGTCGGGGATTCGCCTCGATGCTGGGGGACGCTTGGCGATCGCCGACGGAACGGCCCAGGTTCAGGCCCAAGTGGCCAATGGCCAGCTAGAGAGCAACTTCTCCGCCGCCAATATCGCTCTCAATCCCTATTTGCCCAATCTTCCGGCCACGGTGGGGCTAATGTCGGCGGCGGGAACCGCTCGTTTGAGTTTGGCGAATGTGCTGGGTATCTTGGACAGCGGAGATTTGAGTCGACTCAACCCCGAGTTAACCACGGAGGCTCAACTGGCTCTCAATCAGGGGTCAGGAACGGTTGTCGCGGCGGTAACTGGGGGACAATGGCACGTTACCACAGACGCGAATCTGCCCGTTGATGATGCTTTAGTGCAGGAGTTGATCGGCGATCGCATTGTCACCAGTCCCCGCTTCCCCACGACGCTGCTGGCCCAGGCCAATCTCTCGGGACCGCTGAATCCCTTGTTGGAACTCGGAGCGGTTCCCATTCCGGCTCAGGTGAATCGCCTCACGGCCAATATCGACGGGGATTTACTTCAGGCCCAGGGGGATGTCCTGTTGAGCCATCTCAGACAAACCCCCGATTTAGCGGCCAATTTAACTCTGGAGGCGAATTATGATTCCCAACGCCTACCTCTAACCCTGTTACTGGCCGATGTGGCGGTGGGTGAGAATTTGAAACGTCCCAGTCCGGTTAATATCGATGGCAGTGTGGCCGTTTCAGGACAGTTTCAAGGCCGTCAGTTACTCTCGAATCCCTTGGGCGAGGGCAATCTGAATCTAGCCGGTGGGGTGGAACTGCGGGATTTTGCGGTCAATGAGGTGGAGTTTGACCCCTTGATGGCGGGAACGGTGCAGGTTCGCACGGGGGGGACCTTGGCCCTGGCGTTGCAAGGACCGGGACGGGAGAGCGATCGCCTGGCGGTGGCCTTAGAGGCCTGTCAGCAGGGATCTCGATGTTTGGCTCCCTATCTCCCCCGTGATTTCGAGATTCGTAAAGCCGTCAATGGTGAGGTGGTGTTCTCGGCCTTGGGGGAACGTCTGGGCGATCGCTTTGCGATGAGCTTGGATGACTTTAATTTGGCTCTATTAGACCTTGTTCCGGGCCAAGCCTTGGGGATTATCGGACCGGTTCGCGGTCAGGTAACAGGAGAAATCGTCACGGATCTGTTTACCCTGCAAACTCGCGGTGGGGTGAGCGTCGCTAACCCCGGTTTGGGCTATTTACGGGCCGAGGCGATCGCCGCTGAGTTTGGCTATGACGGACAAGAGACGGTGATTCGCGATGGCGTCCTCCAACTCCGGGACAGTCGCTTTGTCCTCAACGCCGCCACCCAACTGGATCTGTTGGGGGTCGTTCAAGGGCGTATTCCCCTGGCCGCTTGGCAACAGGCCCCGGTTCAGGCAGAACTCACGGTTGACTCAGGGAACGTGGGGGATCTGCTCACGACGGTGGCTTGGTATGACATCGAGGATCTGCTCCGTCGCGGTGTCGCCAGTCCCAGTTTAGATCCCCAAGATTTGACCGCCACTGGGGTCGGGATTCCCAAACATCCGTTAGCGGAGCAGTTGGCTCTGTTTGACCGCATCCGTCAACAGGTGATCGAACGAGTGACCCCTCCTGGTGAGCCTCAACCGCCTCAGGTGGCGGAGATTGAGGGAACCTATACTGCTGCGGTGACTCTGGGGGGAACCCTGGGAAATCCTAATCTTACGGCTGACTTGGCGGCGTCGGATTGGGTTTGGTATACGCAACCCCCCTCGCCTCTGGCCACGTCTGAACCTCGACCTCGGCTGACTCTCGATGATCTTCGCGTCAGAGCCAGTTTTGTGGACAATGTGTTGACTGTTGAGCAGGCTCGGGTGCAGGCGGAGGGGGGCGAAGCGTCTTTGATGGGCCGTGTTTCTCCGACGCAGCTTGAGGGCGGGTTTGAGGTGGTGGATGTCCCGCTGGACCTTCTGGAGCGGTTTGTCAGTCTCCCGGTGACGCTAGGGGGGGATCTGCGGCTGCAAGGACGGTTCGGCGGGACGGTGCAACAACCGACGCTGTTGGGAGAGGTGGCGATTGAGTCGCCTCAGTTGAATGACCGCTCTCTGGAGTCGTTTTTGGGGAATTTCCGCTACGGGGGCGATCGCGTTGAGTTCGTCACCGTAGCTCCGAGTTGGAGTCAGATTCAGGTCAGTGTTCCTTTTCCGCTGACGGCGTTAACCCCGGAGACGGCGATCGCTCAGGGACGTATTTCCCTGGATACACCGGCGTTTGAGTTGGTTGAGGCCCTCAGTGAGGGTCAGGTGGTTTGGCTTGGCGGTGAGGGACGGGTGGATGTGGCGGCTCGCGTGGATCTGATGGCGTTGACTTCTGGGGAAATTGAGCGGATTTTACAGTCGTTTGAGGCTGAGGGGGCGATCGCCTTTGATCAGGCCCAGGTTGAGGCGGCGGCTCTTCCTGAGGCTCAAAGTCAGATCGATGGGGTGATTCGTTTTAATCAGGAGCAACTCGATGTTGAGGGATTGGTGGCCCAGGTTGCGGATGGATCGTTTCGTTTGGCGGGGGTCTTACCTCTGTTGGAGCCAAATCCCGACTTAGAACGCCCTCTGACGTTGACGGTGGACCAAGGGGCGATCGCCCTAGCGGGACTCTATGAGGGCCGGTTGGATGGAGACATCACGGTGGCGGGAACGGTGTTAACTCCTGTGGTTCGCGGCGGGATTGAGTTGTCTCAAGGACGTGTCTCGGTTCCTGGGGGAGAGTTGGCTGCTGGGGGGATGATGTCAGACTCGTCAAGTGTCCCCTCTTCTGAGACCCGGTCTGAGGCCACGTCTCCATTGATTATGCCGGTCTTAGATGGGTTTCGAGTCAGTCTTGGGGAAGATTTGAGGATTGTTAATTCTCTACCGAGTTTTAATGCACGGGTGGCGGGGGATGTGACGGTAAATGGGGTGATTGATGGTGATTTGGGGAATCTGAACCCTCAGGGGACGATTCGGGTTGAAGAGGGTCAGTTGAATGTCTTGAGTAGTGTCTTTTTTGTCACCCCAGGTCGTCCTCAGACGGTGGAGTTTATCCCGGAGGAGGGCCTGTTCAATCCTCGGTTGGATGTACAGGTGTCGACGCTGGTGTCGGAACAACGCCGCAACCCCATGGCCGATCGCGATCGCAACAGTAATGAGGTCCCTGATACGACGATTCTCCCGCTGCGTCAGTCACGCCAGCTTTTAGTCAATATCACGATTGATGCGATGACGGAAGATGTCCTCGATGCCATTTTGGCGGATTCGTCGGGAGAGGTGACGGTGCAAGGGTTTGAGCCTAATGAGGCGTTGTTAGATACGGTGCAGTTGAGTAGTGTTCCTAATCGCAGTGAGAATGAGCTGGTGTCTCTACTGGGGGGACAGGTGGTGACAACGATTGATGAGATTGGTCAGTTACGAGGGACGGAGTTTTTTGAATATGCACTGGTGCGGTTTGTCTTGGAACCCGAGTTGACGGGACTCTTGGTAGATATTGATCGGGTGGCGAATCAGGCGGGCGACGCGATCGGTTTAGATCGTCTCAGTGTGTTTCCGATTGGACAGATTGAGGCGATTTATGAACTCAATGAGCGATCGCTGTTGGGATTGACCTATGATTATGGTCTCAGTGGCTTTTTACTCCAAGGCGGCCAAACTGAATCGGGAACCCCTGGTTTTGAGTCCATTGAAATCCGCTATGAGTTACGCTTTTAAAGCCCCTAAAGTGGTCAACTGTAGCCGAAAAAGAGCGACCCTAAGAGAGCAACCACAAGGGTAAGCCCCGACCCTATTCCC
>SIHH01000041.1:13661-20634 GCA_004299065.1 Phormidium sp. SL48-SHIP | reverse complement strand
GGAACACCGGAACACCGGAACAGATAGGCGGTCGTATCTGATAGAACAGGGAAAGGCGATGTTCAGTGTATCGGCCGTTTTCAACTAGGGAATTTCAACCTCATCAAAACCCTCGATAAAATCAGGAATTTGTAGAGTTGCCTCGTCTTCCATTTGGCTAAAAAAGCAGGTTTTTCCTGATAAGACATTGAAACTAGAAAAGGCGAGGATGGCCACTTCTTGGCGAGCGGGATTAGTCCATTGCCAGAGGAGTCCTTCGGATAAGCTACTATCAGTTGCAACGGGTTCTCCGGGAGACCCTAAGGCTTGTCGGGTTTCGTCGAGGGTCATGCCAATTTCGGCTTGGGCGCAGAGTTGATGAGTTGGGCGGTTTTCAGTCACTTGAGGGTTGACTCCAAAGCAAGAGAGTTCAGCCACAGTTTGATTGCGGAGAACGGCTAACAATACGGCTCCTGAGTCTTCATCAATCCACTGCAACAGGCTATTTCCAGGAGATGATGTTTCTCGCTCCGGTTCGATGTTTAAATCATTTAAGATGGCATCGAGTTCGGCTTGAGTCATGCCAGCGTGCAATTGCTCACAATCTTGAGGGGTTAACCGGGGTGAGGCTTGCGCCGCAGCGGGTTGGGGGATGACTCCTAGGAGTAGGGTGAGGACGGTGATGAGGACTTGGTCTAATCGGGAATGACCCAGGATATTTTGGCCGTAGAAGAGTTGGCCGAGACGCGAGAGACTGGGGGCCACTTGTTGGGGGTGTTCTTGGCTGGCTGTTACCTGTTCCTGATTCATCTTGGCTTAACGATGGACGAGTTTAAAAATTAGATCGAGGTCGTTCATTTCGCCGACAATTCGTCGTATGGGTTGCGGCCAGACGCGGATGAGCGTTGGAGTGGCTGAGACGCGATCGCGTTCGGTTTGTTGCGGGTGTTTGAGGACATCAATGACCTTGAGGGTGTAGGGATGGCCTAGAGCGCGATCGAGCATTGAATGCAATCGTAGTAAGGTTTCTTCTGTATTGGAACTGTCGCCACGAATGAAGAGGCGGAAGACATAGCCACTGGTTTCAGAATCTGAGGAGTTTGGAAACAGCAAATCCGGGCCATCTTGGCGGCGATGTTGGCCGTTATGTTGGTTCACTCGCAGCACCAGATCATGATTTTGCCACAATTGGGGAAACTCATGACGATACGTCTCTAGGGCCAGGGGGTTACAGAGTTCTGGGGAACTGGGTTTTAACTCCCAGGTTGTGTCTTGAAGTTCAAAAAGGAGGCTGAGTAGGCTGCGATACCGCCAAACCCCCAGCATGGCTTCAGCAATGGTCTCTATCTGTTGCGTGTGAGGGTTGAGATAGCGATCGATGGTAGCACTATAGCAAGGGACGAGAAAGTGTGGCGGTTCGGGAAGTCCTAAGGCCTCCTGAACCGCCACACAGAGTTGTAGATGCCAGCGATCGCGAAGATGGGGTTCAATGGCATAGACGATATCCCCGCCGGGTGTAAACAGAACTAAGCCCTTAAACGGTTCCGACGCGCCCAAACTGACATCATTAGTCATGACATCATATGCCATTTCTAAGTCGATCTAAACGAGCTTGCTTTTTGTATCGATTTTCGAGCCGTTGTTTACAACAATTTGCTCCCGAAAATTTCTGAGACGCGACCCGATTAGACGCGACCCCGTAGGAACTGTGCCATTTCATTGGGAGTGGGTGATTTTTCAAGGGCAATTTCTTCAGTAATCCGACCTTCTTGATATAGTTCAAACAGAGCTTTATTCATGGTCGTCATCCCATCAAACTCTGACCGGAGCATGACATCAGTAATCGCATCGAGCTTACCTTGAATCACATATTCTTTCACCGCATCAGTTGCAATGAGAATATCGTGGAATGCCGCTCGCTTGCCGTCGGTGGTTTTACATAAGCCCTGGGCAACAATAGAAATCAGAGATTCCGCTAGGGCCACCCGGAAGGCGGGCTGTTCTGCGGGGGGAAACATCCCCATCACCCGTTCAATGGTTTTTACCGCACTATTGGTGTGCAGGGTTCCCATGACTAAGTGACCTGTGGATGCCGCTTTTAGGGCAATATTCATGGTCTCCTTATCCCGAATTTCTCCGACGAGAATCAGGTCTGGATCTTCCCGTAATGCAGCTTTTAAGGCATTAAAGAACTTATGGGTATGGGTTCCGACTTCCCGGTGTTTGATGAGGGATTTTTTGCTTTTATGGACAAACTCAACTGGGTCTTCAATGGTGATAATGTGATAGGCTTTGTTGCGATTGATGTAATCAATCATCGCCGCCATCGTGGTTGATTTCCCTGAACCGGTTGGTCCCGTCACGAGAACCAGTCCCTTGTGATAGTCTAAGCTGATGCTTTTGAAGACTTCGGGCAACCGTAATTGTTCTAGGGTGAGGATTTCGGCACCAATGAGACGCAAAACGATCGCCGGACCGGCGAGGCTATCAAAGGCGTTAATACGAACCCGAACAAAGCCTAAATCGGCAGCACCATCAAAGTCCAAGTTTTCTTGAAACTGACGAATTTCCTCGTCACTCATCAGTTCCCGCATCCAACTCATGAAGGTATCGAGATCAGTTTCGGGCCATTCGGTGGGGGCGATGTCACCTCGGGCGCGATAGCGAGGGACTTCGCCTACGCCCACGTGAACGTCGGAGTAGCCTTCTTCTTCAGCCCGTTGGATAATCTCCCGCATGGTGGGATGTCCGGGACTCGGGCCGGGTCCACGGCGGGGGGTCGCCTGTTGGGGGGTGGGTGCGGCGGGGGGCCGTTGGGCGGCGGGGGGCCGTTGGGCCGCTGGAGGCCGTTGAGCCGGTGGGGGGGGTGCGGCGGGAGGCCGCTGAGCGGGGGGTGGGGGCGCCGCTGGGGGGCGTTTACTGCTCGGAGGTGCGGGGGGACGAGGGGGACGACGGCCGCCACCGGGGGGTGGTGGGGGAACGGGGGGGCGTTGAGACTGTGTCATAGGTGCTAGAGTTTTTTAGGGATTCGGTGAATTGGGACTGGGATCAATCTGGGGCTGGGTGCAAACGATGAGAGGATGGAGTGGATTGCCGCGTCATCACGCTGGGTCTGGTGTGATGGGTTCGGCTGACACCCGATTCATCTATTGTCTCCTGGAACCGGGGCCGGCTGTAAACCGTAAATTCCTCTAATATCTTCCCGGGTTTGGCCCCAACGTCACGGGGCTAGGCTTGTGCCATCGTTGTCGATGGTGTTGTTGGCTTATACCATACTCTGCGATCGCTGCTTATGTCGTCTATGTCTCCTCGTGTTTGTATTACCCTGGGAACTCGCCCGGAAGCCATTAAGCTGGCTCCTGTTATCCGTTGCTTCCAAGAGTCTTCTGAGTTTGAGACTCAGGTCATTTTGACGGGACAGCATCGAGAAATGGTGCAACAGGTGATGGCGTTGTTTGAACTCACGGCTCAGCGAGATCTCGATATCATGAAACCCCAACAAACCCTGACGGATATCACCCGTCGCAGTTTGCAGGGACTCGAGGCTGTGTTTCAAGACCTACGTCCTGATTTAGTGATCGTCCAAGGAGACACAACCACGGCCTTCGCTGCGACACTGGCTGCATTTTATCAAAAAATCCCTGTTGGTCATGTTGAGGCGGGGTTACGGACGGATCAGCTATTTGACCCCTATCCTGAGGAAGCCAATCGCCGTTTAATCTCCCAACTGACGAGTTTACACTTTGCGCCGACGGCTCGGGCGGTGGAGAATTTACGGAAGTCGGGAGTGATTGGGGCCATTCATCATACGGGAAATACGGTCATTGATGCCTTATTGTCGGTGGCGGCCCGAACGCCAAGCTGTGAGGTTGCGGGACTCGATTGGCGTCAGCAGCGAGTGATGTTGGCCACGGTCCATCGGCGGGAGAATTGGGGCGCACGCCTCACCAGTATTGCCCAAGGCTTCCTCAAGATTCTCGATACGGTCCCGGATACCGCTCTGTTGCTACCCCTACACCGCAATCCGACGGTGCGCGAGCCATTGCAAGAGATGTTAGGGGATCATGAACGGGTTTTTCTGACAGACCCCTTAGACTATACCGCCCTGGTGGGGGCGATCGCCCGCTGTACGTTGCTGTTAACGGACTCAGGCGGCTTGCAAGAAGAGGCCCCCGCTCTGGGAAAACCCGTGTTAGTGCTGCGAGACACCACGGAGCGTCCTGAGGCGGTTGAAGCGGGTACAGCGAGGCTGATTGGGACGGAGTGCGATCGCATCGCCTCAGAAGCCGTCACACTCTTAGACGATCCCCAGGCGTATCAAACCATGGCCAACGCCGTAAACCCCTTTGGGGACGGTCATGCCTCCCAACGGATTTTGCAAATTGTGTCACAGTATCTTCAGGGCCAATCTGCCACCTAACCCGTACCTCTCGCTTTAATGTGGCCTCCCCATGCACAGTGCCTTTCGACAGATGCTGCTCGGCGCCGTTGTCTTTCTTGGCACTCTCGCCGCCGCCGTTGTGGGCTATGTCCTCCTCGGCTGGGAGTTAATCGACGCCTTTTATATGGTGATTATCACCGTATTCGGAGTCGGGTATGGCGAAGTTAACCCGCTCGACTCGACAGCGGAAAAAGTCTTTACGATTGTCGTCATCATCGCCGGAACATCGTCTGCTGTTTATATCGTGGGAGGATTCATTCAAATGATCACCGAAGGGGAAATTCACCGAGCTCTTGATGCTCAACGCAAAACGAAGGGAATCGAACAATTAGAGCGACATTCGATTATTTGCGGCTTTGGGCGTATGGGACAAATTTTAGCCAAACGGCTCCATGCGGCTCGTAAACCCTTTGTGATTATCGATCGCAATCCAGATTTACTCGAAACCGCTGAATCTCTTGGCTATCTGGTCCAGGTGGGGGATGCGGCGGAAGAGGAGGTGTTGCTGTCGGTGGGGATTGAACGCGCCCAGTTCCTGGCGGCGGTGTTACCTGAAGATGCGGTGAATGTCTTTGTCACCCTGACGGCCCGGGGATTGAAGCACGATTTAACGATTCTGGCTCGTGGGGAAAAGCCCACCACTGAGAATAAACTGCGTTTAGCCGGGGCCAATCTGGTGGTTCTCCCGGCGGAAATCGGCGCGTTGCAGATGAGTAATTACATCACTCAACCGACGGCCTTTGAATTTTTTGAAGAGGATGAGGGTGGCCATACCCTCAATGAAATGTTGGCCCAGATTCATCTGCAACTGATGGAGGTCGATATCACTCGCGACTCCCGCCTCAATGGCCGTTCGATTGGCGAAGTTGCTGTCTGGGCTAAGGGCTTATTTTTGGTGGTGGCTCTACGTCGCGCCAATGGCAAAACTTTCTCTCATCCTCCAGCTTCAGAACGGCTCCAACGTGGGGACACCATCATGGTGATTGGTCACATGGAAGATTTGCTGAAGTTCAATTACCGCTAGGCGAACACCCGATGTTGGAGGGAAGGCATTTGACCGCGAACTTGCTCTAACCGTTGGGGGTTAATCTCGGCGATGGCAATTCCGACTTTGGTTCCGGCATCGGCGATGACGGTTCCCCAGGGGTCAATGATGGCGGCGTGGCCGTGGGAGTGACGAATGCCGTAATGGCGACCAGTTTGGGCGGGGGCAATGACGTAGGCGGTATTTTCGATGGCCCGGGCCTGTAGTAGCACTTGCCAATGGTCTTTGCCGGTGTAGGCGGTGAAGGCGGCGGGAATAAAGAGGACATCGGCCCCGTGGCGGGAGAGATGGCGATAGAGTTCGGGGAAACGCACGTCGTAACAGACGGATAGCCCCAGTTGGCCTAAATCGGGGGAGCCATAAACGGGGGGAAGGTCGCTTCCGGCGCGGACGGTGCTGGATTCTTGGTAGGTATTGCCGTCAGGCAGGTTAACATCAAATAGGTGAACTTTGTAGTAGCGGGCCAGTTCCGTGCCGCTGGGGTCGATGAGTAAGGCGGTGTTGTAGGCCTGACTCTCGCTGACGGGGATGGGAAAGCCACCGCCGAGAATGCTGACTTGATACCGTTGCGCCATGGTTTTGAGGAACAGTTCGCTTTCTTGGGCGATTTGGGACGCTTGGGCGATTTTGTCGGCTTCTTCTCCGAGAAAGGAAAAGTTTTCGGGCAATCCGATGAGTTCGGCTCCTCGGCGCACGGCAAGGTCGATTAACTCTTCAGCTTGTGCCAAATTTCGCTGGAGATCTGGCACGCTCGTCATTTGAATTGCCGCAGCAAGGTAGGACTTCATGGATTTTTCTCGAAAGGACGGTCGATATGGAGCTTCAATGGTACTAGCGATCGCGACCTTAACGATTTTACCGGCGATCGCTCCCTCGGCAAATGCCCAGGAGCGCTGCCAACGCACGGAGGGCTACACGCTCTGTTTTGACCGGGATTGGCTACGGTATTATACCCAGCCTCAGACGACTTTGGACTGGCAAACCTATCTACGCACTCGGATTCCTCCGGATGCGTCGGACTATTACCCTGAAATTGACCGGATTTATCGTGAACTCCTTGAACGCGCGGCGACGGACCGGGAACTCGAACGCTGGGCTCATGCGATTTTGGCGGGACTCTCTCTGACGGAATTACGCCGCACGTTGGTGCAAGGGGAGGAGGTTGAGGCTCGGATTAATGGGGTCTATCAGGCTATCCTAGGACGAGATGTGGATGAGGGAGGGTTACAGACTTGGCGGCGTAAGTTGGCTGAAGGCTCTAGTATTGCTGATATTTATGAGGAGGTCTCTAGTAGTGAGGAGGCCCTGCAACGACGTCAAGATTCTCCTTGATGTGAGGTTTGCGGAGGACATGATGGACAATTGGAGACCGTTGAAACTTCATCTTTGATCGGGTCAACTTGATGATGAGTCCTATAAACGGAGTTTTAAGGTCTTAGATGATTCGCTGAGATGATTGGCTAGTATCGTGGTTTTGGCTGTTTTTAAACAGAGCGCACGACTGGCAA
>SIHH01000041.1:8883-13561 GCA_004299065.1 Phormidium sp. SL48-SHIP | reverse complement strand
TGCCTTTTGCCTTTTTTATCTTGCCTTTTACCCAAACCCCAGACGTTGTTTCATTATTTTGAGGTATGACCAAGCAGACGTTTTCTATTTCGAGAACCTATCATGAGCGCACTAAATATGATCCAGATACGATCAATCAACGGGTTCCAAACATTGATTGGGATCGTCCTCCGGTTCCCTTTAAAGAGTATCCTATCGGCACAACGATTGACTTAAAACCCCATATCGGCGATCGCCAAACGGTTCTCTCGCGTTTATCTCATCTTCTTTACTGTACCTATGGGGTGACGGCGCGGATTCCTCAGATTGCCCGCCAGGACTTGTTTCTACGGGCGGCTCCCTCGGCGGGGGGTCTCTATCCGGCGGAAGTTTATCTGTTGTCGCAAGTGGATGGGGAGTTACCCCAGGGACTCTACAATTACCAGGTTCGCGATCATTCGTTGGTACGGTTTTGGGACAGTGATCCCAGTGCTGCCCTCAAGTCCGCCTGTTTTAGCCATCCGGCGTTGGAAAATGCCCCGTTTGTGGTTATTACGACGGCGGTCTTTTTCCGCTCGTCCTGGCGCTATCAGGACCGGGCTTATCGCCGTATTCATCTGGATACGGGGCATTTGTTGGGCAATTTGGAACTGGCGGCGGCGTTGACGGATTATCGCCCTGATTTGATTGGCGGGTTCCGGGATCAGGGGCTGAATGATTTACTGTATCTCAATGGTGAGGAGGAAGGGGCGATCGCCGTGGTGGCCCTGCAAGAACGACAACAGGCGACTGGCGATCGCTCTTTCGCGACGGCCTTGGCTTCAGAGACGGATCGCGATTATCCTGAGTTACCGGATGGTTCTCTGTTGGCCTATCTGCATCAGGCCAGCGCTATTGACTCTGCTCCGAGTCAGTCAGAATCGGCCCAGGAACCGGCAACGGATGAGGGGGATAACCGTGAAGATAAGTATAATTTCCCCTTTTGTACGAAGGTTAGCACCGTTAGTCATCCGCTCGATTGGGGTGAAGGGGGGACAGGATTGGAGGCGACGTTACTGCAACGGCGATCGACACGGGCCTATCAAGGGGGGGCTGAAATTGAGTTGGAACAGGTGAAGGCCCTGTTAAATTTTGCCTATCAACCGCAACCGGTGAGCCAGTTGAGTTCCCGGAATCCCTCGGAATCGTCCCCGGATAGCTGGGAGTTGCCCAATTTTTGCGATCGCGATTTAATTCAAACCTTTGTTGCCAGCACGGCTGTCGATGGTTTAGACGATGGCTGCTATTACTATGCCCCCCAGGCGCAGGAATTGCGGCAGATTCGCTTTAAAAACTTCCGCCGTGAACTGCATTTTCTCTGTTTGGGACAAGATTTAGGGCGAGATGCGGCGATGGTGGTGTTCCATACGGCGGATTTGGATGGGGCTATTGCTCGCTGGGGCGATCGCGCCTATCGTTATTTACATTTGGATGCGGGCCATTTGGGACAACGTCTCAATTTAGCGGCAACTCATCTAAATTTAGGAGTGAGCGGCATTGCTGGCTTTTTTGATGATCGTGTTAATGATGTGTTGGGGATTCCCCCCGATGAAGCGGTGTTGTACATTACGACTTTAGGACAACCGCGCAGCTCCCGCCGTCCTTAACTTCTGTTTTTGTTCCCTTCTCGTTTCCTTGAACCGACGGTATGCCAATTCACTACCCCACTCATCCCCCCATTCCTCCCCATACTTGGCAATGTCCCCTCGGCCAGGTATGGGACAATCCCTATCGGGTGCGTTATGCCAGTAATCTCGATGATGGTCCCGATCATGGAATGCCCCTGGGAGGGTTTGGGGCGGGTGCGATCGGGCGATCGCCCCAAGGGACGTTTAATCTTTGGCATCTCGACGGGGGGGAACATATCTTCAAACCCCTCCCGGGTTGTCAGTTCTCGGTGTATGAGGAAACGGAGGGCGGCCAACGTCAGGCCTATGCTCTCTCGACGGTTGCGCCCCAGGATGGAACGTTAGAGAGTTGGGATTGGTATCCGGCTGAGACGGAACAGGGAGAGTCTACGGGAACCTATCACGCTCTCTATCCCCGCAGTTGGTCGGTGTATGAGCGGGTGTTTAACTGTTATCTAACCTGTGAGCAGTTTTCGCCAATTATCCCTGACAATTATCAAGAAACCAGTTACCCTCTGGCGATTTTTGAATGGACGGCTCATAATCCCACCGATGAGCCGATTACGTTAAGCATTTTATTAACTTGGGAAAATATCGCGGGCTGGTTCACCAATACGCTGAAATCCCCGGAGGTGCGGGTTCGAGATGATGGTAGTCCGGTGTATGATTATCAGTCTCGTTGGGGGGATTCTGAGGGGAATGTGAACCGTTGGTTAGAGGATTTCTCCCGTTTGGGCTGTTTGCTCAATTCGGGGACCATGGGCCAGGAGGCGATGGCTGAGGGAGATGGGCAATTTGCTCTGGCCACGGTGACGAATCCGGCGGTGAAGGTGTTTTATCATTCTCGCTGGAATCCGGCGGGAGATGGTTCGGAACTGTGGCGAACCTTTGCTGAGGATGGCAGTCTGGAAAATTGGGAGGATGAGACTCCAGGGGCGGCTGGGGAACGATTGGCGGGGGCGATCGCGGTGCGTTTTACGGTCCGTCCGGGCAAAACTCGCAAGATTCCGTTTATTTTGGCTTGGGATTTCCCGATTACGGAGTTTGCGGCCGGGATTACGGCCTATCGCCGCTATACGGACTTTTTTGGTCGCAATGGTCAAAATAGTTGGTCGATGATTCGCACGGCCCTGAAGCATTCGGATATGTGGAAGGAGGCGATTACAGACTGGCAAACGCCGATTTTAGAGGATGAGTCTCTGCCGGGTTGGTTCAAAATGGCGTTGTTTAATGAGCTGTATGACCTCAGTAGTGGGGGCAGTTTATGGACGGCGGCGAATCAGGAGGAACCGAAGGGACATTTTGGGGTTTTAGAGAGTTTTGATTATCGCTGGTATGAAAGTTTGGATGTGCGTTTGTATGGGTCTTTTGCGCTGTTAAAACTTTGGCCGCTGTTGGAAAAATCGGTGATTCGCTCGTTTGCGAGGGCAATTCCGACGGGTGATCAAACGCCCCGAGTGATTGGCTATAACGGGGCGGCGGCGATTCGTAAGGCGGTCGGGGCAACGCCTCATGATTTGGGGGCGGCGAATGAACATCCTTGGCTGCAAACGAATTACACCAGTTACCAAGATTGCAATCTTTGGAAGGATTTGCCCTGCGATTTTGTGCTGCAAGTTTATCGGGATTTCCGATTTACGGGAGGCGAGGATATTGAGTTTTTACAAGATTGTTGGCAGGGGGTGGTTCAGGCGATCGCCTATCTGAAAACCTTTGATAAGGATGGGGATCAAATCCCCGAAAATGGTGGCGCACCGGATCAGACGTTTGATGATTGGCGTTTGCAGGGAATTAGTGCGTATTGTGGGGGGTTATGGTTGGCGGCGTTGGAGGCGGCGATCGCGATCGGGGAACAGCTCGAAACGGCTGTAAAACCCTGGAATACAAGCAATTCTCACCAGAATATCCCGGAACCGGCGCAGGTGTTACGGTCGTATCGCATTTGGCTTGAGGAGGCGAAACCCCGCTATCACAATACTCTCTGGAATGGCCGCTATTATCGCCTCGATAGTGAGAGTGGTTCGGAGGTGGTGATGGCGGATCAGCTTTGTGGCCAGTTTTATGCGCAACTGTTGGGGTTAGAGGATATTGTGCCGCGCAATTGTGCGGACTTGGCTCTGAAAACGGTCTATGAGAGTTGTTTTGTCCAGTTTAATCAAGGCTTAGAGACGCCGATTGGGGCCGCCAATGGGGTGATGTTAGATGGTTCCCCCGAAGATCCCCAGGCGACGCATCCGTTGGAGGTGTGGACTGGGATTAACTTCGGAATTGGGGCCTTTTTAATCCTCATGGGGTTGAAGACGGAGGCGCTGATGATGACGGAGGCGGTGGTGCGACAAATTTATGAGGGGGGACTTCAGTTCCGCACTCCCGAGGCGATTACGGCGGCCCGAACCTTCCGCGCGGGACATTATCTCCGGCCGATGGCGATTTGGGCGATGTATGAGGTTTGGTGTGGAGATGATTCGTTGAGGGGACGATAGGGGCTATGGTGGCTGTACAAACTCATCCGCTAGAATTTGAGGCGTTTCTGGCCCAGTATCCTGATGATGGCCGGCGCTATGAACTGATTGAAGGGGAAGTGATTGCAGTGTTACCGACGGGGCCTCATGAGGAGATTGCGGGGTTTTTAGTGGCGGAGTTTAATCTGGCGATTCGTCGGGGGGGACTTGCGTATACGATTCCCCGGGCCTGTTTGTTGAAACCGCAAGCGCCGCGATCGGGATATCAGCCGGATGTGGCGGTGTGCGATCGCCGTCAATTGCGTCAGGAACCTCTCTGGAAGACGGCTTCTGTGATTGAGTCGGGGGCGACGGTTCCGTTAGTGGTTGAGGTGGTTAGCACGAATTGGCGGGATGATTATGGCCATAAGTTGATTGAGTATGAGGCGATGGGGATTCAGGAGTATTGGCTCGTTGATTATCGGGCCTTGGGTGGGGTGCGGTATATCGGAACGCCAAAGCAACCGACGATTACGATCGCAAATTTGGTTGAGGGGGAGTATCAGTTACAGCAATTTAGACGGGGGGATA
>SIHH01000041.1:0-8783 GCA_004299065.1 Phormidium sp. SL48-SHIP | reverse complement strand
ATCGCAAATTTGGTTGAGGGGGAGTATCAGTTACAGCAATTTAGACGGGGGGATATGTTGGTTTCAAGGGTTTTTCCGGAGTTACGGTTGACGGTGGATGAGGTGTTGGGAGCGATTGAAGACTGAGAGTCACGGCTCGTCATAACTGGCATCCTCATCGTTATCCCAGATGTCCTGAAAATCTGGGCTGGAGAGCCTCTTACTAGCTTCCACAAGCTGTCTATCTTGATAACGAAGACTCAAGAAATCTATGAAATTTTCGATTTCATGGAGATTGTCTGGAGGGATTTTACGTAATTTCTCTACAATTTTTCGTTCTTTTTCAGACAAAGATAAAAGCATGATGTTTGAGTGTTGACTGGGATGATATTGCCGAATGGATTGGGCGATCGCAAGAGATGGATCGCCCAAATGAAGTTACTCGTCGCCAGTGAGTTGTTCTTTGAGGCGGGCGATCGCCGCTGCATCGAGTTTAATTTTGACTTCGAGTAATTGGGGTTTGTCCCGGAAGACGAGTAAGCCTTTTTCGTTCTTCACGACACATTGAACCTCGGGCTGAGTCAGTTCGACGGTCTCAAACTTGACTTGGGGTAAACTGACACGAATGGCAACGTTGGGGCGAGATTTGGGATAGACAAACAGTTGCTGCTGCCGAGTTTCGAGTTCTAGGGTTCCGGCGGTAATGTTGCGGGGGGCCTCTTCGTCGGGTTTGCGCCAGTATATCGTGATGCCTTTGAGTTCCGGCTCGGCGATGGCAAAGCGCTCATCAAACCGCTGGGGTTCCCAGTCGAGTTGGTTCACCTCCTCGCCGTCGGGAACGATGCGTTGTTGCCAGAGAATGCTTTTACCACTGAGTTTTGACCACCATTGACGAATGGCATCGAGATTGGCGCTATTCTCAGGATGTTCGCTGCCGTATTGCCAAGTCAGTTTGGAGTCCATAGGGATATCTCGCTTGTGAAAGTTGGGGATAATTATCTATCTGTATCTTACAAATTTTTCCCGGAATACCCGTTAAGGCTCGTTTATGGCGTTACCGATTGTGCATCATCGTGATTATGTGGCCCCTCTGCCGCCGGGCCATCGTTTCCCGATGCAGAAGTTCTCGCAACTCTACAGCTATCTGTTACATCAGGGAATCGCGACGCCGGATCAGATTCATGTTCCCCGTTTACCGCCTCGGGAGGTGTTGGAATGGCTGCATGAGGGGGAGTATGTGGAAGGCTATTTGACGGGAACGCTCCCGGAGACGGCGCAACGGCGGATTGGCCTTCCCTGGAGTGCGGAGTTGGCGCGGCGTACTTGTTTGGCGGTGGGGGGAACGCTATTGACGGCTCAGTTGGCGTTGGAGCAGGGGTTGGCGTGTAATACGGTGGGGGGAACTCATCATGCGTTTCCGGGGTTTGGTTCGGGATTTTGTATTTTTAATGATTTGGCGATCGCGGCCCGGTTTGTGCAGAAGCGGGGATTGGCGCGGCGGGTGTTGATTGTGGATTTGGATGTGCATCAGGGGGATGGAACGGCGGTGATGTTTCAGGGGGATGAGACGGTGTTTACGTTCTCGATGCACTGTGGGGTGAATTTCCCGAGTCGCAAGCAAGTTAGTGATTTGGATGTGTCGCTGCGGGAGGGGATGGAGGATGATGAGTATTTACAAACTTTGGCGGAGTATTTGCCGGATTTGTTGTCTCAGGTGAGGCCGGATTTGGTGCTGTATGATGCTGGGGTGGACCCGCATTTGGGCGATCGCCTGGGGAAGTTGGCGTTAACGGATACGGGGATTTTTCGCCGGGAGATGCAGGTGTTGAGTACCTGTTTGGGGGCGGGGTATCCGGTGGCTTGTGTGATTGGTGGGGGCTATAGTACGGATTTTGCGGCGCTCACCTATCGTCATAGTTTGTTGCATCGGGTGGCGAGTGATCTGTTCCGTCAGTATCGTTTGGGTTGAGGGGGCGATCGCGCCTATCTCGGCGACGCCAGTATACTGAAGAGATAACGATACCAAGGACTGCTCTATGCAATGGATGACTAGACAGGGATTTATCGGGGCGATCGCCGCCTGTTGGGGGCTACTGATGCTCCTAGTTCCGGGATTGGCCTGGGCCGATGACGCGCCGACTTCGACAACCACGCCTGATTTGGGAATCTCGGAGATTACCGACTCGGGGGCAATTTCTTCGGAAAAGGTCAGTCAGTTTGCCAATGCTTATATTGGAATTGTTGATCTCATTAGTGGCCGCAGTGAGGAACTGCAACAAGCGGAAACGGCTGAAGAGTACAACCAATTGGAACAGGAATTGGAAGCGGCGGCGATCGAGATCATCCAACAGACTGGATTGACTCCCCCGGAATACTTGCAATTGTTAACGTTGGCTGACACAGATACTGAGTTTAGTGAGCGAGTCGCCACGCAAATTCAAGATATTGAAGAGTGAGGCGAGTTGACTTGGGGGGAACTTTCCCCCAAGTCACCTGTTTTAACGGGCCGAGGAAGACTCGGCTAAGTCGTCGATGAGCCGTTGCAAGTCGTTGGCATCGGCGTTGTAGACTTCTTTACAAAATTCACAGGTGGCTTCGGCGCCACCATCTTTGTCAATCATATCCTCTAACTCACTGATCCCCAGGAGTTTGAGAGCGCCTAACAGTCGATCCCAGGAACAGCCACAGTGGAAGCGCAACATCTGCACTCCGGGGAGAATTTTCAGGTCTAAATCCCCTAAGAGGGTCTCAAAAATGGCGTTGAGGGTCTTTTTCTGTTTCAGGAGGGGGGTAAAGCCAGAAAGTCCCGCTAATCTCGATTCGAGGGTGGCGATGAGGGCATCGTCGCGGGCGGCTTTGGGTAGCACTTGCAGGAGTAGTCCCCCGGAAGCGGTGACGCCTTCTGAGCCAACGAAGACCCCGAGAACTAGAGCGGATGGGGTTTGTTCGGAGGTTCCCAGGTAATGGGTGACATCATCGCCGATTTCCCCAGATACCAGTTCGACGGTACTGGAGTAGGGATAGCCGTAGCCGATATCCCGGATGACGTAGAGAAAGCCATTGGGTCCCACGGCTTGGCCCACGTCGAGTTTGCCTCGGCTGTTGGGGGGAAGTTCGACGTCGGGGTTGTTCACGTAGCCGCGTACGGTTCCATCCATCCCCGCATCCACGAGAATCCCCCCGAGAGGACCGTCTCCTTTG
Organism: Phormidium sp. SL48-SHIP; assembly: GCA_004299065.1. GTDB lineage: Bacteria > Cyanobacteriota > Cyanobacteriia > Cyanobacteriales > Geitlerinemataceae > Sodalinema. Next base: position 5,603 of record SIHH01000041.1, on the reverse strand, counting down.
ACTCGCAGGTTGACGCGGGAGTCGGGGTTTTTCATGTTGGAGGCGAGCAGTAGGCCGGCACTCATGGTTCGACCGAGTGCAGCGGTGGCGACGTAGGAGAGTTGATGGCGTTGTCGGGCTTCTTCTGTGAGTCGGGTGGTGATGACCCCGACGCAGCGAATGCCACCATTGGCTGCGGTTGCGCGAATAAGCTGGTCTGCCATGAAAGTCTGGATTGATGAATTCTTTACTTATTCTAATGATTCCTGGCACCCGGACGGGGGCGATCGCGTCTTGGGGTAGGATTCCCCTGCCAGAGCGGTCTGGATAAGAGATAATGGAGGGGATATGGTTTGATGCCGCTCGCAAGACATAGGGTTAGTATGTTTGGAAGCTTCCAACAGAGTCAGTTACGAATTGAGGTCGATGCGTCAGCCGAGGCGATCGGCCAAAGTTTATTGGAACCGGATCAGATCCAGAAGTGGCTGGCCCCGCAGCAACTCTCCTCTGGCCTCCCGCCGAAACTCCATCAGGATTTGAAATTTACCAGTTCTCTTGGCCCAATTACGATTCAGCATCAGGTTGAGGTGGCCAATGACCATTGCTTACGGATGATTCTCAGTGAGGGAATTGATGGCTTCCATGAGTGGTACTGGGGCGATGGTTGGGTTCAGTCTCGGTTAGAGGGGGTTTCGGTGCTGCCGCTCAATCTGGGTCAAACTCTAAGTTTGTGGCGTTTGCGTGCTTTTTTGACGACGGCGAAGGCCAGTTAGGGGGCGATCGTTGATGACGATTCTTATCAAAGTATGATGGTTGAATGGCTACACGAGGGGGAAGGTTAACTCGTGGTTAATGTTAATTTAACGTGAGTTTTACCCCCTTAAAGATTTGGCGATCGCCCCAAGAATTCGGGGTAAAATCAGTTAGGATGCAATTAAGTCTGTATTCAAAACTACAACTGTCGGCATCTTAACCTGAATCCACTATGTCAGTTCTTTTACAATCAACCCCTGACCATCTCATCCCCGTTGAGTCTCCGCCTCAACATCTGAGCTTAGATTCGACCTTAGAGGAGCTTGCCTTGCATGAATGCTATGTAGATATCTCATCTCAGGGTGCGAAGGTGATGCAAATCCTCAACGATAATCCGCTTCTTCCTGGGGTTATTTTGACTCAAAATAATCACTTTGTGGGGGTCTTATCTCGACGTAAAATCCTCGAACACATGAGTCAGATTTATAGCGTCGAGTTGTTTTCTCGTCGCCCCATTGCCTCGTTATACCACTTCGCTGAGCGAGAAGTTTTTTGTTATCCAAGCCATACTCTGATCGTGATGGCTGCACGTCGTTCTCTACAACGTCCTCCTGATTTGCTTTATGAGCCAATTTTGGTAGAAGTCGCTCCTGAGAAGTATCATTTATTAGATGTTCATCAGCTTCTGATTGCTCAATCTCACATCCATCAGTTGACGACTCAACTCTTACATGAACAGACTCGTCAGCAGATGATGCAAACGGAAAAAATGTCCAGTTTAGGACGTATGGTGGCGGGAGTCGCTCATGAGTTTCGCAATCCCGTCAATTGCATCAATGGCAATATGGGGTTTCTCGGTAATTACGTTCAGGATTTGCTAGACTTGGTTGAGGCCTATGGTGCTGAACATCCTGACAGTGAAGTGATTACAGAACTCAAGGATGAACTTGAGTTTGAGTTTCTCAAAGAAGACTTACAGAAAATTCTCCAGACCGTTCGTGAAAGTGCCGGTCGTTTAACCAAGATTGTCGGCAGTTTACATGGGTTTTCTCACATGGGAGATGAACGCTATGAATCTGCCAATTTAGAGATTCATCTGGAAAACACCTTGTTGATTTTGAATAATCGCCTGAAGGGGGGGATTACTCTGAAAAAGAATTATGGTCAAATCCCAGAAATCTATTGTTCTTCGGGTCAGTTAAATCAAGTATTTATGAACTTGATTGGCAATGCCATTGACGCAGTTGAGGACGTTAGGCAGGTCGGCAAAGAACCCATGATTTGTCTCACCACGCAAAAACTGGATGACAATTGGGTATCGATTGTCATCGAAGACAATGGTTCTGGTATCCCCGAGGAGATTCAAACGCGAATTTTCGAGAGTTTCTTTACGACCAAGCCAGCGGGAAAAGGAACTGGCTTAGGGTTGGCCATTAGTCATCAAATCATTGTGGACAATCATCATGGACAACTCACCTTTTCCTCCACTCCCGGCGAAGGAACAGCGTTTGAGATTCGCCTACCGATGAAGTTGAATCAAGAATCCTAAGGGTGTATCCTGGCTCTCAACCTGTGACTGGCAACGACCCCTCAATTTTCCCATCTGCAACTATGCTCGGTATCGACGAATCCCGTCCGTTTATCCCCGTCAACATTGCTATTTTGACCATTTCCGACAGTCGTACCTTAGAGACGGACAAGTCGGGACAAGTCTTAGTGGAACGCCTTGAAGCCGCCGGACATCAGTTGATTGAGCGGCGGCTGGTTGCTGATGAACACGAGAGGATTGTGGCGGTGTTGTGGGAGTGGGTGAAGCATCCCCAGGTGGATGTGGTGATTACGACGGGGGGGACGGGAATTACGGGCCGAGATGTGACTCCGGAGGCGTTGGCGGAGGTTTGCGAGAAGGAGATTCCCGGTTTTGGGGAACTGTTCCGCCGCATTAGTTATGAGAAGATTGGGGTCTCGGCGTTGCAGTCGCGAGCCACGGCGGGAGTGGCTCAGGGAACGTATCTGTTTGCGTTACCGGGGTCATCGGGAGCCTGTTGTGATGGCTGGGATGAGATTCTTTGTTTACAGTTGGATAGTCGCTATCGTCCTTGTAATTTAGTCTCGTTGATGCCGCGTTTGTTGGAGGAGTGAGGGGGATTTTGATCTAGAAATGGAACCAGAGTAACTCAGTCCAGGTTCAAATTACCAAATGATAGATGGATAGAATTTTGCAATTTTTGTATCTGCTGTCATAATTGATGATTGAGTCATTTGGGCGATCGCCACGACAACACGATCTGCTGGGTCGCGATGTTCCCAATTGAGTTGCACGGTTTCTAACCAAATATCTTCGTCGATAGGTACAATGGTCACAACATCTGACTGTTTCAGTGCAGCGACGTAGTCTTCAACTTTAACCCCTAAATCCAGTTTGTTTCGCTTTACTTTTAGGGCAATCTCCCAAATCGCAATAGAAGGAACATAGCCATTTTTCTCTTGTTCCATCACCTCGCAAGCTTGTCTAGCAGCTTGCGACAGTTTCTCTGGATCTAAACTCCACCAAATCAAGGCACAAGTATCTAGGATAATGCTTAACTTTCTTGCCATTCTTCTACTGTGGGTTGGGTCAAATCTTCAAAATACTGAACTTTTCCCCTCATTTTCCCAAATAGTTCTGCTGTTGTTGGAGATTTCTGATACGGAGAAATTTTAAGAATTGGCTGGCTATCTTCAGTCACTAAAACTTCCTCACCTCCTGACTGAATTTGTTCTAGGATTTCTAGGAAGTTATCTGTGATTTCACTCTTGTCAATGGTTTTCATAGTTGAATGCTTGTGTTTGTCTAGTGAACACTTTTAGCTTAGTGTCTTATCTCTTCTTTTCCTTCTACGTGATTGTGAGTTCCATAATATCGCAACAGGAGTTTATCATCCTGTTGCTCGCAGCTAATTCGCTGACTCAAGTTTACACGAAAATGGTCAATTTTTTTGTTCTTGGGGGTTCCTTTATAGCGTGTATAGTTAAACATTGAACCCAAGCTGCTTGTGTCTCCTTTAGAGTCTATTAACAGTTTTGATACCTTCACTAAATCTTCTTGAACTCTAGAGCGTTCAATGGCACTGGTGATAGCTTTATAATCTGCCTTAAAGGAATCTCGATAGGCAAGATAGGGTAACTCCAGCAACTCTGAAGATAGGAGTTTTACTTTACATTGATTCCAGACTAATTGTCCCCAAAGTGAAAGCGTAACGTCTGGTTCTCCAGCGGGATAAATCATAGATTCTGGAATCCCCTGTAACGCTTCAATGGAGATGGTTGCTCCCGCCGCCATCAACGCCAGTTGTTGTTTATAGCGACTGAGTCCCTCGTAATCAACGGTAATCGGAAGTCGTGGAATTGTTATAAGTTCTGACCGTTCTCCTTCAAAAATATAGATAATTTCGTCAGCGTAAAACATACCAATGGTATTTAAGTAGCCTTGGAGGCTCTTGAAGCCGCCAACTAGATTAAAACAAATTTTTGATTGTGGGTTATCTCGTAAAGGTTTAATAGTTTCTTCGAGCCAGCCAATGAGATTGTCTATGCCATCAGAAAACTTTTGAGTGCTTACTGTGGATAAGTTGTCTGGTGCATAACTATCAACTAAAAGTCCTTGAGACAGAAGAAAGTCTTTGACAATTTGTGCGGTGGTAATTCCCTGATAGGTATCTGTTGCAATCAACCAATGAAAGTCACCGGGTCTGGATTCTCCGGCCAGGTCGTCATGGTAAAATCCATAAATTCCATTGAGTTCAGCACTGGCACGACGAATGGCTTGGATATTACTGTCTTGGAGTTTTTGGACCGCTCGCTCTCCCAAAATTGAGATGATTTGTCGAACTTCACTATCACCTGGAAGTTCAGTGTCTTTAAGGTTGGCACTATCTCGTAATTTTGGATACCAGTTTTTTTCCTCACTGTTGTTGCGATTGATTTGATTGGTCAGTAGGCTAGTTCCGATGGTGGATAAAATCGTGGTTGACATACTTAGTAGTCCTTTGAGGTTTCCTTACAGTCTGAAGGTTGTTGGTGAAGTTGATACTGACTATATCCCATTCCAAGCCGGGTCTTGGCGCCAGTTCCGCAAAAGTTGCTATAGTGAACGAGTAAGTTGGCAACTTGGCTGATGAGGGGGTCGGTGCGTCGGGGAATTTGTAAGGTGATTTCGCCGAGAAACCCGGTCACGAAGGAGCGGTAGAGTTGAAAACGGGTACTTTTGATATTGTGGTATTTGAGGGCGATCGCCTCTTCTAAGTAGTCTAACAGATCGTAACTCCCGAGATAGACGGGTCCAAATTCATTCCAGCGATCGAGCCAACTTTGAAACAGCAGACGCGGTAGGGGGAGGGGGAGGTACGTTCGTTTTTGGGAGAAGCTGGTGGGGGTTAGGAATTTGAGGTTCAATTGTCGCTCTGGTTCGGGTTCGTTGGCGATGAGTTCTGTATAGAGTTGGTCGTAACTGGTGATATCTTGGTGGCGATCGCACACTCGAAATTGAGACCCCAAAAACTCTAAGGTTTCCCCTAAGTCTAGGTTGAAAATGGCTTTGGAGGTCGTCTCAGATAAGCCAGACAGGGAGAGGTGATAGGGGTGTTCGGGATGAAAGGTGACAAAGTCGGGGGTGCGGGTGGCGGAACCGACGAGTCCGGAAAAGGTCAAGCTGGGGGTTTGTTGTCCTCCCATGTCTAACCCCAGTCGTTCGTGGAGGTGTTTCACCAGTTCGAGGTGGTAGCTACGGGGGAGAACGGCGGTATCGGATGGGGTTAGGGTCCAGTGCGATCGGATAAGCATTATCATGAGTCGATTTGATTGGCCAACATTTCAATAACTTCACGAGGGTA
>SIHH01000343.1 GCA_004299065.1 Phormidium sp. SL48-SHIP | reverse complement strand
TGCCTACTATCACCTTAAACAGTATCAAAACGCGATCCGGGATTATGACCACGCTATTGCCTTACAACCCGACTTCTGGAAAGCCTGGGCAATGCGGGGTCAAGCCCTCTTATTCCACTCCGGCTACCACGCCGCCCTAGACAACTACCGTACCGGTCTAACCCACCTCGACCCCCAGCGCCAGCCCCTCGGCTGTGCCATGTTGCACTGGTATACCGGTCGCGCTCATGCTAACCAAGCCAGAAATCGACGCCAATCGTCCCTCTATCGCGAGGCCAATCGCCACCACGCCACCGCCTACGACCTCATCCAAGCCAACCCCCTCTATAGCACCGACACTCTAAACATTCTCCGAGATTGGATTAAGGCCGATCGCGCCCTGGGAGAACGGGATGCCGCCAACGACCTGACCCTCAACGCCATCCAACGACTTGAGCGCACCCTGCAAACCGCTGACCCTAAATATCGCAAACTGCTGCGGCAACAATTCTCTGACTTTTATCACTTAAACGTCGATCGCCTCATCCAGCAAAACCAACCCTGGGCAGCCCTCAGAGAAGCCGAAACATGGAAAACCCTGGCTTTGCAATGGCTGGGAAACGACCAAGCCGAGCCGCAAGCCCCCCCCGACCTAGCCCGCCAGATTAACCAACTCCCGCCGCACACCGCCATCCTCTATTGGCACCTCAGCCCCGCCCAAATTAGCACCTTCCTGCTGCGTCCCCACCAAGACCCGCATATCTTCACCATTCCCTGCGACCCCCCCGGCAACCCCCACATCGCCGACCAAACCAACTTCAGAGAATGGCTCAAAACCTACAGCCAACTCTACCAAGAACAGCGTAAACGCAAACCCACAGACCTCCCCCAGCCGACCTCTCCCTCCCCCTGGCGCGAACAACTCCCCCGACGCCTCAACCACCTCAAACAAATCCTCAAAATTCGCGAAATCGAGGATAAGCTAGACCCCAACGACTCCCTCATCCTCATCCCCCACCGCGACCTACATCTTTTACCACTCCATCACTTCTTTACCCCCAGCCTCTCCTCCCGGTCGTCCCGAGCCGTCTCCTACCGTCCTCATCTCAGCCTTTCTTGCCCGTCCCCACCCCCAAGCAGCAACCAGCCCCCCATCCTCATCGGCTCTCCCAGCAGCGAGCAACCCCTAGAATTCGCTCGCCTAGAAACACAGCTCATCCAGCAGCTTTATCCCCAAGCCCAACCCCTCAGCGAGGCCGCCGTGACGGCCGAGGCCTTCCGCCAACAGCTACAAACCCCCGCTCCCTTCTTCTATTTCAGCGGTCATGGAGAACATGACAGCACAACTCCCGAGCAATCCGCCCTCTACCTCGCCGAAGATGCCCCTTTCACCCTCACAGACTTGGACGGTCTCGACTCGGTTCGATTTCCCCTAGTCTGTCTCGCCGCCTGCGAAACCGGAATCAGCAACTGGGGAGAGTTTATCAATGAGTTTGTCGGCTTTCCCGCTGTCTTCTTAAACAAGGGAAGTGGCGCGGTTCTCAGCACTCTCTGGACGGTTAGCGAAGTCTCTAGCATGATTTTCATCATGGAATTTTTCCGCCATTACCAACAACAGCTCCAACCCACAGCGGCACTCCAGCACGCCCAAAGGCAGTTAAGATCCCTCACCTGGCGGGATTTGGCTCAGTGGTATCGTGACGCGGCTCAGAAGGGCCTCCCCTTTTCCTCGCGCCGCTGGCTACAAAGTTGCGATCGCAACATCCGCAAGGCTCCCCGGCAATATCCCCCCGAAGAGACTCCTTATCGTCATCCCTATCACTGGGCCGGCTTCATCCTTACCCAGTCAGGCCGCCCCCTTGCCGGGACTGAACCATGATCTCCCACCGTCCTAGCCCCGGACATTGCCCAACCCGTTAGGGCATGATAGATATAGATTTCCCCCAACTCACGCTCATGACGACTCCCAACTACCCCCTGACCGCGTTCCTTGCGGCTCTCGCAACCACTCCCCCCAACGAGTCTCTCCCCCCAGTCAGCCCAGACTTACTAACAAATACCGATGAGGCTTTAGATCAGGCTAGCCGACAAAGCCAAGATATCCCCTTTTGGCAACGCTTTGATACCTTTCATGACCAACTTGTAGGGGGCTACACGGTCAAAGACCGCAATAAAATCATACGTCCCAAGGGGTCTTCTCAAGCGTCTGATGATGCGGCTCAGGTCGAAGATACAAATGTATCTCTCTCCGCTGAGGACACTCTCGGGGAGATTCTAAATCACCCCAATCCTCCCGAAAAAGCGCGGCAAGAGTTCCAAAACTCCAAACAAGATCCGTTAGATTGGGCTATGGGAATTACAGGATGGTTCATCTAATTTATCCCCATTTATTCTGTTTTAGTTACCATCGTTCCCCTGACGCAATTCCCCCAAGTTGGACGGACTGGAAACAGACCCATCCTGATCACGCTACCCACGCTCAATCCTACGAGTATGCGGGACAAGATTGGGATGCCATTTTTGAAGTGAAGTCCTTAGGAGACAGTCAGGGATTGTTGCTCTATGGGGCGGTGCGAGAGGAAGAAAAGCCCCAGTCTATAGAGGTTTTGGCGCAACTCAAGCAACATTTTAGCGGTATCCAAGGCTCGATTGGTCAAACTTGGCTGGTGCTGAGTCGATGGCAACCCGACCATCCTGGAGAGGGTGATCGGCAAGGGTTAGACCAGGCATTTCAAGACATTGCTAAACTCTGGACTATTGAAAGTTGGGGAAACGAAGAAAAATTTTTAGGAAATGTTTTGCGATCAGCTGTTCTTCCGAATGGAGAATGGTTATGGGTTTGTTTGGCTGAAGATTCGCAAACGATGGAAGCGGTGAGCAATTTTTATTATGACTTACAGCGCCTTTTTTACTATCAGCATAAAATTCGCTGGAGTCATGAGCAAAGTTGTAAAATCAAGGAAATTTTAAGTCAAGAAACCTTCTTTCCTTTAACCCATGAAATCATCCCCGCCAGCCAAATTAAGCTAACGGAAGCGACTGCTCTCAAAGGGGATTTTTATGAACTGCGTCAGGTGTTGTATGACAATATGCAAAAGCTAGACCGACATACACGAGGACTGGAGGGGTTATCGCTGCAACTGCAAACCTTGAAAACGAATCTACGGGCCTATGAGAAGCGATCGCAGCGGATTGAACAACGCTGTGCAAACTATCCGTTCCAAACCGATATTCAGCATTGGTCTGATTTTGCCGGAAACCAAGCGGTTTATTATCAGGAACAGATACAGCAGGATATTGAGAGTTTAAGTCCAGGGTTACGGGTGCGGGAACAGCATATTAAGACGCTTCAGGTGCTGGTGGCGGCGGCCCAGGGGGAGCGCGATCGTAACATTGAAAACTTAGTCGGTGGAGCGGGTTTAGGGATTGGCGTTTCCTCTGCAGCGGCGGGCGCTTGGGCGGGACATACCTCAGGCCCGTGGCAGACGTTTAGTGTCAGTTTAGCGTTGGGCCTGCTGTTTGGTGTGGGAAGTTATCTGCTATTACGCCGCTACCGGACCTAGGGCGCACCGGGGTTCCCCTACTGATTATCCTGGC
>SIHH01000342.1 GCA_004299065.1 Phormidium sp. SL48-SHIP | reverse complement strand
CATAACCCACCCCTAACCCCTCCCAGGAGGGGATGGCAAGAGGCAAGAGGGGGAAGAAGGCAAGAGGCATAACTCTACCCCTAACGCCTCCTATAAAATAGGGGCGATCTCTTGTGGTTTTTCTCGGAGAATCGGGAGACGTTAATGTTAACGATCGCCCGTTCGTTGTAGTTGTTGGTGTTCGACGGCTTCAAAGAGAGCTTGGAAATTGCCTTCGCCGAATCCTTGAGCCGTGAGGGTTTTTCCCTGAACCTGAATCGAACGGCGTTCGATGAGTTCAAAGAAAAATGTTGGTTGCTCAAAAATGGGTGCCGTGAAGGTTTGTAGAAGTAACGCCGGATGGTTCGTATCCTGCCAATCGACGAGAATTTCCGCCTCAACCAGTCGCTGCCATTCTGGCGTTGACAAACAAAACCCTGGTTTTTGACGTAAGCCATCATAATAGGTTCCGGGAACGTTGAGAAAGGATAGCCCCAATTGTCGAAGTTGCGGAACCCAATGTAGGATATCAGGAGTTTTTAGGGCAATATGTTGAATCCCCGCTCCCCGATTGTGATCCAAAAATTCTTGAATTTGGGAATTGCCCGAGGTGGGTTCGTTGACGGGGAACTGAACCCCAGTTTCAGGGTGAACTAAGACTTGGGAACGGAGCGACGATCGCGCGGTGGCGATCGCAAACTGCTGTTTTGGGTGAAAGCCCAACACCTGGCAATACCACTCTACCGCTGCCGGTAACTCTCCGGCCGGAACATTCAGCACACAATGATCGATCGCCGCCACTGGGCCAGATTTCCCTCCCGTCTCCCTAACCGTCGCCTCTTGCTCATCTTGATCATCTTGATCACCTTCGATAAGCGTATGTCGTAGGGAACCCCAGGCGGCGATTTGGGCCATCCGTTGCCCCGTCGAGGAATCATGAGGTGGTATGAGAACCCTCACCTGGGGATGAGCGCAAATTTCCGCCAGATTTTGCACCCTCAGAGCGATGTCAGCCACCCCTGGAGGGTGTTTTTGCAAAAAGTCAGCAATGGGGCTGTTTGGCGAGGCAGGAGACGAGAGATGAACCCGCAGTTCCGCACAAGTGAGGCGTTCTTGGTGAGTCTCAGGAGTAGACAAACACGGCTGAGCCTCAAAGCCAAACAAATGCACAAACCAGTCACGCCAAACTCTTGCCGAATCAACGTAGAAGTGAACGTGGTCGATCTGTACCATATTCTATAAGAGACGCAGTAGATGAGATAGCAAAGTCGGTCAGGAGTCGCAAAAACTATGGGTGGACAGGTGACGGAACGTACAGAGGATTGGGCAACGAATTGGGCCAATACCGGGACAGGGGGAACGATTGTTCACTGGGAACATCTGAGTGAGGCCGATCGCCATCGCCTCAGAGAAGCGACAACCGGAGAGACTCCCGAAGCCATCCTCTACCCCCACAGCGTCGAGGCCTTAACCGAAGCGATGCGGTTCGCCCATCGTCAAGGAATTGCTGTAATTCCCATGGGGAGTGGCTCTAAACTCCATTGGGGAGGACTCGTCGAGACGGCTCCCTGGGTGATCTGTACCCGCCACCTCGATCGCCTCGTCGAACACGCCGTGGGCGATTTAACCGTCACCGTGGAAGCCGGGGCAAAATTGAGGGACATTGAGGAAATTTTAGCGAAATCTCAGCAGTTCCTGGCGATCGACCCCACCTATGCCGATGATGCCACGATTGGCGGAATTGTGGCCACGGGAGATATGGGAAGTTGGCGACAGCGATATAACAGCATTCGCGATCGCCTCATCGGGATTTCCTTCATCCGCCATGACGGGGAACTCGTCAAAGCCGGGGGGCGAGTCGTCAAAAATGTGGCCGGCTTTGATTTAATGAAACTCCTCACCGCCTCCTACGGAACCTTGGGCGTGATCACCCAACTCACCTTTCGTCTCTATCCCATCCCAGATACCTCACAAACGCTCATTCTCACCGGGGAAGCCGCCCCGATTGGCGAGGCGGTTATGGCGATTCGCCGCTCATCCGTGGTTCCCACCGCCCTCGATCTCCTCTCGGGGGGACTGGTGCATGAATTGGGGCTAGGAAATGGGGAAAACGGCGATCGCCTCGGTTTAGCCATTCGCCTGCAAAACGTCGCCCCTAGCGTGCAACAACAGGGCGATCGCCTGCGGGAGTTAGCCGAGACGCTGACGTTAGAGATTAAACCCCTCAACGATGACGCTGAGCGGGAGTTTTGGCGGCGATCGCAGGCCCGACTCGAACAAGGAACCTCGGGCGATCGCCTCTTGCTCAAATGGGGAGTTCGCCCCACCGCCATGATCACCACCCTAGCCGCCTTAGACAGCCTTCTGACTCAGATTAAGGTTCCCGCCGAAACAGAACCCGCGATCGCCCGCTTCTACGCCGGAAGTGGCTTAGGACATCTCAACCTCCCCCGTTCCCGAGTCACCAGTCATCTTCTCGGACAACTCCGCCGTCACTGTCAAGCCAACGGCGGCTTCCTCACCGTATTAGAAGCCCCCCAATCCCTCAAACGTCAATGTGATCCCTGGGGCTATACGGGAAATGCTCAACGAGCCATGGAACAGATTAAACAGAAGTTTGACCCCCAAACTCGCCTCAGCCCCGGACGATTTATCGTTTAATGCGAGTAATGCGAGCCAGCCATCCCGGAGAAGCGCCGAGAAATCGATATATGATTGATGTCAACGTCAAAAATGGTCTCTTGACAAAACACCTCTTGACAAAACATCTCTTGACAAAACACCTCTTGACAAAACACCTATGAATAAGCTAAAACAGCAAATTTCTCTAGTTAGCGAACTCCTCTTTGCTCAGGATACCCGCGAGATCTATTCCAAATCCTTTTCCTTAACCGGCAAGCTTCTCAAGGAAATCTTTACATTACTTTGGATGGTCTTTTGCCTGATTTTCCTCGTCTTTTTCTGGGCCGGGCAATATGTTCGACAAATTACGTATAATACAAAAGTCTGGTATCAAAACCAAGAGAATCAGCACAGTGAAAACCGCTTTGCTGACCTAAGTAAATCGTTACTCGACGTGGGTTCCTCAGGAAGCCGCTACGTCATCGGCCAAGCCAAACAACAATTGGGGATTCAAGCGGATCCCAAACCCATCCCGGCGATCGCTCCCGTGGCCACCGTCAACGCAGAAACCGTCTCCGATGATGACACCAGTGATGACGCAACTGATAACGCCAGCGACGACGCGACTGATAACGCGACTGATAACGCGACTGATAACGCGACTGATAACGCCAGCGAAGAGGTCACGTCCTCAGAACCCGAACCCCAAGCATCTCAAGCCACCACAGAGTCTCCCAAACCCGAACCCCAATCTCCCGAACCCAGTGAAATCGCCGATCCCTTCGACTCAGCCGACGACTCAAAACCCAACGAAACCCCCTAACCCCCAAACTTAAACGCTCAAGGTGGGGGCGAAAAATGCCCCTACCCCATTGCCCTCTCCCCCCCTCTTGCCTCTTGCCTCTTGCCTTTTGCCTTCCTCCCCATGACCTCCATCCCCGCCAAAGACAGTAACTTCCTCAACCAAAACCCCCAT
>SIHH01000040.1:18993-20795 GCA_004299065.1 Phormidium sp. SL48-SHIP | reverse complement strand
GTAAATTAAGATTAGAAATTCAGATCTCAAAACTCGATTGTAGCCTTTGCTACAGTCGAGAAGGAAGCTTCAGCCAATGCTAGAGATAAGAGAGCTTAAGGTGCAGGAGAGCCGTTTGTGAAGCTAGAGACCTACGACCCCACCGGATATTATGACGAGCTATTCGCGGGCAAAGGAGAACCGAGAGCCTCCGCGAAACCCCTCATTGACTGGATCAACACATTACAGCCCGGAGACCTGCGGCGATCGCAAGAAGCCGCCCAAATTGCCCTATTTAAACTGGGGGTGACCTTCAACGTCTACAGCGACAATCAAGGCATCGAGAAAGTCTTTCCCTTCGATATTATCCCCCGCATCATCGCCGCCCAAGACTGGAAACGACTCGAACCGGGACTCAAACAACGCATCACAGCCCTGAACCTGTTTCTCGACGACATTTATAACGATCAACGGATTCTCAACGACGGGATCATTCCCCGCCATATCATCGAATCCGCCCCAGGATTTCTCAAACCCTGTATCGGATTACATCCCCCCGGTGGCGTCTGGTGTCATATTACCGGAACGGACCTGGTACGCGATCGTGACGGACAATGGTACGTCCTCGAAGACAACCTACGAGTTCCCTCGGGAATCTCCTACGTCCTCGAAAACCGCCGCGTCCTCAAAAGCACCTTTCCCAGCGTCTTTCAAACCATGGCCGTGCAGGCCATTGACCACTACCCCAGTCACCTCCTCGAAACGCTCCTCTCCCTAGCCCCGCAACAACTCCCCAACCCCACCGTCGCCGTTCTCAGCCCCGGAATTTATAACTCCGCCTACTACGAACATTCCTTCCTCGCCCAACAAATGGGGGTTGAACTCATCGAAGGGCGAGATTTAGTGGTTCTCGACGGCTACCTGCAAATGCGGACCACCAAAGGACCCCGGCGAGTTGATGTCGTCTATCGTCGTCTCGATGATATCTTCCTAGACCCGACAGCCTTCAACCCCGACTCGTTACTGGGGGTTCCCGGACTCATGGACGTGTATCGGGCCGGACGAGTGGCCCTAGCCAACGCTCCCGGAACCGGCGTCGCCGATGATAAGGTCGTTTACGCCTTTGTCCCCGAGATGATTCGCTATTACCTCGGCGAAGATCCGATTTTACCCAATGTCCCCACCTATCTTTGTTGGCGAGAGCAAGACCGAGACCATGTCTTACAAAACCTAGAGACGTTAGTCGTTAAATCTGCCAACGAAGCCGGAGGCTATGGAATGCTGGTCGGCACTCAATCGACCGCAGAAGAACGAGCGGCCTTTGCCCAAAAAATTCAAGCCAATCCCCGTAACTATATTGCTCAACCGACCATTTGTTTATCGCAGGTTCCCACATTAGTCGGAGAGGGCAACGAGATTGCTGGACGACATGTTGATTTACGTCCCTATATTCTTCATCGCGGTGATGACGTTTATGTTCACCCCGGTGGATTGACCCGAGTTGCCCTCAAAGAAGGGTCATTAGTCGTTAATTCATCTCAGGGAGGCGGTGCTAAAGATACCTGGGTTTTGACGGATTGAAGGGGAGAAAAATAATTGTGATAAAAAGGGTTTTTCAGGAGATATGGTGTGATGGGTTGCATTGAATAGCAAATGCTAGGGGAACCCACCCCGAACCCCTCCTGGGAGGGGATTTTTCGCCCCGACAGCAGCGGATGTAATCTGCTATCATTTTTCCTTGTCACCCTGAACTCTGAAGACCCATAAAGAGTCATGGTTGATAGATAAAATAGCAATCAAAACTCGATTAAACCTCGATTAAA
>SIHH01000040.1:17798-18893 GCA_004299065.1 Phormidium sp. SL48-SHIP | reverse complement strand
CTCGATTAAACCTCGATTAAAAACGAAGACCTTAAGGAGTAACGAGAAAACCATGCTAAGTCGTGTTGCAAATTCCATTTATTGGTTGAACCGCTACATTGAGCGAGCCGAAAATGTCGCTCGTTTCATCGATGTCAACCTCAATTTGATGCTTGATTTACCCTCCGGCGTAAATCAGCAATGGAAGCCACTGGTGGTTACTACGGGCGATCTCAAGTTTTTTGAGGAACACTATGGTGAGGCAACGGCTGAAAATGTGATTCAGTTCCTTACTTTTGATGTGAATTATCCCAACTCAATTTTATCCTGTTTACGCTCTGCCCGAGAAAATGCTCGTTCAATTCGTGAGATTATTTCGTCAGAAATGTGGGAGGAAGTCAACACTTTCTATCACATGGTGAAAGATGCGGCCCTGAATAATGGTCATCACAATGTTGATAATTTGTTTCAACAGTTGTTTTTTCATGTCAAATTTGCCAGTCACCGCTTCGCCGGTGTGATGGATGCCACCATGAGCCATAATGAGGGTTGGTATTTTGGGCAATTAGGACGGTTGATTGAACGAGCGGATAAAAAGGCTCGAATTTTGGATGTTAAATACTATATTCTCTTGCCGTCGGCTAAATTAGTGGGAACGCCTTTAGACCAGATTCAATGGATTGCTCTTTTGAAGTCTGCTAGTGCTTATGAGATGTATCGTAAATATCAACATCGAATTATTCCAGCAACGGTGGCTGAGTTTATGATTCTCAATCGGGAATTTCCCCGTTCAATTAGTTTTTGTGTTCAAGAAGCTGAACACTGTTTGCATAAGATTACTGGGACTCCTGTGGGAACCTGGTGTAATGGCGCAGAACGGTCGTTGGGCCAGCTTTGTGCCAAGTTGGGATATATCACCATCGAAGATATTATTGATAATGGACTTCATGAATTTCTCGATGGCTTTCAACGAGAGTTGAATGCTGTAGATGACCAAATTTCGGCAACCTTTTTTAGCCTTGCACCGTTGGTCTCTGCACCTCCAGTCAATCGGCAATTTCAAACTTTGCAATGGTGAGATGGCAAGGGTGAGATGGCAAGGGTGAGATGGCAAGG
>SIHH01000040.1:0-17698 GCA_004299065.1 Phormidium sp. SL48-SHIP | reverse complement strand
GGTGAGATGGCAAGGGTGAGATGGCAAGGGTGAGATGGCAAGGATGAGGTAGCAAGCAGTTTAAGTAGTATTAGTGATTAGCCAATCGTGTTATGGTTTCGATTTGATTCCTGGGACTGATCCGATATGATCGGGGTATTGATATCCCTTTCTCGGTTGAACGTAAATCTTTTTATTTTCTCGACCATGACCCAATTTAACGTTCAGCACCTTAGCACCTATCGTTATAACCAGAGTGTGTTCCTGCGACCCCATTGGGTTCGCCTACGGCCTCACAGTCATGGTTGGCAAACTCTTCTCGATTATCAACTCCAGGTGACGCCAAAACCCTTGGGGCGATCGCAGGTGGTGGATCTCGATGGTAATGCTCTAATTAAACTTTGGTTCGATAAACCCAGCCAAGACCTCCAGATCTTATCTCAAGCACGGGTTGAAACGCTGCAACGCAATCCCTTTGAGTATCTCCTAGAAGACGGGGCCGATCGCCTACCCATCGATTATCCCAGTTCCCTGCGATCGCAACTCCTCCCCTACCTCGATCCTCCCACCATTGTGCCCCAAGGTGGCGACCCCATCGCCGTCGAACTGGCCGAGGAACTGTTGCATCTGTCCGACAACCAAACCATACGCTTTCTTCATGATCTCAATCAGCGGATTTATAGCCAATGTGATTACGTCACCCGTCTTGAAGGAGACCCGCAAACCCCAGGGATAACCTGGCGCAACAAACGAGGCTCATGTCGGGATGTCACCGTGTTATTCGCCGCCGTCTGTCGAGCCGTGGGACTGGCGGCTCGCTTTGTCAGTGGCTATCAGGAAGGAGATCCAGACCAAACCCATTATGACCTTCATGCTTGGGTTGAGGTGTATCTTCCTGGTGCTGGTTGGCGAGGCTACGATCCCACCCACGGCTTAGCTGTCGCTGATGGACATATTAGTCTGGCCGCCAGTCCCTATCCCCGTGATGCGGCTCCCATCGAGGGAACTGTGACCCCCACGCAACCCGTCTGGGAAACCGGTCAACCCCTCAACACGACCTTAGAAACCCAGATCACCATCAACCGAAGCTGACGGGGAAAGCCACACCCGTTGCCCAAATTGCTAAGCCGTTAACCATGGCCTCTACCGCCTCTTGATTTGCGATCGAGAGGCGGCGACCTGGTGGCGATCCCTCTACAGTTCCATAGGCCCCAAACGATGCTGTACATTTGATGTACATTCGATCGCATCGGCCAACCTCCCCTAACCTCAGTGTTTTACCATTGTTGTTGTTCCCCATACACAGCCTATGGCCGACTGGCTCTTGTCTTTCCTGATTCCCCTTCACGGCGGTCTTGAGCGTTCCCCTAATCTGAGTCAGAGTATCCTTGAGTCATCGCATCTGCCGTTCCTTCTTTAGTGAGCTGCCATCCCTTAACTGAGCTGGTACAAAATTTATGTCCCTCGAACGTGAAAATCATGAGCTACGTCGTCGCGTAGCCGAACTAGAACGAGCCTTACACGATCGCCAAAGTTCCGACGCAGATCTGGGGGGCGTTGCTGATAGTTTAGCTGGCTCAAGGTTTCCTAATGTATTGGATAATGAGGACAACAGAGACGATGACCACTTTGACTTAGATAGTCAACTCTTCCGAGCTTATCTTGAAGCGGCAAACGATATGGTGTATGCCGTCGATTTACAGGGGCGCTTGACATTCATGAACTCATATGGTGAGCGGTTACTCGGCTGTGCGCCTCAAGGCTGGAATGGCAAATGTTATTTGGATTTTATTGCCCCAGACTCTCGCCAAGCAACGGCAGAAGCGTTTAACACCTTGCTTCAAACGGGTGAGTTAAAAGATTTTGAATTTCAAGTGCAAACGGCTAACGGAACCCGGCGGGATTTAGAAGTCAATGGACGCTTACTTTACCGACAGGGGGTGTTAGTTGGTGGCTTAGGCATTGCGCGAGATATTACGGAGCGCAAACAATTCGATCGCCAACTCCAGATGTTTATGAAAGCGGTGGATTCAGCCTATGATAGTACAATTATTGCGACGGCTGATGGCACAATCGTCTATGCTAACACAGCAAGCGCTCGTATGTTTGGCTATGAACAGAATAGCTTAATTGGTGAGAAAAATCGTTTGTTTTATCCCGAATATGCTCCAGTTTCGATGGAGTGGCTCGTCGAGCAAGCTCTCTCGAATGAGCAACTCGGTTGGAGTGGGGAAGTGACCTGCCAGCGGGCAACTGGGGAATCTTTCCCAGCCTTGATTTCTGTCGGCTTGATCATGCGAGGAGAGCGGAATCTATCGGAGCGAATGGAGGACGATCGCCTTGCTCCTATTGATACCATTTCTCTTATTTTTCGAGATATTACAGAGCAAAAACGGAGTCAATCTGAACTGGCAATTAAAAACTTGGAGTTGGAACGAGCCAGTCGTCTAAAATCCGTGTTTTTAGCCAATATGTCTCATGAGTTACGGACACCATTAACCTCAATTTTGGGTTTTTCCAATCTCCTGTTACAAAAGCTCTTTGGTGATCTCAACAAAAAACAAGGAGTTTATGTTAAACGGATTCACGAAAGCGGACAGCATTTGTTAAGACTCATTAGTGATATTTTAGATCTGTCTAAAGTCGAGGCGGGAAAAATCGAATTATCCTTGACTTCCATTTCCTCTCTCAAAGTCTGTAACGAGGCGATCGCCTTAATGAGTGAACAGGCTCGAATCAAAGATATCCAGATCCATTTGCAGTCAACTCATTCCCAGGTGAGAGTTTTGGCAGATGAGTTGCGGTTACGTCAAATGCTCTTAAATTTATTGTCGAATGCCATCAAATTCTCTGAGTCGGGAACTCGCGTCAACCTGGTGGTCACAGATGATGAGACTTATGTCTATCTCACCGTTCGCGATGAGGGAATTGGCATCCCCGAACAGCAGCAATCATTGTTGTTTCAACCGTTCCAGCAGTTAGATAGTTCCCTCGCTCGCAATCATGAAGGGACGGGATTAGGCTTGGCCTTAACTCGTAAATTAGCTGAACTTCATGGAGGAACCGTCACCTGTCGCTCGAGTCCGGGCCAAGGCAGTGAGTTTACAATTGTCTTACCCCGAGACGCTGGGGAACCCGCAACCGCCAATTCTGAAGCCGCTTGGGGAACAGCACTGGCCCCGTCAGACCCAGTCGTGGCATCCTCGTTACTCCTGGTTGAAGATCATCACCATAATGCCCTATTGCTCAAGGATATTTTGGAGTTTTGGGGCTATCAGGTTCATTGCGTGAATGATGGCTATGAAGCCTTAGCCTGGCTAGATGATCATTGCCCTGATGGCATTTTATTGGATATTAATTTACCAGAACTCGATGGTTTAACCTTAACCCGAGAAATTCGCAACAGGAGCGATTTACCTCGAATCCCGATTATTGCGATTACCGCCTTGGCCATGCCGGGCGATCGCCAACGCTGTCTCGATGCCGGTTGTGATGACTATCTCACCAAACCCGTCAGTTGCGATCGCCTGGCGGAATTGCTCAACCAACACCTCGCCCCCCCATCGGATCAATTGATACGCTAAGTATGCCAGGATATGGATAATCGTTAATGGGTCTTCTGGATCTACGGTGGGATTTGTTACAGAATATACAAAATTGTAGGGGCGAAAAATTTTTCGCCCCGACTGATCGACGTGAAAACATTGAACCGACTCACAGGACGATTGGACTAGATGTGGGGATTGAAAGCTTTTACACTGACTCGCAAGGGAGCAAAGCTGACAACCCCCGGTTCGACCGGGTAGGGGAGGCGAAGCTAAAGCAGTCCCAGAAAAGAGTTAGCCGCAAGGTAAAGGGGTCTAACCATAGAGCCAAAGCCAGGGCTTTATTAGGGAAAGCTCACCTCAAGATCCGACCCATGATCAGTCCGAGAGACCCGATTCCCTCTAGATCGATTTCTCAAGGAAAATTGGGGCGATCGCCACGGCACAATCTGATTTATGATGGACGGGCGGGTTGGGGCCTGTAACCTGTTCGCTCAGTCACCCACCCTGAATTTTTTGGATCTAGGCAATTTCATGACGTGTTTACGTGGTCTTTTGGCGTTTCAGTTCGCTTCGCCAGGCCCGATTTTGTTTGAGCTTGGCCCCCTAAGCGTCCGTTGGTACGGATTTCTCATTGCCAGTGCCGTCTTAATTGGGGTCACCCTGGCCCAATTTCTGGCGAAAAAACGAGGCTTAAACCCTGAATTAGTGGGAGACTTTGCCATTTGGGGATTGCTCGGGGCAATTCCTATGGCCCGTTTGTATTATGTTCTCTTCCAATGGCAAGCGTACGCCGATCACCCCGGTCAAATTTTTGCCATTTGGCGCGGCGGAATTGCCATTCATGGGGGCATCATCGGCGGCGTTCTAGCTGGGCTAATCTTTGCTCGCCGACAACAAATTTCCTTTTGGCGGCTGTTCGATGTGATTACCCCTTCGATTATTCTCGGACAAGCGATTGGTCGCTGGGGTAACTTCTTTAACTCCGAAGCCTTTGGCCGACCCACAGACTTACCCTGGAAGCTGTACATTCCGCCAGCCATGCGTCCGGCTCAATATCTGCAAGAATCGTATTTCCACCCGACCTTTCTCTATGAGTCCTTGTGGAATCTCTTGGTGTTTGCTCTATTGATGTGGCTATTTGTGCAAAGCCAACGGGGGAAAATGGCTCTCAAACCGGGAACCCTTTTCCTCAGTTATGGAATTGCCTATAGTCTGGGGCGTTTTTTCATCGAAGGACTGCGAATGGATAGCCTCATGTTGGGTCCCCTGCGTGTGGCGCAACTGGTGAGTTTGGCCGGCATTGTTTTGGGAAGTTTGGGGTTAGTTTGGCTGTATTCCTTGGGCAGACCCTTACCTGATGTGGTTTCTCCCCAGGACCGATGATAATTGTGCCAAACCTTAGCGGCTGATGGGTTAGGTCAATTCCCGACTGATTGCCAGTCATGGTGGATTGTCAAATTTAGGGCAGACCTTAACCTTATCTTCACCTGGTATCTATAGAATCTACTCTGGCGACGAATGTGCGATCGCGCCACCATTGGTTAAATCACAGAGAGAGTCGATTACGTTATGGTTTTTAAGGGACGTGTTTTCCTCGGCGCACTGGCTGCGCTGACCGCCGGACTAACCACCGCTTGTGGGACTGGGGAACCCCCCGACCCCGATCAAGCTGCTGGTGGCGGTGGTGGAACTATTACCATCAGTGGTGCGGGAGCGACATTCCCGGCGCCCTTATTTCAGCGTTGGTTTGATACCTACAACCGAGAAGTAGACTCCAACGTCCAAGTCAGCTATCAATCCGTCGGCAGTGGTGCCGGACTTGAACAATACATCAACGGAACCGTGGATTTTGGAGCCAGTGAAGCTCCCATCGAAGGCGATCGCCTTGAATCCTTCCGGGCCGACTATCCCTACGAACCGCTCCAGCTTCCCTTTGTGGGTGGCTACGTCGTGTTTGCCTATAACCTTCCCAGCGTTGAGGAAGAACTCCAGTTTTCTCGCGAAACCTATTGCGGTATCATCAATGGTTCCATTGATAACTGGAATGATCCGGCGATCGCCGGAGATAACCCAGGGGTAGACTTACCCGATCGATCCATCACGTGGGTTCACCGTTCCGACGGTTCCGGGACCACCTTTGTCTTCACCAACCACCTGGACACCATTTGTCCTGACTGGGCCTCGGGTGCCGGAACCTCCGTTGACTGGCCCGTGGGTATTGGCGGTCAAGGGAACGAAGGGGTTGCCGCTAGCATTTCCCAAAACGAAGGTGCCATGGGCTATGTCTCCTACGCCTTCGCTCAGTTGAACGAACTGCCCGTTGCCCGCATTGAAAACCAATCGGGTAACTACCCCGATCCCCTGCCGGCTAATGCGTCCCTCGCTTTTGAGGGCGTTGAAGTTCCCGACGACTTCAACCTAACGGTTCCCGATCCCCCGCACCCCGATGCCTATCCCATCTCCGGTTTGGTCTGGGTGCTGGTCTATCGCGAATATGACGATGCCGAAAAATGGGAAACCATGACAGAAGTCTTCAAGTGGACCTTAGGCCCCGAAGGCCGGGCCATCACCGAAGAACTTTACTACGTTCCCATGCCCGATAGCCTCGTTGATCGGATCGAACAGGAACTCGACGCCGTGGATGCCGGTTAACATGACCCCGAACTGTCCCCGGCATCCTAACCGGGGACAGCCTATTTATTCATCGTCCCAACGATCATTATGACTTCAGGAACCGACCGTGATTTCGCGAGTCCTAACCCATCCCTCGATATCTACAAACGCGCTTCCACGGCCCGAATTCTCGACCTCGGGTTCTGGGGGCTAACCCTTTGTTTGGCTGTTGGCTCTGGGGCAGTGTTACTATGGATTATTTTGCAAACAGCCATTACCGCCACGCCGGCTATGCAAACCTTTGGCTTGGGTTTTCTGGTCAGCACAACCTGGGATCCCGTCAATGATGTCTATGGCGTTCTACCGCAGATTTATGGAACCCTCGTCACGACCATCGTTGCCCTAATTGTGGCCGTTCCCGTAGGGATTGGCACAGCCGTCTTCTTAACGGAAGATTTTGTGCCTAAATATATTCGCACACCCATCGCCTTTGCCATTGAGTTAATTGTGGCCATTCCCAGTGTTGTCTTGGGAATCTGGGGGATTTTTGTGCTGATTCCAGCCCTACGCCCCTTCTTTCGCTTTCTCAACAATACCTTAGGCTGGATTCCCATTTTCGGCGGTGAGGTTCCCCGAGGCAATAATGTGTTGTTGGTGGGGTTGGTTCTCGCCTTAATGATTACCCCAATTATTGCCTCCTTAACCCGCAGTACCTTTGATGTGTTACCGAGCGAATTGCGTCAAGGCTCTCTAGCTTTAGGAGCAACTCGCTGGGAAACCATCCTCCGGGTTATGATTCCGGCAGGACTCTCGGGTATTATTAGCTCCATCATGTTGGCCATGGGGCGAGCCTTAGGTGAAACCATGGTGGCCGCCATGCTCATCGGGAATGCCAACCGCATTAACGTTTCGATTTTACAGCCAGGCTCCACGATTACGGGGTTGATTGCTTCCAAGTTTGGCGAAGCGGGTCGCGACCAGGTGGCCGCCTTGATGTATGCCGGGGTGGTGTTGATGATTTTATCGCTGTTGGTCAATGTTTTTGCGGAATTGATTATCCGTCGTTATCAAAACATTGAGTAACCCAATTTCCTGTACTTTTACTGAAACGTCCTATGGGGAGTCTTCCAGAAACCACCAACGATTCATCCTTTGAAGTCCCAGACTTAACCTCTGCTGCGATTAGTGGCAACCGGGCCTTGCTCGGGAAAGTTCTCACAATTGTCAGTGGAATCTGTTCAGCACTCCTGATCATTCCACTGCTGTTGTTATTGATTAATATCTTTGACAAAGGCTTCTCGCGCATGGGGCCGGAGTTATTTACCGAACTTCCCCCGCCGCCCGGTTTAACAGAAGGTGGAGTGGGTCATGCTATCATCGGTAGCGTCATGACCCTTGGCCTCGGTGCTGCTATTAGTTTTCCGATTGGCGTTCTAGCGGCGGTCTATCTGGCTGAATTTGGTCGAGGGACGCGCGTGGCCTATCTCATCAAGTTCTCCGCCAACGTACTAACAGGGGTTCCGGCGATTCTAATTGGGCTGTTTGCCTATGCGGTGGTGGTTGTTCCTCTGGGGTACTTTTCCGCGTTTTCAGGAGGAGTTGCCCTTGGAGTTTTGATGTTGCCCATTGTCATTCGTTCTACGGAAGAATCTCTGCTTCTTGTCCCGAGTGAAATGCGACAAGCGGCCATTGGCATTGGTGCAACACGCTTCCAAACGATTATGAAAATTACCCTCCCGGCGGCGTTACCGGCAATTGTGACGGGGTTAGTTTTGGCGCTCGCACGGGCGGCGGGGGAAGCTGCACCTCTACTCTTTACAGCCTTTAATAATAGTTTTTGGTCAACGAATCCCGCTGAGCCGGTTGCGACCTTGCCGGTACTGATTTATTTCTTTGCCATTATTCCCTACAAGGCACAGCAAGAACTGGCTTGGGCGGCTGCCTTGGTTTTGATTGTGATTGTCTTGATTAGTAGCTTACTCGGTCGTATTTTTATCCGGTCGAAGAAAGTTTAGGGAATCGCTCAGTTGTGCTGCCGTGAGCATCTAAATACGTGCAGCAGTCCCCAAGTCTCTCCCCTGTTGTTTTGTTTTCGAGGTATTTTTTATCATGATTTCTGATTCTTCCCATCAATCTCAATCGTTCAAAGATTCCCAAGCGATGTCGCCCGATGCGGCTCTAAAAACTGAGGATCTTCATGTTTTTTATGGTGATAATTTAGCGGTACGGGAGGTAAGTTTAAAAATCCCTAAAAACCGCGTTGTTGCTTTTATTGGTCCGTCAGGCTGTGGTAAAAGTACGGTTTTGCGCTGCTTCAACCGTATGAATGATTTGATTCCGACGGCACGAGTCGAGGGAAAAATTACGTTCTACGACGTGGATTTATATGCTAAGTCCGTTGACCCGGTGTCGGTCCGTCGTCGCATTGGTATGGTGTTCCAAAAACCCAACCCGTTTCCTAAGTCTATTTTTGAGAACATTGCCTTCGGTGCGCGGATTAACGGGTATCAGGGCGATCTCGATGAACTCGTTGAAAAGTCGCTGCGCAAGGCGGCGATTTGGGATGAGGTGAAAGATAAGCTCAAGGAGAGTGGTATGGCCCTGTCTGGGGGACAACAACAACGGCTTTGTATTGCGCGGGCGATCGCCCTCTCGCCGGATGTGATTCTCATGGATGAACCCTGTTCGGCGTTAGACCCCATTTCTACGATGCGGGTTGAAGAGTTGATTCATGAACTCAAGGAGCAATACACCATTGTGATTGTGACCCACAATATGCACCAAGCCTCACGGGTGTCGGACTTGACGGCGTTTTATAATGCTGAGGCGACTGAGAAGGGCAATAAGGTGGGCTATCTAGTCGAATATGATGAAACGACTAAAATCTTCCACAATCCGGCTCGTCAGGAAACTCAGGACTATGTGAGTGGTCGTTTCGGTTAATCTTGTTTTTTCAGCATCATTTGGGGGTAGGGGCGAAAAATTTTTCGCCCCTACGGTTTTTTGTCTGCAATTTTTTGCCCTTTATTAGTCCTTCGGGGACTTGAGTAGGGGGAAGTAGTGACCCACAGGACCTTGACCTTCGCCGATCGCGAGAGAATGATGGAGTGCTTGGGTCAGATAGGTTTTAGCTTCTTGGGTGGCCTCAAGGGGAGTGTGATGGAGGGCCAAGTTAGCGGTCATGGCGGCGGAGATGGTGCAGCCGGTTCCGTGGGTGTGATGGGTTCCCACGGTTTCAGTACAGAGGACCTCTAGGGTATCACCGTCGAACCAAACATCGACGCCGCAGAGTTTACCGCGCATTCCGCCTCCTTTGATTAATACCGCACCGCAGCCGAGTTTGAAAATGGTTTCGGCGGCGGCTTTCATGTCGTCGAGGGTATGAATCTCTTGCTTGGCGAGAATTTGCGCTTCGTAGCGGTTGGGGGTGAGGATGCTGGCTTGGGGAATCAGGCGATCGCGCAGGGTGGCGATCGCCTCGTCGTCAATCAGACAGACCCCCGTGCGAGAGACCATCACCGGGTCCACCACCAGGCGATCGCAGTCAATCTCTTGCAAGCGATCGGCCACCACCGCCATAATCTCAGCATTGAGTAGCATCCCCGTTTTGATAGCATCTGCGCCAATATCATTGACAACAGCATCCATTTGTGCTATGACGCTCTCCGGCGGCAGGGCATCCACCCGCGTCACACTGAGGGTATTTTGGGCTGTAATACAAGTAATGGCACTGGTTCCATGAACACAGTGAAAGGCAAACGTCCGCAAATCCGCCTGAATCCCGGCCCCGCCACCGCTATCCGAACCAGCGATGGTCAGGGCCACCGGAATCTTAACAGATGCTTGCGGCGAAGCCTGCACCATAGCCTATTCCCGTCCCCGCCGCCGTTGCAAGAACTCAGGAATATCGAGGCCCACCCCAAAGCGAGGGGGTGGAGATCCCACCGGATCTCGGGGTGCAGGAGGAATATAATCACTCGATCGCGTCGGTTCCGGGGCTTGGGCCATACGATTCGCATCATAGCCCTGACTTTGCCCCGAGAAGCCTGTCGCGATGACGGTCATTTTCACTTCTCCTTGCATCCGTTCATCCAAAACGGCCCCAAAGATAATGTTGGCGTTGGGATCAACCACTTCATAGATGGTTTCAGCGGCGGCGGTAACTTCATGGAGGGTTAAATCCATGCCGCCGGTGATATTAAAGACGACCCCCTGAGCGCCCTCAATAGAGGCTTCAAGTAAAGGCGAGGAAATCGCAGCGGCGGCCGCTTCTCGGGCGCGAGACTTGCCCGAACCTTGGCCAATCCCCATCATGGCGGAACCCGCATCAGCCATCACCGCGCGAATATCGGCAAAGTCAACATTCACCAAGCCAGGGATAGTAATAATATCCGAAATCCCCTGCACCCCTTGACGCAGAATCTCATCGGCGTAGCGGAAGGCTTCTTGCACTGGGGTTTGTTCAGGAATCACTGCCAACAACTTGTCATTGGGAATCACAATCAGCGTATCCACCCGACTTTGTAGGGCTTCAATCCCTTGTTTGGCCTGTTCCGAGCGGCGGCGGCCTTCAAAAAGGAAGGGGCGGGTGACAATTCCCACCGTCAAGGCCCCGGCTTCTTTCGCCAGTTCAGCCACAATGGGGGCGGCCCCGGTTCCCGTACCACCGCCCATCCCGGCGGTAATAAAGACCAAGTCAGCCCCTTCGAGGGCGGCCATGAGTTCGTCGCGGCATTCTTCAGCGGCTTTTTGACCAATAGCAGGATTTCCCCCAGCCCCGAGGCCACGGGTGATTTTTTGGCCAATTTGCATCCGTCTGGCGGAGGTGGCGTTCACCAGAGACTGGGCATCCGTGTTCACGGTCCAAAATTCAATACCCGAGAGTTCCGAGGCAATCATGCGGTTGACGGCGTTTCCGCCGCCGCCCCCGACGCCGATCACTTTAATTTTGGCCACATTACTCGGCTGAATGTCCGCCGGACTGGGGTTTTCCTCGGGGACTCGTCGGTCCTCAGTACGCTCTCCGTACAAGCCCGCGTTGCCGAAGGGGTTGGGGTTATCTGCGGCGGCTGGAAAATTTGATTGTCCCTCAGAAGGGGGGGTTGGATGCGACGCGAGTTGACTGTTTGAGGTCATTGGAATCGAGCGAAATCAGTTAACAAGAAGTTTCGAGGTTCGGCAACAGAAACGTCAACAGTACGGTGCAAGGAATCTGGAGCGATCGCGTCTTGAGG
Organism: Phormidium sp. SL48-SHIP; assembly: GCA_004299065.1. GTDB lineage: Bacteria > Cyanobacteriota > Cyanobacteriia > Cyanobacteriales > Geitlerinemataceae > Sodalinema. The sequence goes on along the minus strand of SIHH01000040.1, from coordinate 6,324 downwards.
GAGTCCGAGAAGCTGGCTTCAGCTTGGGAAGGACAGTTCGGGGACGAAAGACCTGCTACGACACGACCGGCGACGGAAACACCGACATCAAGGGATGGGTTATTGGAGTCTTGAGCGAATCCGTCTGAAGTTTAACATTTTTAAGAGGTTGCCTCCGTCTTTGAACTCAGAAATATCTAGGTAAGGATGTTGCCGGTTCAAGACCCGAGTTTTGAGGGCGTGCGATCGCCCCATTGAGGAGATAAACAACGCCGACTCGACCGGAGAATACCCCATCATACCAACAACTGGCAAGGCCATTCAATCCCCCGACGCTGACGGACTGGGGCTAGGGCTTCGGGTTTGTACGTAGGGAGCCTCGGGATTTTGTAGGTCGATATAATCGACGTCGTTGAGGTCGATCTCTTGGGGAAGATTTCGCAGGCGATCGAGGGCCGCGAGTTGGGCCTCGAAGTTTTCCCCGAGGCTACCGAGATGCACTTCTCCTAATTCGCGGCTGTGGAGGATAACACGGCTGGGATCGCGCCAGTCAATTTCGGTCACCTGTAGGGGACTAGCTTCTAAGGCGGCGTACACTCGCGGCCAGGACGATTCGTAAATTTGCCTGGAACCACGAACCCGTAAACTCGGCAGGTGGGGAAGTTGGGTAAATAGATCTTGACTGTCTAGGGGAACCCAGAGGCCTTGGGTATCGAGGAGGCCGATTTGTTCTTGGATAACGCCATTCGCGTCGGTTTGGGGGGGTAAGAGGGCCACGGCAACGGGAGCGCGTTCTTGAACATGGACAATTAGGCGTGGTGGTAGGAGTTGCCGGTTTACGTGGGCCTCGGTGATGGGTAAGTTGGCTTCGAGGCGGGTTGCGATCGCCTGAGGATTCAGTTGCAGCAAGGTTTCGGGATAGGAGATGGCCAGATGTTGATGCACAAGGGGATCGGGTAGCCATTGGTTGCCCTGGATATTGATGTCCTCGGGGCTACGCACGACCCAGTTGGGATGGGAAAAGAACCACAGCGAGGCGGCGGCGGCACTGCCGACAATTAACAGCCGCCAGAGGCTTCCGACTCGTTTGCGTTGTCGGCGACTACGCAGACGGCGGCGGCGTTGGTGTAGGGGATGGGGGGTCATGGGGGAGAAGAGGCAAGAGGCAAGAGGCAAGAGGCAAGAGGGGGGGATCTAGGGGGTGAGATGGGGAGTGAGTTGATGGGCGGTTTGGGTGAGTTGCCGGAGTCCGGTGAGGGAGCCTTGGATTAGTCTCATAGCGGCGGCTGGTTGCTTCAGGAAGGCGTGAGTTAGGGCGAGGGGGTTTAATTTGCCATTTGGGGCGATCGCTTGGGATATGTCCGGTAAATCATGGTGGCAGTCGTCGCTGATGACGCGAATCATGGCGGCTTGGGGGTACTGTTGCCAGATGGCCCAGCCTTCCATCTCAACGACGGCGGCGGCGGTGGTTTGGGCTAGGTGCTGTTTGTCTTGGGCGCGATGGATGATGCGATCGCTGCTGTAGGCGGCTTGATAGGCTAGGGGTTGCTGGGAATTGTCGTAGATTTGTTGGAGTTGGTCTAGGAGATGGCGATCGCCTTGTTGCTGGTCTCCTTGGCCGTTGATACAGGTGTGACAGAGAACGACATCGCCTGGAACTAGGTTTGGGGATAAACTTCCCCCTAACCCTAAAACTAAGACTCGTGAGTGGCGATCGCGCGGGGGCTGTAAACCCCTTTTTAGGGCCGCTTCGACGGCCGTTAAGCCGGCCGGAATGGCAATGATGGGAATGGGTAATTTGGCCCGCTGGACGGCCTGGTATTCCGGCCCTTGGGGAACCAAAATTAAATCGAGAGAGAGTGTCATGGCTTCTTTTTCATGATTTCCTGAAAAAAACAAGATTTCCTGACATTTTAAAGGATGAGTTCAAGCGTAAGGCGATCGCAGAGGAAACGTCAGTCTGAACTGGCCAACTTAGACTCAAACTCTCTAACCCGAATCGTCAGCGAGTCCTGTAGAATAAAAGACTGTCGAATTGTCCAACCCTCCTCATTGCCAAAGGTCGTTACATCGTGGTCACCCAAACTTCTAACTCAACCCCCTACGACGCCAAAACTCAGGACATTGCCCGAGAACTCTTGGCGGCAACCCGCGAGACGGGTGGATTTTTCGCGAAAGTCCGCGAACAGATGCGCTGGGACGATAAATTGCTCGATTGGGCCATGGGGAACCCCGGTTTACGGGTGCAACTGTTCCGTTTCATTGACTGTTTACCGGCGTTGCGGAGTAAAGCGGAAATTGCCCGTCATTTGCAAGAGTATCTCACCACTGAAGATGTGGAATTACCCGAGGCCTTGAAAAAACTGATTAGCTTCAGTGGCGGGGATTCGGTGGCCGGACAAGTGGCGGCGACAACGGTGGCGACGGGCGTTGAAACGCTGGCCTATAAATATATTTCTGGGGAAACTCTGCCCAAAGTCATTGAAACGGTTAAACGCCTACGCAAAGATAAGTTGGCGTTTACCATTGACTTACTTGGGGAAGCGGTGATCACGGAACAAGAAGCGCAACGGTATTTTGAGCGCTATCGTGAGTTAATGACCACCTTGGCGGCGGCGGCGCAAGATTGGCGGGCGATTCCGCAAATTGATGAGGCCGACGGTGAACCGTTACCTCGGGCGCAGGTGTCGGTGAAGTTGACGGCGTTTTATTCTCAGTTTAATGCTCTCGATGCTCAGGGAAGTGAAGATCGTGTTAGCGATCGCGTCCGGGAGATTTTACGCCATAGTCAGGCGACTGGGGCGGCGGTTCACTTTGACATGGAGCAATATGAGTATAAGGATCTGATTCTCTCGATTCTCAAGAAAATTCTCCTAGAACCCGAGTTTCGCGATCGCAGTGATGTTGGCGTAACGCTACAGGCCTATCTGCGGGAGTCGGAAGCGGATTTACAGGGACTGATTGACTGGGCGAAGAAACGAGGAACCCCCGTCACAGTACGGTTGGTGAAGGGGGCCTATTGGGATCGTGAGACGATTCGCGCCCAACAACATGATTGGCCGCAGCCGGTGTATAACGATAAGGCTGCGACAGATATCAATTTTGAACGGTTGACACGGCTGTTGTTGGAACATCACGAGTATTTGTATGCGGCGATTGGTAGTCATAATGTGCGATCGCAGGCCCTGGCCTGTGCGATCGCCGAAAGCCTCAATATTCCTCGGCGACGGGTGGAAATGCAGGTTCTCTATGGGATGGGGGACAAGTTAGCCAAGGCCCTGGCCAAGCGGGGCCACCGGGTGCGCGTTTATTGTCCCTATGGGGAATTGCTACCGGGAATGTCGTATCTGATTCGTCGCCTCTTGGAGAATACGGCCAACAGTTCCTTCCTGCGTCAGAATCTGGAAAATCGCCCCATTGAGGAGTTAATCGCCCCACCGCAACTCGACGCTGAGAAGCCGGAGTTTGCCCCGCTGGGGTTACCCTTTGCCAATGCCTCGGATTGCGATTACGCTCAAGCTGAGATCCGCGATCGCGCTTGGGAGACGGTATCACAAGTGCGGCAACAGTTGGGGCAATCGTATCAACCTTGGCTGAATGGGGAGTTTGTGCAAACTCAAGAGACGGCCCAATCGCTGAATCCCTCGAATCCTGAGGAGGTTGTGGGAACGGTGGGATTGATTTCGATTGAACAAGCCGATGAGGCGGTGGCCACGGCCAAAGCGGCGTTTACGGGGTGGCGACAAACCCCAGTCGCCGAACGGGCCGGCATTTTACGCAAGGCGGCGGAGTTGATGGAACAGCGTCGTCATGAACTCAACGCTTGGATGCTGTTGGAGGTGGGTAAACCTCTGGCTGAATGTGATGGGGAAGTCTCCGAGGCGATCGATTTTTGTCGCTACTATGCCTCGGAGATGGAACGGCTGCAAACGGGGACGGCTTATGATATTCCGGGGGAGAACAATCGCTATCATTATCAGCCTCGGGGGATTAGTTTGATTATTTCGCCCTGGAATTTCCCTTTGGCGATTCCGACGGGAATGACGGTGGCTTCGTTGGTGGCGGGGAATTGTACGCTGTTGAAGCCGGCGGAAGTCTCTAGTGTGATTGCGGCTAAGTTGGCGCAGATTTTGATTGAGGCGGGGATTCCGAAGGGGGTGTTCCAGTTTATTCCTGGGAAGGGATCGACGGTGGGCGCTCATTTGGTGAAACATCGGGATGTCCACATGATTACGTTTACGGGATCTCAGGAGGTGGGTTGTCAGATTTATCGGGATGCGGCGATGTTGCAACCAGGGCAAAAACACTTGAAACGGGTGATTGCGGAGATGGGCGGCAAGAATGGCATCATTATTGATGAGAGTGCGGATCTCGATGAGGCGGTGGCTGGGGTGGTGCAGTCGGCGTTTGGTTATAGTGGCCAGAAATGTTCGGCTTGTTCTCGGGTGATTGTTCTCGAGTCGGTGTATGAGACGTTTGTGGATCGGCTGACGGAGGCGGTGCGATCGCTGAATGTGGGGGATGCGTCGAAGCCGGGAACTCAGGTGGGACCGGTGATTGATGCGAAGGCCCAGCAACGGATTCGTGAATATATTGCCCAAGGGAAGCAGGAGGGAACGGTGGCGGTGGAGTTATCGTCGCCGGAACCCGGCTATTTTGTGGGGCCGATTGTGATTACGGGGGTTACGCCTGAGGCGGCGATCGCCCAGGAGGAGATTTTTGGCCCGGTGTTGGCGGTGTTGCAGGTTGCCGATTTTGATGAGGCGTTGGCGGTGGCGAATGGGACGAATTATGCGCTGACGGGGGGGATTTATTCGCGGACTCCGTCTCATATTGACCGGGCGATGCGGGAGTTTGAGGTGGGGAATCTGTATGTGAATCGGGGAATTACGGGGGCGATCGTTTCTCGTCAACCTTTTGGTGGCTTTAAGTTGTCTGGGGTGGGTTCGAAGGCGGGTGGCCCCGATTATTTACTGCAATTCCTTGAACCTCGCACGATGACGGAGAATATCCAGCGTCATGGGTTTGCGCCGATTGAGGGGGCTGAGTAATCTCGGTTGGGGCGCTCTATCATGGTTGCGCCCCAATGGGGCTGTCGTTTATCGAAAATAAACCAATCTTCATAAAAATTAATATATAGCTCATTGAGGCGGTGAGGGGCGTTAAACCGCCTCAATGACGTTGATTTTGGGGCGATCGCCTCAAGGTATCTTAGACTTTTTTAAAGATTTATGAGAAAACTCTGCTAACTTTTGTTATGATTTGGATAAGTGATACCAATACGCACCAGCTGGGGAAAGCTATATTATGACTGGATTTATTCGCGGACTCTTCGGACGCAAGAAACAACAAGAACAGAATACGATTAAGGCACAACAGCCGAGTCAGGCCTATTTCCTAGACAACGACGCGGCCAAAACCTACGGCGACATCGATTACATGCGAACCTCGAAACAGGTGCGCCGTACATTTCCCAAGGGACAGAAAGACTTCAACCAAGGTGGAACCGAACGCTTAGTTGATGTCTCGTCGATGGAAGAACGCAAGTTTGGTAACAGCCAGCCGACTCCCAGTGTGGGAAATACGCCTGGTGCTAGCATGAATGCGAATAGCAGCACCAACACCAGCAGTAGTGGTGGTCTCGGTGAAAGCTTTGAGCGTCGTAACGCCCGTACGGACACCAGTATGGATATGTTCCGTAACATGGCCAAGGATGTTAAGCGCCGCTAGGGTCCGGTATTTGGGGTGTTGCTGAACCCCGTTGAGTTTGAAACCTCCCGTCATCTCAGATAACGGGAGGTTTTTTGGGTTTGGGAAGATGTGACTTTTGACTACTCCCCGCGAGTCACGCGACGGGGATTCCCCGGAGGGATTTCAGAACTTCCGACTTGTCGGACTCATAGGCGAAGTCAAATACGCCTCTATGGGTTGCCCAAAGGCTTCCCTTTACTTGTTTGTGATCGCCTTTTATCTCTCGCCGATGGAACCACTTTGCTACCGACATTTCTGCGTAATGCAAGTCTGCCCTCACGGGATGTTAAGCCCCTTCCATTCGGGTTATCGAGAAGGTAATTCAATTATATCACTGCGGCTAAAGCCGCACGAGTCGCGTTTCCGCCCCGGATTAAAATTACGGGGCTACCACGCTCCCGGACTCTTTCGTGTCTCGGTGGTTGCGGTTTGGGAACGAGTTGGGGTGGGTGTTGGGTTAACCTCTCGAATCAGTGGACAAAATTTGTACGCTCTTTGTACTACAGCAAAAGTTGGTCTGAATCGTACAAAAAATAGGGGATAAGAAGGCAAGAGGCAATAGGCAAGAGGCAATAGGCAATAGGCAAGAGGCAA
>SIHH01000341.1 GCA_004299065.1 Phormidium sp. SL48-SHIP | reverse complement strand
AACCGCTGTAACCAATTGAGAAACCAGGGGTCTTGCGCCCGTCCTTTGAGGTGTTCTGCCACCTGTTGCGCGGTCCATCCCGCCTCTACACCGTCCAGCAGTCCAAAAAACAGGGTCTCGTACCGGGAATCACTGAGGGAGACAAAGTCTGGGGTCGTCTGAGGAGACTCACCAACTGGCGGGGAAGTCCCGCGCCATTTCGCCCACAGTTGCTTCAGCCAACGCCACAGTCGCCGCCACATGGCTGCTTCTCCTCATAGACCTTTCCCCAGTATGACGCGCTCCCCCCAGGAGGGCAACCACTTTGCCGATACCTCAATCATCCATCCAGAAGCGAATTGATTGATTCGCCGACGGAAACGGTGGCTGGAATATCGCTAGAAAAGCCAAAGTAGTTGGACGTCATGCTAACCGAGTCGAGGGAATTTGGCTAAGCCTAAGATACCGACGCCGTTGAGCCTAAATGCTCGTCAATTCCCTGACGATAGTCGCTCTTTTGCTTCACACCGCGATACTCCGCCACTTTGGCTTTATCTTTAAACAACTGAATTGTGGGCGTTCCAATGACCCCAGCCGCCTCAGCAATCTCGGGGTCTTCTTCGATGTCAATCTCGACATAGTGAACCCGTCCCTCATATTCATCAATCACTTGGTCGAAAATCCCCTTGAGGATATGACAAGGACCACAAGTGGGGGCGACATATTTGACGATTAAGAGGCGATCGCTCTCATGGTACAACTTCCGCAGCGCATAACTCCCCCGATGACGAGTCTTGTTGATGTCATAGACCTCCGCCGGGTCTACCGCTTCCTCGGGTTCCGTCTCCGTCACCTCAGCAGCTGTTCGGTCCTGATGGAACTCCGTCGTCAGTCCCTTCTCCGAGAGCCAGCGTTCGGCTAACATGGCTCCCATACACCCACTTCCGGCCGCTGTAACCGCTTGGCGGAACTCATGGTCTTGGACATCCCCGACGGCGTACACTCCCTCAACAGAAGTTTCAACGGAACCGTTGCGGGTTTTCACATAACCCACCTCGTCTAAATCAATCTGTCCTTGGAAAATTTGGGTGTTGGGGGTGTGACCGATCGCATAAAATAAACCCTGAACCGCCAATGTCCCCGTTTCCTGGGTTTGGCTGTTGATCAGATTGACTCCTTGCAACTTGCCATTCTCACCATAGACATCCGTGGCCTCGGTATTCCAATGGACGGTAATCTTGGGATGGTTCAAGACGCGGTCCTGCATGGTTTTACTGGCCCGCATCTGGTCCCGACGCACCAAGAGATGGACATGAGAGCCATACTTGGTCAGAAACACGGCTTCTTCAGCCGCCGTATCTCCACCGCCAATGACCGCCAAGTCCACATTCTTGAACTGGGGGGCCGCCCCGTCACAAATCGCACAGGCGGACATTCCACTGTTCCAGAAGTCCTCTTCATGGGGGAGATTCAGCCGTTTGGCCGTGGCCCCAGTGGCGATGACGATGCTGTGGGTTTTTAACTCCCGCTCGTCGGAACGGACGCTAAAGGGCCGCTGAGTTAAATCAACTGCGGTAACATCTTCGGTATACAGTTGCGCCCCCCAACGCACGGCCTGGGCCTTCATGCGATCCATTAACTCCGGACCCGTGATACCCTCGGGGAATCCAGGGTAGTTCTCGACGTCTGTGGTGGTCATTAACTGTCCACCGGGAATCCCGCCCATCTGGTAGCCTTCAAACACCACAGGCTTGAGATTGGCTCGGGCCGCGTAAATGGCGGCGGTATAGCCTGCGGGTCCGGAACCGATAATGATTAGGTTTTCAATGGCTGTTTCGCTCATGGGATTTATGTCAATTCATAATGGCTATGATTATTAAATGATAGTATAGGCTCGATTGTTGAACCGATACAATTCTCAGAGAGAATTCCCCAATTCTCTCTAGGCTAACGAACATTTACCTTGTTTTTCACTCTTTATTTTATGACGGCTTCTCACACCGCTCCCCACCTACTTCTCCATGAAATGGCCTTGTCTTTAGATATTGACAAACTGGCCAATATCTTCGCCAATGTGGAGAATTTGCTGATTATCCAAGACCTCGATGGCGTTTGTATGGGGTTGGTGAAAGACCCCTTAAGCCGCAAAATGGATCTCGATTACGTGCGGGCGACGACGGCCTTTGACGGTCATTTCTTTGTGCTGACCAATGGGGAGCATCTGGGTCAGCGAGGGGTGAACCGCATCATCGAAAAAGAGACCCAAAGCGCCATCTACACGCGGCAGGAACGGCTCTATTTGCCCGGTTTGGCGGCCGGAGGCGTTCAGTGGCAAGACCGGGATGGACAGGTCTCTCATCCGGGGGTGAGTGAGGCGGAGATGGCCTTCTTGCAGCAGGTTCCCCAACGGATTCGCCACTGTTTGCAGGAGTTCTGTCAGGCCCATCAAGCGGAGATTCCGGGAGAGGTACGGCATCTGATTGAGGCGGCGGCGTTGGATAATGTGGCCTCGCCGACGGCGAATTTGAATGTGTTTTATGAGCGGCTCCGCGATCGCACCTCAACCTATGTGGCCCTTCAGGAAGCGATGCAAGGCTTAATGGAGGATCTCCTGGCTGATGCGGCTCAACAGGGCTTAGAGGACTCGTTTTTTGTCCATTATGCCCCCAACTTAGGACGGGATGACCAGGGAATGGAGATTGTCCGCTTTGCCAAACCCGGCGATTCAGGAACGACGGATTTTCAGTTTATGATTCGCGGCGCGATTAAAGAGGCCGGTGTGGTGGCCTTGTTGAATCGCTATTATCACCGTCGTACCGGTAAAGCGCCTCTGGGAGAGGATTTTAGCGTCCGTCAGGCCCCGAAACAGGAGGAGGAGTTGTTGGATCTGGTTCAGGCGAATTTTGACCCGCAACTGATGCCGACCATGATTGGGGTTGGTGATACGGTTAATAGTACTGTTGAGGGTGAGGGGGAGTCCCGTACGGTGCGCCGAGGCGGAAGCGATCGCAATTTCTTACAACTGATTCAAAACCTAGGCCGACGGTTGAATAAGGGCAATTTAACCGTCTATGTCGACAGCAGTGGCGGCGAAGTGAAGAACCGCAAGGCCATCGAGGTGGAGGTGCAAGAACGCAATGGAAAAGAGGTTCCTGTGGTGGTGTCTGGTCCTGGGGATGACCGGGATACTGAGGACCCGTTGACCTTAAATGTGGTCTTCCGAGGAGGACATCAGCAGTACAGTCAGTTTTTCCAAACTGTGGCCGAGGCCCGTCGGGAAATCTCCCGCCATCAAGGTCTTAGCTAACTGTGCTGCTAATCCAGTTAAGATAGGCGGCGGACCCCGTCTCAATGGGAAGGGCGATGATTTCAGGAACCTCGTAAGAATGGAGGTCTTGAACTCGCCCTTGTAGGCGATCGAATTGGCGACGCTGGGTTTTGATGATCAGTTGCCATTCTTCGTCCTCTTCGAGGTTACCCTCCCAGGTGTAGGTGGACTGGACGGGGAACCGGGAGACGCAGGCGGCGAGTTTTTCTTCGATGAGGGTGCGGGCGATGGTTTGCGCTTCCTCGGCGGAGGTGGCGGTGATGAGAACGATGAGAGCGTCAGAC
>SIHH01000039.1 GCA_004299065.1 Phormidium sp. SL48-SHIP | reverse complement strand
CCTCTTGGGAGGGGTTAGGGGTGGGTTATGCCTCTTGCCTCTTGCCTCTTGCCCCAAAGATATCCCTCAAGCAGTAAATCTTCGCCAACCGTCTGCCAATGGAGATCCTGTAATGGGAGGGCTTCGGTCATCTGATTGAACCCGAGATAGGAAATTGGCGTTGGGGCGGAGTCGCCGCCGATGAGTTTGGGGGCGATGAAGGCCATGATTTTCTGAACCATCCCTTCTGAGATGGCTTTGGCGGCTAATTGACCGCCACATTCCCAGAGAATTGACATCATTCCCCGTTGATAGAGGTTTTCCATAACCACGGTGGGGGTTAGCTGGGGATAGCTGAGGACTTCTACACCGCGATCGCGCAACTGTTGCTGAAACTCGGGTTTTACGCCGGTTTCGGTGACGACGAGGGTGGGGGCTTCGCTGACATCCCAGAGTTTGGCCGCTTCGGGTAAGTCTAGGCGACGACTCATGACCACTCGTAGGGGGTTCTTCGATTGCTGGTTATGACAGGTGAGATGGGGGTCATCTTTGCGTACCGTGTTGCCTCCCACAATCACCGCTTCACACTGGCCGCGAAGCTGGTGGACTCGTTGCCGGGCGGGGGTTCCGGTCACCCAGCGACTATGGCCCTGTTGACTGGCGATTTTGCCGTCGAGGGTCATGGCGTATTTGAGGATGCCAAAGGGTCGTTGATGGGTGATGCGGTGGAAGAAGGCTTCGTTGAGACGGCGACAATCGGCTTCTTCGACGCCAACGACCACTTCAATTCCGGCTTCTTGTAGACGGGCGATGCCTCCGCCGCCGACTTTGGGATTGGGATCGACGGTTCCGATGATGACTTTGGCCACTTGGGCTTGAACTAAGGCATCGGAACAGGGAGGGGTGCGACCGTGGTGGTTACAGGGTTCGAGGCTGACATAGATGGTGGCCCCCTTGGCGCGATCGCCGGCTTGTCGGAGGGCGAAGACTTCGGCGTGAGGCTGGCCGGCACCGGGATGGAAGCCTTCGCCGACAATCTCTCCTCCTTGGACAATCACGGCCCCCACCATGGGATTGGGGGCGGTCTGTCCCCAGGCCCGCCGGGCGAGGCTGAGACAACGCTGCATTATGGCGCGATCGAAGGCACTGGTCATAGGGGGAAGAAAGGCAAGAGGCAAGAGGCAAAAGGCAAGAGGGGGGAAGAGGTGGGGGCGTACCTTTGTGGTCGGCCGCTAGAATTGAGGTCAGATCTGATCTGTGGTGAGGGGTTGTGATGGGCTTAATCGAGTGGCGAGAGAGGGGTCAATGGTTGGGATTGGGGGTTGGGGCGATCGCGATGGCTGGGTTGGTTGTGGGGGCCTGTCCGGTTTGGCAGTCCCCTGGATTGGCCCAGCCGGGGTTTGACTCGTCTCCTCTGAATTCGGCTGCTGAACGACAGCTCAATCAGGGCTTGCAATTGGTACAACAGAACGACCTCCCAGGGGCGATCGCGGCGTTCCGGGAAGCGGTACGACTCGATCCTGAGTTTTCTCCAGGGTACTATAATCTTGGACTGGCACTGCGACAGTCGGGAGAGCTACAACTGGCGGCTGATGCGTTTTTAGAGGCGGTGCGGACGGATTCGGGGTTTGCCCTGGCCTATGGCAATCTTGGGGCAGTTCTCCTCGAAGCTAATAATCTACCTCGGGCGAGTCAGTATTTGCAACGGGCGATCGACTTAGATCCACGATTAGGATTTGCTCACTATAATCTCGGCCTACTGCATTATCAACAGGGTGATTCGGATGAGGCGTTTTCGGCGTTTCGTTTGGCGCAACGTCATACGGAAAATGCACCTGAACCGTCTTATTATTTGGCGTTACTCTATTTAGAACGAGGGCAAACTCGACGGGCAAAACGGGCATTGCGTGAGGCGATTTCTCTCAATCCAAATTATACGGAAGCGCATTATCAACTTGGAGCTATTTTATTAGCAGAAGGAGATTTAGATGAGGCGCTTACGGCGTTTCGGGCATCGCGGGAGGCGAATCCAGGCTATGCAAATGCCTATTATGGGGCGGGGTTGGTGTTTATTCAGCAGGGTGATTTTGAGAATGCGCGGGAGGTGCTAGTTTATGCCCGCGATCGCTATCAAGTCCAAAATCAACCGCAATGGGTTCAACGAACGGAACAATTGTTGGAACAAATCAATCGTCAATAGTAAATATTATAAGGCTAAAAATCGCCCAAGGTTCAAGATTAACGACTCATTTTTTTGGCACATTATAAGCGGGGTATGAAGATGTTAGCTCAACAAATTTGGCGGTATATCAAAACAGTCATGGGCGTGATTTTTCGCCATCCCATTACGGGAACAACGGTGGTGGCCGAACTGATCGAGGGGGAGGATGCGGGGAAATTAGTCTTGATTCAGCGGCGGGATACGGGCCGCTGGGGACTTCCCGGTGGAATGATTGATTGGGGGGAGGATCTCCCCACGGCGGCGCGGCGAGAACTGTATGAGGAAACGGGATTACAGTTACATGAGTTGGGGCGATTGGTGGGGGTCTATTCCCACCCTGATCGCGATCCCCGGATTCACTCAATTTCCATTGTCGTGGCGGCCCAAGTGACGGGAACCTTTAACCCGCAAGATACTCAGGAAGTCTTGGACGTGCGAGCCTTTCACCGAGAGGAGATCCCCTATGGTAATCTCTGTCATGACCATGAACAGCAACTGCGAGACTATCTAGCCGGAACCACGGCGATCGCCTAAAGACCCCCTAACCCTAGCGATTTATCTCCCCGGTCGCTAGGCTAAAGAAATGCCAGTTAGCCGAGAATTTCACCGACATCAGACTTATGTTTAATCGACCACAACGCATCGAACCGAAACCCGGACAAGAATCCGTTTGGGACTATCCCCGGCCGCCTCGCTTAGAACCGGTTTCAGGTCGTCTCTGGATTGTCTTCAATGGCGAGATCATTGCCGATAGCGAACGAACCCAGCGAGTCCTCGAAACGAGCCATCCTCCAGTCTATTACTTCCCGCCAGAGGACATTAAAAAGGACTGTCTGATCTCCTCACCACGACAAACCTTTTGTGAATGGAAAGGGGCCTGTCGCTATTACAGCGTTCAGGTGGGAGATAAACGGGCCTCCGAGGTGGCCTGGTACTATCCCAATCCGGTGCCTGAGTTTGCGGCGATCGCCAATTATGTGAGTTTTTATGCCAGTCAAATGGACGCCTGTTACGTCCGAGGCGAACAGGTAGACGCCCAGCCAGGAGACTTTTACGGCGGTTGGATTACTCAAGACATTGTTGGCCCGTTTAAAGGCATTCGAGGCAGTTGGGGCTGGTAAGATGAAACGTCCCTTCAAGTCTGCGGATGTCTTGGCCTCAATACGCCCGCCACGAGTCCGTCAACCGCGCCGAGGGATTCCGTTGCGAGCGGTTTTGGTGGCGCCGTTTGCCCTGCAAATTGCCTTAGCCGTCGGCGTGACGGGGTGGCTGATTGCTCGCAATAGTCGTTTGGCGAGTGAGACCATGGGACAGGCCCATCAACAGCAGATGAGTGAGATGGCCCTTCATGATCTCGAAGAACATCTCGAAACGCTGATTCAGGTCTCCCATCTCAATCGCCGCCATCTCGAAAGCCAACTCCTCGATCCCGCCTCGATTGACTATATTGAAGCCCTCTTATGGCATCAGTTACAAACCTTTCCTCTGGTCTCGGCCATTGGCTTTGTCAATGTGAATGGGGATGCGATGGGGGTGATTCAGGAAAGCGGCGATCGCAGTTTAACCCTACAACGGCGCAATGGCCGCCTGCGAGCTTTATGGGTGGACGAAATGGGGACGGCTATTGAGGAAGATGAAGGCTTGAGGGACTTTAACCCGCAAACAATTCTCAGCTATCAGACGACGTTACGTCGTGGGACTCCCGGCTGGAGTGAGGTGGTGATCTCTCCGCTACCTCCGTTAAGTCCGTTGATTACCTTTTCGGAACTCGTCGGGCCGAGGGACAATCCCCTCGGCGTGATGAGTGTTGCGGTGGAACTGATCACCCTCAATGATCTGCTGCGTCATCATCATCTCGGCGACCAAGGAGAATATTTTTTAGTCGATCGCCAAGGGCGACTTCTAGCGACCTCCTTGGCGATCTCTGACCCGGACCAGGGGCAATTCTTGCACGAAATTCAGCAGCACACTCTGGCCCAGGACAGTCAATTTTCCCAAATTGCCGAGATTAGCATTGGCATCCAGAGCAAAATGGGATCCTGGAAAAACCTCAATGAGCCGCAGCGTCTCAAGTTAAGTCTCAATGAGGTTCCTCATTTTGTCAACGTTACCCCGTTTGAGATGGAGGGCGGACTCGATTGGTTTCTGGTAACGACGATTCCTCAATCCCAGTTTTTGGGTCATCTTGACGGGAGTAGTCGTCAAACCTTGATGATTTGTTTGGTGGCGATCGCCGTGGCGGGAGGGTTAGGCTGGTGGGCCTCTCACTGGATTGCGCGCCCGGTGAAGCGATTACAGCAGGCGGCCCGAGATGTGGCGGATGGCAACTTTTCGCGGCGGGTTCAGGTGCAGCAACCGCAGGAAGTGGCCGATTTAGCCGATTCGTTTAATCTCATGAGTGATGATTTAGAGCGATCGCACCTCCATTTAGAAGCCACCGTCGCTGAACAAACTCAGGAACTCAAGCAAGAAATCCAAGAACGACAGGCCATTACCGCTCAACTCCATCGCTCAGAAACCCGCTATCGTCTTTTGGCCGAAGGAACCCAGGAGGCGATCGCCCTACTGTCTGAGGGATGCTTTAGCGATTGTAACCATGCGGCGTTGAAGCTGTTTAAAGTCGCCAGCAAAGACGAGTTTTATGGTCTAACACCCTGGGGACTCTCCCCGCCCTATCAACCCGATGGCCGTTCCTCCCAGGCGGCGGCCCAAGACTGGATTGAAAAGGTCTTAGCGTCGGGTTCACAACGGTTTGAGTGGATTCACCGGCGACTCGATGGCCGTTCCTTTTTTGCGGAAGTCTGTCTCAGTGCCATTGAAGTCGAAGATAGCATTGTCATCCAAGCGGCCATCCGCGATATCAGTGAAACGAAACAGGCTGAAGCGGAACTGCGGGCGAGAGAGGAGCAATACCGAACCCTCGTCGAAACGGCCAACTCAATTATCCTGCGCTGGAACCTCGACGGCCTCATTACCTTCATCAACAGTTACGGTGAAACCTTTTTTGGCTATGGTAAGGATGAGTTACGAGGACAACGGCTGTCGGTGATTATTCCTGAGAGCGAAACCACCTTTGACTGGCGACAGTTTGCTCAAGAGTTAGTGGACAATCCCGATTGTCGGACAACTCGCGAAGATCCCAATGTCTGTCGGGATGGAACCCTAGTTTGGGTTCTCTGGACCAACCAGCCTATCTTGAATCCCGATGGGACGTTATTGGAAATTCTAGCGGTTGGGAACGATTGTACTGAGCGTAAACGGGCGGAGGTGGAATTGCGAGAGGCTAAGGAAGCGGCTGATTTGGCAAACCGGGCTAAAAGTGAATTTATCTCGAATATGAGTCACGAATTACGAACCCCCCTCAACGGCATTCTCGGTTATAGTCAGATCTTTAAACGCCAAGCCTATCTTCCCCCAGCGGTTCTCAATGGGGTGGAGGTGATTCATCAATGTGGAACCCATTTATTGACGCTGATTGAGGATATTCTCGATTTTTCCAAGTTGGAAGCCCAGCGGATGGCCCTGGTTTATAATCCCTTTCCTCTGGCCAATTTCCTGAACACGGTGGTCCAAATGTTTGAACTGAAGGCGGCTCAGAAGCGGTTGACCTTTGTCTGTGAGGCGGCTGAAACCCTGCCGAAGGCGATTATTGGCGATCAAAAGCGGTTGCGTCAGGTTCTGATTAATCTGTTGGGGAATGCGATTAAGTTCACTGAGGTGGGAGAGGTCAGGTTTGAGGTGTCTCGGGTTCAGTCGGCGTCTGAGGCGACGGGCGATCGCAGCCTAATTCGTTTCGCGGTGCGAGATACGGGGATTGGTATGAGTGCTCAACAGCTCTCGCGGGTCTTTCTACCGTTTGAACAGGTGAGTGATCCCTCCTTCCATTCTGAGGGAACGGGTTTGGGCTTAACCATTAGCCAAAAAATTGTCCATCAGATGGGGGGACATTTACAGGCTGAGAGTGAGTTGGGCCAGGGAAGTTGTTTTACGTTTGAACTCTGGTTCCCTCAAGCCTCAACCGGGTTGGAGGATGAGTCGGAGACTGGGTTGGCGTTCTATCGCGGCTATGAGGGACCACGCCGTCGCATCCTGATTGTTGATGATCAGGCGGCCAATCGGCTGACGCTATGCCATTTCTTAGCTGAGTTAGGGTTTGAGGTACTCGAAGCTGAACATGGAGAACCGGCCCTCAGCCTAGCTCTTGAACAACCGATGGACTTAGTGGTAACGGATTTAGTGATGCCCGGTATGGATGGGTTTGAGCTGATTCGTCAATTACGGGCGAACCGCGCCTTGGCTCATCTGCCGATTATTGCCGCTTCGGCGAGTACGTTGGTTCAGGAGCGCGATCGCAGTTTTGCGGCGGGTTGCAACGATTTTATCGGGAAACCCATCGATACGGAGATCTTGTTGGCACGCCTGCAAGAGTATCTCAATTTAGAATGGATCTATGAGCCGGCTCGGGAACTCTCCCAGGCGGCCGGAACCTTACCTGTCCTCGATGCGGAGCCGATGGTGTTTCCCGACTCCCAACAGCTCGATGAGTTAACGCATTTGGCGAAACGCGGCAGTCTGAAACGGTTAATCGAGGTGGCCGACCGGTTCCGGCTCGACAATCCTCAATTAGAACCGTTTGTGCAACAGCTTAACCAACTTGCTCGTGGCTATCAAGACAAGGCTATTTTAGAGCTACTGAATCGGTCCTAACTCAAACTTCTGATGAATGCAATCCCGACGGCAACCCAATCGATTCTAATCGTTGATGATGATCCAGCCAATTTGGAGGTCCTTTCTAATCTACTTGAACGGTCTGGATATGAAGTTCTCATTGCTCGGGATGGCCAAAGTGCGATCGAACGGGCTCAGTATGATCCACCGGATTTGATTTGTTTGGATGTGATGATGCCGGGAATTGATGGGTTTGAAACCTGTCGCCGCTTGAAGGAAATGGCGGATACGGCGGATATTCCGGTGATTTTTATGACGGCGTTATCGGATATTGAGCATCAGGTGATGGGGTTAAGTTTGGGGGCGGTCGATTATATCCCCAAGCCCTTTTATGAGGATGTGGTCTTGTCTCGGGTGCAGTTGCATCTCAAGTTACGCCGTTTAACGGATTCTCTGGCCAACCAGAATCAGCAGTTGGAGAAGTTGGTGGGCGATCGCACGCATCAACTCGAAGACACGATTCATCAACTGCAAGTGACGCAACGGGAGTTAGAACAACGGGAACAACAGTTAGCTCATGATGCACTTCATGATTCTCTGACGGGACTCCCGAACCGGGTTTGGTTGATGAATCGACTCAATACACTCATCCATAATACGTCCAATTCTCCGGAGTTTGCGGTCTTATTTTTGGACCTCGATCGCTTTAAGGTCATTAATGACAGTCTGGGCCATTTGGCGGGGGATGCGTTACTCGAAACGGTGGCCCAACGACTTCTGGCCACTCTCGGACATGATTCGCAAACGTTAGCTCATTTGAGTCCTGATTTTCCTGGGGTGGGTATCAGTACGGTCTCTCGTTTGGGGGGGGATGAATTTGTGATTCTCTTGGAAAATATCTCAGGGTTGGAGGAGGTTTTGGAGGTGGCTCGGCAGGTTCAACGTCAGTTTTCGCTGCCGTTTCATTTGGCCAACAATTATGAGGTGTTTACGAATGCGAGTATTGGTATTGCTCTCAAGAATGCTCAGTATCTCCATTGTGAAAATGTGCTGCGAGATGCCGATATTGCGATGTATCAAGCTAAGCAAGCTGGGCGGGGACGCTATGCGATTTTTAATCCGCAAATGCAGGCTCGGGCCAAGTTACGTTTGGAGTTAGAAAATGATTTGCGTCATGCGGTTGAACAAAAACTGGTGATTCAAGAGCATTGGCAAGGGAGTGGTTCCCATCGCCAGGGGGCGGGGGTTGATAATGAGTTTAGTTTGTATTATCAACCGCTGATTTGTCTGGACACTGGAAAAATTCGCGGTTTTGAGGCTTTGTTACGTTGGCATCATCCTGAAAAGGGCCTCATTTCGCCGGTAGATTTCATCCCGATTAGTGAAGAGATTGGTCTAATTCATCAACTGGGAAGTTGGGTGTTTTGGGAGGCGTGTCAGCAGTTGTCGGATTGGCGATCGCAGTTTCCGCATCTACAGGATTTGACGCTCAATGTCAACCTCTCCACGATTCAACTAATGCAACCCCAACTGGTCGAACTGATCGAAAATGTTTTAATGGGAGTGCAACTCCCTCAAGGCTGTATCAAACTGGAAATCACTGAAACCTGTTTACTCCAAAGTAACGCCCAAGTCTTTGATATTCTCCGAAAACTTCAAGAATTAGGATTATCCCTTTGTATTGATGACTTCGGCACTGGATACTCCTCCTTAAGCCGTTTACATGAGTTTCCCGTCCATACCCTTAAGATTGACAAAGCCTTTGTTGCTCGTTTACAAGAGAAGTCAAACGGCATCTGTGAAAATGGCAATGAAATCGTCCATACCATCATCACTCTGGCCCACGCTCTGGGGATGGATGCTGTGGCGGAGGGAATTGAAACCCCCACGCAGTTGGCGATTGTGCGAGCCATGGGCTGTGAACTGGCTCAGGGTTATTTGTTCTCGCGTCCACTTCCGCCTCAGGAGGCTGAGACGTTTTTGGCTACGCCAGAACGATTTACAGCTTGGCTTCCACCGGCGGTTAATCATTCAACGCCCTCTTCTACCACTTGACAGTATTTAGCTCGGTATGAACTCACAACAGCTTGACTACGGCACAATTTTGATTGTCGATGACAATCCAGCTAATTTGGATGTTTTGTCGGATTTTCTCGATAGTTCGGGATTTGAGGTGTTGGTGGCTCAAGATGGCACGAGTGCTATCGATAAGGTCAACTATGCTCCGCCTCATCTGATTTTGTTGGATATTATGATGCCGGGAATTGATGGTTTTGAAACCTGTCGCCGCCTGAAAGCTAATCCCGACACTCAGGAGATTCCCATTATTTTTACCAGTGCGTTGGCTGATACGGTGGATAAGGTGAAGGGCTTATCCCTCGGTGCGGTGGATTATATCACGAAGCCGTTTCAACAAGAGGAGGTTTTAGCCCGAGTGCGTCTGCATCTGAAGCTCTATTTTATTGGGCAAGAGTTGGCACAACAAAATCTGTTGTTGGAGCAACGGGTGAGTGAGCGGACGGCGAAACTCAATCAAGTGATTCAGGAGTTACAAACGGCTCAAGTTCAACTGATTCAGAGTGAAAAGATGTCGAGTTTGGGGCAATTGGTGGCGGGTGTTGCTCATGAAATCAATAATCCGGTTAACTTTATTTTTGGTAATTTAACTCACGCCAATGATTATACCTCTAGCTTGCTAGAAATCATCAAAACCTATCAAGATAAATACCCGGATCCCGATGACGAGTTGCAAGAGACTTTGGAGGAATTAGAACTCGATTTCTTGATTGAAGACTTGCCTAAGTTGCTGCGATCGATGCAGGTGGGGGCTGAGCGAATTCGCGAGATTGTTTTGAGTTTACGGAAGTTTTCTCGCATTGATGAGGCGGAGTTAAAAGCGGTGGATATTCATGATGGGATTGATACCACGTTGATGATTCTCCATAACCGCATTAAAGTGCGCTCTAGTAGCCCGGCGATTGAGATTCTTCGGGATTATGGAGAGTTGCCGAATGTGGAATGTTATTCGGGGCAACTGAATCAGGTATTTATGAATTTGTTGGCGAATGCCATTGATGCCCTCGAAGAGAAGCGAGATCGTCGGGAATCGACGTCGATTACGATTACTACCCGTCGGGTTGCTGAGAATCGGGTGCGGATCTCCATCGCCGATAATGGCTTAGGGATGGAAGAGGCGGTTCGGGATAAGATTTTCAATCCCTTTTTTACCACCAAACCTATTGGCAAGGGAACCGGAATGGGGTTGGCGATCGCCTATTCCATTGTCGTTGAAAAACATAATGGTTCTTTGATGTGTCTCTCGCAACGAGGTCAAGGAACCGAGTTTGTCATCGAAATTCCCTGCGTGCAAGATAGCCGCGCAACCGCCGCACCCGAGGTTCAGAAAGTTCAAGGTTAGGGGCGATCGCCGAACTTTTCCAGACAACGAATAAACATCTCGACTCCCATCGCCAACGCCGTTTCATCAAAATCAAAGCGGGGGTGATGGTGAGGATAATCGAGGTTTTGGTTAGGATTGGCTGAACCGAGGAAAAAATAGCAACCGGGAACCGCCTCCAAGAAAAAGGACATATCCTCTCCCCCCATGGTTTGGCAATTGGGAACCACCCCGGCGGGGGTTTCAATCACCCGTTCGGCGACACTGCGCACCAACTCCGCCATCTCGGGGTTGTTAATGGTCGCCGGATAGAGCTTCCAATAGTCCAGTTCATAGCTGGCGCCATAGGCTTGGGTAATTCCGGCTAGGGTTTCGGAGATGCGGCGACCAAAAAAGCCCTCATAGTCTGGTTTAAAGTAACGCACTGTTCCACCCAACTCGGCTGTATCGGCAATAACATTTAGGGCAGAACCACTGTGAAATTCTCCGACGGTGACGACGGCGGCGTTGATGGGGTCTACATTCCGGGAGACGATCGCCTGCAAGGCATTCACCACTTGAGCGCCAACGACGATCGCGTCAACGGTTTGATGAGGAATGGCCCCATGACCCCCTTTACCGAGAATTTTAGCCCGGAACAGTTCCACCGCTCCCATGAGCGCCCCCGGACGAACGCCCACGGTTCCCAGGGGTAAACTATTCCACAGATGTAAGCCAATGATGGCATCGACATCAGGATTCTTCAGCACCCCGGCCTCAATCATGGGTTTTGCGCCCCCTGGCCCTTCCTCTGCGGGCTGGAAAATCAGTTTAACGGTTCCGGGGAAGTCTCGGTGCTGACTGAGGTAATAGGCGGTTCCTAGGGCGATGGTGGTATGGCCGTCATGACCGCAGGCGTGCATTTTGCCGTCGTGACGGGATTTGTAGGGAACGTCGTTTTCTTCTTGAATGGGTAAAGCATCCATGTCGGCGCGAATGGCTAAAACGGGTCCCGGCTGGGTTCCTTCGATGACGGCAACAATGCCGGTTTTGGCAATTCCGCGTTGATAGTCAATGCCCCACTCGCTGAGTTTTTCGGCCACAAACTCGCTGGTGAGTTGTTCTTGGAACCCCAGTTCTGGCCGTTGGTGCAGATGTCGCCGCCATTGCACCAGTTGCGGCTGAAGATCGCGAATTTCAGGGCGCAGACGCTGGTGAAGCATGGCGGGGGAGGGGATGGAAAGGGAGGTCGAAACTGTCATAGATGGAGGTGGGAGGGAGGTGTTCGAGGGGAATGTGAGATGGGTTTGAGGAGAGAGATGTCCCGTTTTCCCAGTTTAGGCGATTTTTTAGGGGATGTTTTGAATCTGGGTTTTAGAGAGGGGTTGGTTATGGGGCGATCGCCCAAATGGGAGCGGTTTCCGTCAAAAGGAGGGGGTGAATTGGCCGGATATGGCCCTACAATTGGGCGATCGCCCGTGACATGGCTCGGGCAAAATACTCAAGATCATGGCAGTCTTTGTGCTGTCTCTGCTCCCTCGCTAGTTTCTGCTACTCATGCGATCGCCCAATCAACTCGAAGTTGCTGAATATCTCTGCTGGTTGAGTACTGTCATCGGAACGCTGGTGGCGGTGGTGTCGAGTCGGATGGTCTTTGCTGGGGTTCCCCTGTCGCTGTGCCTGTTGCTGAATTTAATCAATCGCCGCCGTTTAGAGGTGATGCTCAATCATCGGGCCATGACGGCGGTGATGCAATTACAGGATCAGGTGGGCCAGGAGTTTGATCGGCTCTACAACTCTATCCCTGAGTCGGGGAGGGGTTCGTCTGTGTCGTCTCGGGGGGGGTCGCCGCAACCGTTGGATTTGTCGGCCAGGGCCACTGACGAGAGGCTGCAAGAGGTGACGCAGCAGTACCATCAACTTCAGGGGCAATATGATCGGCTACAAATGACCTTAGCTGAGACGATTGATTATCTCAATCATTCGCCGGTTCCTCAACGTCTCGATGGCTTGGAGACTCGCTTAACTCAGTTATCTCAGGAGTTGAGCCAACTGCGACAACAGTGGCAGACGACGATTCCGATTGAGGTGCCGATTCAGGTGAGTCAGGAGTCTGATGCGTCTGAGTCAGAGACGTCGCAGACCCGGGTGGAGACCTCAGAACCGCGTCCAGAGCGCTCTCGTGGGTCGGCGAGTACGGTGAACTTGCCGTTCGCGACCCATCGAGACACCCCGACGCGAGAGACGTTGCCGAGTCCAACGCCGGCCCCGGTTCCCACGTTTTCGATTGAAGGCCGGACGGGAAGACGAGAGGGAACTGGAACTCCCTCGTTGCCGTTGCAGCCTGGAGTGTCTTCGCCGAGTCCGTCAGGGACGACGATTCCCAGTTCGGCGGCCGGTTCTTCGCTGAGGGATTCGCTGAGGGATGAGCGCAGGGATTCGGCGCCCTCTCCGACGATTTCCCCTAAGATTCATCGGCCTGAGAGGGACAAGACGGAGGAGATCTCGACGGATGTGGCCGCTGGCCGGGAGGTGGGCCTGCCGCAGTTTCAGTCGAGGTCGGGGTCTGAGGGTTTGCCGCAACAGGTTTGGGATTGTCTGTTTACGCTCGATCAGTGTCAGGATTGGGTGAGTGATTTGTTGATTACGCCGGATGGGGAGTTGTTGATTGCGGCCAGTTTTGATGGCACGATTCAGGTTTGGCATCTGAAAACTGGGGAGTTGGTGGGGGCGTTGATGGACCATGAGAGTCCGGTGTGCAGTTTGGCGTTGAGTCCTGATGGTTCGTTGTTGGCGAGTGGGAGTTGGGATAAGACGGTGAAGTTATGGGATCTTCAGGGGCTACGTGAGTTCCGCCCGACGGCGAAGAAACCTTGGGATGGGACGTTGTTTTTAGGGGATACTCTGGTGGATGAGACGGAGACGGCGGGGTCGGTGCGATCGCTGTCGATGAGTCCCGATAGTCGCTTTGTGGCTAGTGGATGGTTTGAGGGGGATGTGCAGGTTTGGCAGGTGCGCGTTTCTCCGAAGCGTCGTCGCATTAGTACGACGCTGTGCGATCGCGCTCAGGTGAATCAGGGCCGGGTTGAGGCGGTGTGTTTTACCCCGGATGGACGGCAGTTATTGACGGCGGGGGCTGATGGCTCGATTGTGGTTTGGGGTTTTGAGACGGAGACGGGCCGCTTTCATCGCGATCGCCAGTTGACGGACATGCCGGTTCCGGTGAATGCGATCACGTTGGCGGCCCAGGGGACGTTGCTGGTGAGTGGGAGTCGCGATCGCACGCTTCAGGTCTGGGATCTGGCGACTGGGGAGTTACAAGGGGTGCTGGAGGGTCATGCTGGCTCGGTGACGACGTTGGCGGTGTGTCCGGATGGGGATACGGTGGTGAGTGGCAGTTCTGATGGCACGGTGAAGCTCTGGAGTCTGCGACGGCAAGGGGCGATCGCGTCGTTTTGTGATGGCAGTGATGCGGTGATGGCGGTGGCGGTGAGTCCGGATGGTCAGGCGATCGTCAGTGGGACGGCGGATGGCACGGTCAAGGTTTGGCGGCGAGGCTAAGACGACGGCTCGACCAGGCTTGACCGTCTTCATGTTTTCCGGGCAACTTGATAGGTTCAAGTCCTCACTAGACTCGCTGAAACAAATTTTGAAAAGGCTGTGTATTTTTCCATCGATAGGCATTAAAATCTCGGTTGTCAATCGAAAAAATTCGCCCCTCTCCTAATTCTTCTGCTAGAATAACTAGGGAGGCATCCGCTAAATCCATGGGTAGATTTTGATAGGTTTCCATTAACGCTGTGATGCGAGTTAAATGAGTCGCTTGAAGCTCAAATAATTTAAACTGTTGGGGGTGTAGCTGAAAAATTGACAAGAATTTAATCTGGTTCTGAACGCCCCGATAAATGGTTGAAGAACGTTTTAAAAGTAAGTGAGAGGTTTCCGTTAAAACTGACCCGGTGGTGATTAGTTCTTCATAAGGATATTGAGATAAGGTATTTTTGGCGCTTTCGTGATAGCGGTCTTTCTCATTAAATACGGCCACCCAGAATCCTGTGTCAACGATTATCATACTTCGAGTCTACGTCTTGTTGTATCACAGATTTGTAATCACTAGAGAGTCCAGGTTCCGAACTGATACAGCCGACTAAATCAGCGTCTCTTAGAATTTCTAGGCTACTCCGTTGCTGATTGTGACTCTGGTTGGGGTTAATCTCCTGTTTTTTCACGGTAGAGTGTCTTCTTTTTAGTAAATCAATGAAATCTGCGAGTAAGGTCTGTGCTTCTTCAGGTAATTCGTTGATATCCTTTTGAAGAGTGTTGAGATCGAGCATGATTCGTTCTCCGATTTAAAAATAAAGTTGTACCGCCTTTAGCCATTCTACTTTATCAGTTGGGGTCAGGCGTTCAAGATGCTCATTTAGGGTGAGAGCCGGCCTATCTTTGGCCGGCCGGGTCGCAGAAGCGACTCTTATCATAGTTTGTGCCTATTTTGTTGCTGTCGTCACAAAAATTAAAAAATAAAGCGCTAGGATTGGTATAGACCTCATCAACCCAGGACAGTGACCTATGGCTCTTGTACGACAGGTTGAAATCCGCACCTTGGACTCGTTCCAGGGAGGAATGGCGCAATTCTACACGCCCCAGTCTAGCCACGAGACGATGCTGGTGCAGGTGGCGCCTCAGACGATTGATGATTTGTTTGTCCATCATGGCCAGACCGACCAATTGCTGGTGGTTCGGGGCAGTTTGGTGCTGGTGATTTTGCAAAATCGCCGTTATCGCTATATTGCGCTGAGTCAGCAACAGCCTCAGGTGGTGCAAATTCCGCCGGGGGTTCCTCATGGGGCGATTAATTTGAGCGATGACCCCTGTGTGTTGGTGAATGCGGTGTTGCGTCATGGGGACCCTCATCCTCGGGATTATCGACCGCTGACGTTGCCCTTTCCCTTTGATTTAGGGGCGGCGAAGCAGGCGTTAGACCTGTTTGCAACTTCTGTTAGTGCGTCGGTGTAGGGATGGGCGGCTCCCGTGAGGTTTCGATGGGATGGTAGAATCAGCAATGCTCCCGTTTGAGGAGCGTACCGCGCTGCATGGAGAGATTGACTGTGGTTCATACCCCCCTGACGAAAACTGATTCCATCCCCACCTTAAGCCCCAATTCTGCGAGCGATCGCACGGCGTTGGAGGTCTGGTTAAATCAATTGGCCGATCGCATTATCGCCGGCGAGGCCCTCGATCGCGAGACGGCACAGCAGTTAACGGAGATTGAGGGAACCGAGAACATTCTCCTCCTCTGCGCGGCGGCCGATCGCGTGCGTCAGGAATGCTGCGGTAATGTGGTGGATTTATGCAGTATTGTCAATGTTAAATCGGGCAGTTGTTCGGAGAATTGTGGCTTTTGTTCCCAATCAGCCCATCATCCGGGCAAAGAGTCTCCGGTGTATGGTCTGAAGTCTCCTGAGGAGATTTTAGCCCAGGCCAAGTCGGCAGAATTGGCGGGGGCGAAGCGGTTTTGTCTGGTGTCTCAGGGGCGCGGTCCGAAGTATAGTAGTCCCAAATCCCAAGAGTTTGAGCAGGTTCTGGAAACGGTGCGCCGCATTATTGCCGAAACTCAGATTAAACCCTGTTGCGCCCTCGGGGAAGTGACGCCGGAACAGGCCCAACGCTTAGCCGAAGCTGGCGTGACACGCTACAACCATAATTTGGAAGCCTCGGAAAACTTTTTCCCGGAGATTGTCAGTACCCACAGTTGGCGCGATCGCGTCGAGACGGTAAAAAACCTCAAATCCGCCGGGATTCAAGCCTGTACGGGGGGCATTTTGGGGATGGGTGAGTCGTGGGGCGATCGCATCGATTTAGCCTTTGCCCTGCGGGAGTTAGAGGTGGAGTCGATTCCACTGAATTTACTCAATCCCCGTGAAGGAACGCCCCTAGGCGATCGCGATCGCCTGGATGCCTATGAGGCCCTCAAGGCGATCGCCCTATTCCGTCTGATTCTCCCGACGCGCATTCTCCGCTATGCCGGTGGACGAGAAGCGGTCATGGGTGAGTTACAGGCGTTAGGTCTAAAATCGGGGTTAAATGCCATGTTAATTGGCCATTATCTAACGACGATGGGTCAACCCCCAGAAAAGGACAAGGAAATGCTCGAATCCCTCGGTTTAGAAGGGGGAGAAGCCAAAGTTAACTAAGGGATCGACGTGGAGGACGAAACCTGTTTTGCCCTCCACCCCCCTCTTGCCTTCTCTTCCCCTGTTCCCAGTTCCGGTGTTCCCTGTTCCCCCTCTTGCCTTCTCTTCCCCTCTTGCCTCTTGCCTCTTGCCTCTTGCCTTCCCCATGAGATTGACTCTCATTGTCAACTAGCCTAGAATCAAACGATACTCAACTCAATGGGAGTGTCGGAAATTCTATGTCTAAACTGTGGTGGGCCGCATTAGGTGGGGGTTTGAGTGCCGTGAGTGTGCTGGGTATCCCCAATATAGCCCAGGCTCAAGAGGTTGGGGCGAAACAGCTTGACGGGGGCGATCGCCCGATGTTACTGAGTCAAGTGACCTCCGTCTCGCAATTGTCCGATGTGCAACCGACGGATTGGGCGTTTCAAGCCTTACAGTCTTTAGTCGAACGCTATGGCTGTATCGCCGGGTATCCTGACGGAACCTTTCGCGGCAACAACTTCATGACTCGCTACGAGTTTGCCGCTGGGTTGAATGCCTGTTTAGATCAGATTGTGGCGATTATCGGTGACGAGGAGAGTCTGGACCCGACTGACTTAGCTACCATTCGTCGCTTGCAAGAAGAATTTGCCGCTGAATTGGCGACGTTGCGAGGTCGTGTCGATGGCTTAGAGGCCCGCACCTCGGAACTCGAAGCCAATCAATTCTCCACAACAACCAAGTTGGAAGGAGAAGCCATCTTTGCCGTCTATGGGATTACGGCTGGAGATAATTTCGCGGGCAATGACATTGACCAAGTTCCCGCCTTTGGTTATCGTAGCCGCTTGGAGTTCCACACGAGCTTTACGGGAGAAGATTTGTTGCTGACTCGTCTGCAAAGCAGCAATATCCCCGCCTTCTCGAATGTATCCACGGGATATCCCGAAGGGGATTTGTTCTTTGCTGATGATAGCGAGGGTGCGGTTGAGGTAGATGCCCTGTTGTATCAGTTTCCCTTGGCAGGGGCGAATGTGGCCCTAATTGCCAATGCGGGGGCGGCTGATGATATCGCCTCGACGGTGAATCCCTTTTTGGATGGGGATGGCGGTAGCGGGGCGTTATCGCGTTTTGGGACTCGGGCCTCGATGTATTATCTGATGGATGGTTCTGGAATTGGGGTCGAGTATCCCATTGGTGATGCCCTCTCGTTGAGTGCGGGGTATTTGGCTGGGGATAGTGGTAATCCCAATCGTGGGGCGGGCCTGTTTAATGGGTCTTATGGTGCGATGGCCCAGTTAACCTTCACTCCGAGCGATCGCGCGGAGTTTGCCCTAACCTATATCAATGCCTATAACCAGGAGATGAACACGGGTAGTGTTCTGACGAACCTGCGACGGGCGACCAATGATGCCATTCCCACGGTGAGTAATGCCTATGGCTTGCAGGGGTCGTTCCAGGTCTCGGATAATTTTGCTCTCGGGGGTTGGGTGAATTATGTGAATACGCAAACGCTCTCGACGCTGGGGGGACAGATCGATCGCGGCAGTTTCGATAATTGGAACTGGGCGGTCACTCTGGCGTTTCCTGATTTACTTCTGCCGGGAAATTTGGCGGGAATTGTGGTCGGACAGGAACCGAAAGTGACGGGAGTCAGTTCAGGTTTGCGTAATTCAGGACTCAGTGATGACCCGGATACGTCGCTGCATATCGAAGGGTTCTATTCCTTGCAACTGAATGAAAATATCACGGTTACTCCGGCGTTGATTTGGCTGACGGCACCGAATCACAATGCGGATAATGATGATGCCCTCATTGGTGTGATCCGGACGACGTTTAGTTTTTAAGGGTTAGCTAAGATGTGTAATAGGGCAGATAGGTTGGGGGCGTAATCTGTCCTATTAGACCGTAGTTTTGAGGATTGGCGCAGCCGGTTATATTCAGTCCAAAAGGCTTGTTTAATAGAGTCAAGGTTGGCGGTTTCTGCGACGGAAATTCGCAGTAATAAGCTACCGTCTTTTTGTTGTTCTAAGGCTTGGGGAATGACGGATTTGCGGTCTTGGCTAAGACTGTCTAGGCTGGTTAAGAGGGATTTGAAACACATTGGTTCTGAGAAAATTAAGTCCAGGGTGATGGACTTGGGATTGAGGCAGGTCACCAGTTCTCCGGGGGCGAGAAACTCTTGTTCTGAGGCGGGATAACGTTGGATAAATTTGTTGTCCCAGATGTTATAACTGCGATAAAAGTATTTGCAAATGACGCTATCGAGTTGGGTTAAATTATCAGTTTGCCAGTCTTGAAGACAGGTTCCGGTGAGGTCGGCGTTGTCGAAGTTGGTTCCATAGACGCGGGTGGATTTGAGGAAGGCGTAACTGAAGTCGCTATCTTGACAGTTGGCTTGGCTGAGGTTGGCTTCGGTGAAGCTGGTATGGGCGAGGTTGGCTTGGTTGAGGTTGGCTTTGGTGAGGTCGCTGCGTCCGAGGCGGGCCTGTTGTAGTTGGCTGTGGCTGAGGTTGGCCCGATAGAGGTTGGCGCGACAGAGGTAGGCTTGTTGTAGGTTGACCGATTGCAGGTTGGCCCGGAAGAGGTCGGCTTCGTAGAGGTCGGCTTGGAAAAGGTTGGCCCCTTGGAGATGGGCGAGGCTGAGGGAGGTTTTACCGAGGACGACTCGGCTGAGGTTGGCCCCTTGTAGGGGATAATTGCGTAGGTCTGCGTCGTAGAGGTCGGGGATGAGGTGAGGGTTGATCTCTCGCCATTGGTTCCAGGTCTCGACTCCTTGTCTCAGGATGGAGAGGTGTTCTAAGTTCGCCATGAATCGCCCACTCTGCATATCTCTCTAGTAGTATCACAAAAAAAGTGGCGGCTTGTTGGGATGACATCAGGGTTAGGGGGGAAGATTCGCTGAAATGGGGATTTATGTTAGGAAATGCTGATTTTTGCTGAGGATTGAATGGTGAATGAAGGTTGGATTTATACTGACCGCCTGGGTTCGGTTGCATCGGGGCTGACGGTTTTAGACTATTATGCCCAACGCTATCGCCATTCGACGCGGGAGATGTGGCGCGATCGCATCCTGGCGGGTAAGGTTCGTTTGGATGACCAACGGACAACGCCGGAGACGCGGCTACAACGGGGCCAATGTCTGAGTTATCATCGCCCTCCTTGGCGAGAACCGGAGGTTCCGTTAGGGGTGGATTATTTGTATGAGGATGAGGATTTGCTGTTGGTGAGGAAACCGTCGGGGTTACCGGTTCTCCCTGGGGCGGGTTTTTTGCAGCATACGTTGTTGTTTCAGTTGCGACGGCGATATCCGCAGGTTTCCCCGATTCATCGTTTGGGACGGGGAACGTCGGGGATTATGCTGTGGGCCAAGTCCTCTCGGGGGCGATCGCGGTTGAGTCAGCAATTGCGTAATCGCCAGATGGTTAAGGTGTATCGGGCTTGGGTGGGGGATTGGTCTCATGGGAATCTCAGCATCCATCAACCGATTGGGAAACTCCCTCATCCAACGCTGGGAACGGTCTATGGGGCGACGGATGCGGGAGTGCGATCGCAAAGTCAGGTCACGGTGGTCTCGCGACGGGAGGATGGGGTTCTCTTGGAGGTGAAAATCCTCACGGGACGACCGCATCAAATTCGTATTCATTTGGCGGCGGTGGGCCATCCGCTGTTGGGCGACCCGCTTTATACTCCGGGAGGTGGGTTGAATTTAAGGGTCCATCCTGAGACGCAAACCTATCCGGTTCCCGGCGATTGTGGCTATTTTCTTCATAGTTTTCGGCTGGGGTTTTATCATCCAACTTCGGGCGATTGGCAATGTTGGGAGTGTTCTCCCCCTGACCGGTTGAGGTGATGTTTTTTGGGCAAAATTTCTTGAAAAATCCCTTGACTTTTGCTGGGTATTGACATACTATTGAAGCATGGGAATCTGTGCCGCCATATATATAGGGTCTGTGGCGGATTGAGTCAAAGCGTTGGCGTCAGATAAAATCGCGTTTGGGGTCTTGGCGAGAGAGTTTTGAGCGAAGACATTAGAAGGGAACTTTGCCGGTTAGCATATCTCGATACATGAGAATCCCCCCTTTGAAGCTATAGAAAGGGTGGCCGAAGGTGGCTGGGACGTTTTTCCCGAAAATTCCATGACTTAGCCAGGCACAAGGATAGCCGAAGCCGGGGGCGATCGCCAAGGCCCACCAAGTTTGAGTGATGATGGCGTAGAGAATCGCCCCAATGGCGACGACAAGCCCTAAAACATGGAGTCGCCGACAAATGGGGTTTTCATGGGCTTCGAGGTAATAGGGATAAAAGGCGTCAAAGGAGTTGAATTTTTGGGTCATTAGAAGGGAATGGGGGAAGAAAAGGCAAGAGGCAAGAGGCAAGAGGCAAGAGGCAAGAGGGGAAGAGAAGGCAAGAGGGGGAACAGGAAATGGGGAATGGGGGGAAAGAAGGCCGTCGGCTGTTAGTCACGGCGGGAGAAGAGTCCAAAAAATGGACCTAACAACG
>SIHH01000340.1:2165-3615 GCA_004299065.1 Phormidium sp. SL48-SHIP | reverse complement strand
GAGGGGATGGCAAGAGGCAAGAGGGGGGAGAAAGGAATCGGGAAAACCGGAACGAGGAGAACGCACCCCTAACCCCTCCCAGGAGCGAAAAAACAATGTGCGGGCAATCCGCAAGTGGCGTTCTCTGTTCTACTATTCCCGATTCCCTATCGGTCAGTTTAGTGGAAGGCGGGATTATGGCGAATCAGACTCATAAACTCTTGGCGGGTGCGTGCGTCTTCGGCAAAAATGCCTCGCATAGCACTACTGACTGTCCAGGAACCGGGTTTTTGAACTCCCCGCATCACCATACACATATGAGTGGCCTCGACGACGACCGCGACTCCTTGGGGTTGTAACACAGATTGTAGGGTTTCGGCAATGCTGGCGGTGAGTCGCTCTTGAACTTGCAGGCGGCGGGCGTGCATTTCACAAATGCGGGCAATTTTAGACAGTCCAATTACCCGTCCGTTGGGAATGTAGGCTACGTGAACTCGTCCGATGATGGGCAAAATATGATGTTCACAGGAGCTAAAAATATCGATGTCTCGGATTAAGACCATCTCATTCGTGTCTTCGTGAAAGACGGCTCCGTTGATGAGTTCTTCGAGGGATTGCTCGTAACCTTGGGTGAGAAATTGTAGGGCTTTCACGACCCGTTTAGGGGTGTCTTTAAGTCCTTCGCGATCGGGGTCTTCTCCGAGTCCGATGAGCAACGTTCGCACGGCTTGCTCCATTTCGGTTTGTGAGACACGGGCGCGGGTGGCTGGGGGAATGGAACGACTGACAGAACTGATGCTGGCAGGGACGGACTGTCCGTTGGTGGCTAGATTATTGGAGCTGTCTAAAGTCATTAGAACAAGGGCTTAGGGCTAATGGTGAATGGACAAAGAGGAATTAAATGTCAACGATTGTTAATGGATAAATCAATGAATAAATCTGTCATCAACCACTCGTTATTTGTCGCATTCTGGGGTTGCTAGGTCTTCAAAACTTAGAGGCTGATTGACTGACTTTACAAAAGTTAACTATTATTAGTATAGCACTAAATTTTGTTTTCTGCTAGTTTTTAATCTCTTTTTTTCTCGGTGATAAGGGACTAGGGTCGTCCACTGAGAACTTCGGAGTTTAGACAGTCTTTGAGGCTATTACGGAGCTGAGTTTCGTCAAGGTGGCGACCAATGAACACCATTTGATTTTTGGGTGAGGCGTTTTTCCAGTCATCGACGTTGAGGACACAACGTTTTCCACTGAGTTGGAAAATATGTTTTCTCTCGCTTTCTTGAAACCAGAGAATCCCTTTGGCTCGAAAAAGGTTATCCGGGAGATTGTCCAAGAAATTTTGGAATTTGGTTAGGGAAAGGGGCCGATCGCTCTGGAAGGAAATCGAGACAAAGCCATCGTTGTCGAGATGACTGGAATGGTGATGGTGATGTTCGTGGGGATGGTCGTGATGATGGTCGTGATGATG
>SIHH01000340.1:0-2065 GCA_004299065.1 Phormidium sp. SL48-SHIP | reverse complement strand
GATGGTCGTGATGATGGTCGTGATGATGATCATGAGCATCATCGTGAGCCTTTTCTTCGTCAATTTCTCGTTGATAGTTTTCGGGGTGGTTAGAGTGAATATCTAAAATCAGGGGTAGGGGAACTTCGCCAAATTGACACCGTATAATCCGCGCTCCCTCCTTGATTTGCCGAAGTTGTTGTTCGAGGTTGGTGAGTTTAGCTTCGGGAACCAGATCGGTTTTATTGAGCAGAATAATGTCACTGTAAATAATTTGTTTGCTGGCGGCTTCGCTGTCAAAACAGTCTGGGGTGAAGGTTTCCGCGTCGATGGTGGTGAGGACGGAATCGAGCCGGGTGAAGTTTCGTAATTCGCTGCCGAGAAAGGTCAACATAATCGGTAGGGGGTCAGCGACTCCGGTGGTTTCAATCACGAGGTAGTCGATGCGATCGCCTCGTTCCAAAACGCGATAGACGGCATCGACTAAGCCATCATTGATGGTGCAACAAATACAGCCGTTGCTGAGTTCCACCATGTTCTCGTCGATGGACATGAGCAGTTGGCTGTCAATGTTAATGTCACCAAATTCATTGACTAAGACGGCAACTTTGAGATCCTGTTGGTTGCTGAGGATGTGGTTGAGCAGGGTGGTTTTACCGCTGCCGAGAAATCCCGTAATGATCGTGACCGGCATCCCCTGTTTGGGGAGGTTGATCGGGGTGTCAGACGCCGTAATAGACATAGTGAAACGAGGAAAGTGTGGGGAGCGAACGGTTTGGTGAGGCTGTGAGGGACGTCCCCAGAGGTACAGTTGGGGACTTAGACTCGTCAAAAACGAGAATGATTCTTATTATACATAAGAACTGTGTTTTGTGACCGTACTCATTGTGTTATCTCTAGATCCTCTGGTTGGGAAAATCCCCGAAACTGTTGATATTGCTATCATAGGTGCTGGCCCGCAAGCGTTGACTTTGGTCACCCATCTGTTGCAGAAAAAAGCCGCGTTGCGCGATCGCCTCGCGGTGTTCGATCGCACCGGAACCTGGATGGCTCAATGGAAGCAGCAGTTTGGGGCCTTAGAAATTCCCCATCTGCGATCGCCGGCGGTTCATCATCCCGATCCCAATCCCTACGCTTTACGAGCCTTCGCCGCTCAGCGTTCCTCGGAGTTATTCCCCCCCTATGATTTACCGGGAAGTCAACTGTTCGAGGAGTTTTGCGAGGATGTGATTGCACGTTGGGGATTGGCTGATGGGGTGATTGGGGCCAGTGTTGTTGATATTGAGCCGATTCAGGTTGGGGGCCGCGATCGCTTCCGGCTGCATCTCCAAGATCATCCCCCCAGTCTGGCTCGTCGCGTCATCCTAGCGACGGGGGACGGAACCCCACGACTCCCCGACTGGGTGGCTGAGATTGCACCCACCTATCCCCCGGAACGGTTGCAGCATTCGAGTCAGATTGATTTGCGATCGTTGTATTTGGCGGGAGAGGAGATTTTGATTGTCGGGAGTGGGTTAACCAGTGGTCATTTAGCCTTGGGGGCGATTCGTCGCGGGGCCAGGGTGACGTTGATGGCTCGGCGACAGTTTTATGAGAAGTTGTTTGACGCTGATCCGGGTTGGTTGGGGCCGAAATATCTCAAGGGGTTTCAGGCTGAACGAGATTGGGGGCGGCGATCGCAGATGATTCAAGAGGCGCGAAATGGCGGCTCCCTCACCCCCAAAATTTTATTCAAATTGCGGCGGCTAGAACGAGAAGGACGGGTTCGATTTTTAGAAAATTGTCAAATCACAAGAGCGACTTGGAATCAAGGGCTTTGGGACATTGACTGCGACCAACCCCAAGGGTCGTTACCGAGGGTTGACCGTCTCTGGTTAGCCACAGGAAGCGAATTTGATATCCGCAAGCATCCGTTATTGCAACAAGTGCAGCGGCGATATCCTTTGAAGACGGTGGCGGGACTTCCTCAACTCGATGAGCATTTACGTTGGGGAAAATCGCAACTGTTTCTGATGGGGCCAGGGACGGCGTTACAAGTGGGACCGGTGGCCCGAAATATCTATGGCGGGAAGTTGGCGAGTCAACG
>SIHH01000339.1 GCA_004299065.1 Phormidium sp. SL48-SHIP | reverse complement strand
TTTCGACGAGAGTCTCATGCTGGATTTGAACATCACCCCCAACCCGAAACAGCCTCATTCGGATGAATCGAGAACCGCTGCATCGTCCCCCCAGATGAGGTTGGACTTTGCTGGCCGTCACAATGGTTCAACGGCCGAAGATGTGGCCAAAATGTTGTCACAGTTGGGTTATCATAGCCTGACCGAACTCATCGCCGATACGATTCCTGAGCCAATTCGCCTCAAACAGCCCCTGGCGTTACCGCAACCGCTCACGGAAGCCGAGGCCTTGCAGAAACTGCGGGCGATCGCCCAACAAAACCAACTCTACCGCTCCTTCCTCGGCTTGGGCTACTCTGACTGCATCACCCCCCCCGTCATTCAACGGAATATCCTAGAAAATCCCGGCTGGTACACCGCCTACACCCCCTATCAGGCGGAAATCTCCCAGGGACGCTTAGAAGCCCTCCTCAACTTCCAAACCCTCATTATCGACTTGACGGGGTTAGACATCGCCAACGCCTCCCTCCTCGACGAAGGAACCGCCGCAGCGGAAGCGATGAGTTTGAGTTGGGGCGCGTCGAAGGCCAAGTGTAATCGCTACTTTGTCGCCGCTGACTGTCATCCTCAGACCATTGAGGTGATCCAAACTCGCGCCGAACCCTTGGGAATTGAGGTGATTGTGGGAGATTGGCAAACCTTTGACTTCCAAACTCCGATTTTTGGGGCGTTATTGCAATATCCCACCAGCAAAGGCGTCGTCTGTGATTATGGGGAGTTTATTGAAACGGCCCATCAGCATCAGGCCCTGGTGACCGTGGCGGCGGATTTACTGAGTTTGACCCTGTTAACGCCGCCGGGAGAGTTTGGGGCCGATATCGCCGTCGGAAGTAGTCAACGGTTTGGGGTTCCCCTCGGTTATGGCGGTCCCCATGCGGCCTATTTTGCGACGAAGGAGACCTATCAGCGTAAGTTACCGGGGCGTTTGGTGGGCGTCTCCAAGGATAGCAGCGGTCAACCGGCCCTGCGGCTGGCGTTGCAAACCCGAGAACAACATATTCGTCGCGATAAGGCCACCAGTAATATCTGTACCGCCCAGGTGTTGTTGGCGGTGATGGCCTCGATGTATGCGGTTTATCATGGTCCGGCGGGGTTGCGTCGCATCGCTGAGGGGATTCACCAGCGGACGGTGATGTTAGCCGAAGGTCTCAAACAGCTTAAGTTTCGGGTGTCCGAGTCGCCCCGGTTTGATACTTTGACGGTTCAGGTGGGGTCGGCCCAACGCATCTGCGATCGCGCGGCGGCCCAGTGGATTAATCTACGCCAAGTCAGTGAGACGGAGGTGGGGATTAGTCTGGATGAAACGACCCGAGATGCGGATTTACTAGATTTATGGCAGATTTTTGCCGATTCTCTGGAGTTACCGTTTACTCTCGACCAGATGCGAGAGCGGGTGGCTGAGTCGAACTATGGGATTGGGCGATCGCCGCTGGCCCGCAAGAGTGAGTATCTGACGCAACCGGTGTTTAATCAATACCACTCGGAGACGGAGTTTTTGCGCTATGTCCATCGCCTCGAACGCAAGGATTTATCCCTGACCACCTCCATGATTCCCCTGGGGTCCTGTACTATGAAGCTCAACGCTACGGCGGAAATGCTGCCGGTGAGTTGGCCCGAATTTGCTAAGATTCACCCCTTTGCGCCGAAATCCCAAACTCAGGGCTATCAGTTGCTATTTAGGCAGTTAGAGGCGTGGTTAGCGGAGATTACGGGCTTTGCGGGGATTTCTCTACAACCTAATGCGGGGTCTCAAGGGGAATATGCCGGGTTACAGGTGATTCGCGCCTATCATCGCCACCGGGGTGAGGCACAACGGCGGGTTTGTCTGATTCCTGAGTCGGCCCATGGGACCAATCCCGCCAGTGCGGTCATGTGTGGGATGAAGGTGGTGGCGATCGCCTGTGATGAGTCCGGAAACATCGATATTGAGGATTTACGGCGCAACGCCGAGAAACACGCCGATTCCTTGGCGGCGATTATGGTCACCTATCCCTCGACGCATGGGGTGTTTGAGGAGAGTATTATCGAAGTTTGCGAGATTGTGCATCAGTTTGGCGGCCAGGTGTATCTCGATGGGGCCAATCTCAACGCTCAAGTGGGGTTATGTCGTCCGGGGGATTTTGGGGCCGATGTGTGCCACCTGAATCTCCATAAAACTTTCTGTATTCCCCATGGTGGTGGGGGTCCGGGAATGGGACCGATTGGGGTTGCGGCCCATCTGTTGCCCTTTTTACCGGGTCATTCTCTCGTGTCTCCCCAGTCTCAGCCTCAGCCTCAGGGAATTGGCGCGATTTCGGCGGCCCCTTGGGGAAGTGCCAGTATTTTGCCCATTTCCTGGATGTATATTGCCATGATGGGAGCCGAAGGACTCACCCAGGCCACCGCCTTGGCGATTCTCCATGCGAACTATCTGGCCGGGCGACTCGATACGGTCTATCCGGTGTTATATAAGGGCAAATCGGGACGAGTGGCCCATGAATGTATTTTGGATTTACGACCGTTTCGCAAGTCGGCGGGGGTCACGGTGGAAGATGTGGCGAAGCGGTTGATGGATTATGGCTTCCACGCACCGACGATGTCTTGGCCCGTGGCGGGGACGATGATGGTGGAACCGACGGAGAGTGAGTCGTTGGCGGAGATAGACCGCTTCTGTGAGGCGATGATTGCGATTCGTGGCGAGATTGAGGCCATTGAGTGGGGTGAGGTGGATGAGGGGAATAATCTCCTCAAAAATGCACCCCATACGGCGGAGTCGTTGTTGTCTGGGGAGTGGGAGCGTCCCTATTCTCGGGAACAGGCGGCCTATCCGGCGCTTTGGTGTCGCGAGTCGAAGTATTGGGTTCCGGTGGGCCGGATTGATGCGGCGTTCGGCGATCGTAATTTGGTCTGTTCTTGTGTGGGGATGGAGGCCTACGCGGTGGAAACGGTGGACTCGGTGGATGTGGTGGCTGAGACGGAGGTGGTGAATGCGCGTCCGATGGAGTTGTTTTTAGGGGATGGAGGGAACGAATGAGACCGTTACTGTTGAAGTTGGATCGGGTTGAGTTCACCGATGAGCAGTTTTATCAGCTTTGTTGCAATCATGATGAACTGCGGTTTGAGCGATCGCCCCAAGGAGACTTAATTATTATGCCCCCAGTTGGTGGAGATAGTGGAAACCGAGAAGCTGAATTAACGATTGATTTAGGAGTCTGGAACCGTCAAACGGGACTGGGGTATGTGTTTAGTTCTTCGACCATTTTTCGCCTTCCCAATGGGGCCAGTCGCTC
Organism: Phormidium sp. SL48-SHIP; assembly: GCA_004299065.1. Classification (GTDB taxonomy): domain Bacteria; phylum Cyanobacteriota; class Cyanobacteriia; order Cyanobacteriales; family Geitlerinemataceae; genus Sodalinema. The sequence goes on along the minus strand of SIHH01000339.1, from coordinate 307 downwards.
CCCTGATGTAGCTTGGGTTCAACGGGAACGCTACTTAGGGTTAACGCCCGAGGAGCGCCGCAAATTTCCCCCCATTGTCCCCGATTTCCTGATTGAATTGCGCTCAGCAACGGATTCTTTGGAGATGTTGCGCCGTAAGATGCAAGAGTATCAGGAGGTGGGGGTCCGGTTGGGATGGCTGATTAATCCCCAGCAGCAACAGGTGGAAATTTATCGTCGTCAGGAACCGGTGGAGATACGAGATTTTCCGGCGGATGTGTCGGGGGAAGAGGTGTTACCGGGATTTCAGTTACGGATTGGGGATTGG
>SIHH01000338.1 GCA_004299065.1 Phormidium sp. SL48-SHIP | reverse complement strand
CTCCCTCAAGCCAAATACGTATAGCTACGCAAACTCTGTTCATAATTCTGCAACAGCCGCTGAGACTCCTCAATGGAGATTTTGCCCGATTGTAGGGCGGCTTCAGAGGCTTTGCGGATGTTTTCGAGTAAATCCTTACCGTTGTATTCGACATATTCCAAGACTTCCGTCATGGTGTTTCCCTTGACGAGATGTTCAATGTCGTAGCCATTGGGGGTTAGATGGATGTGGACGGCGTTGGTGTCGCCAAAGAGGTTATGGAGATTTCCCATAATTTCTTGATAGGCCCCGACGAGGAACATCCCCAGATAATAGGGTTCTTCCGGTTTGAGGGGATGAAGTTCTAGGATGGATTTGGCTTGTAGGCGATCGATGAAGCGATCGATTTTTCCGTCACTGTCGCAGGTGAGATCGGCCAGAGTTCCCCGTAAACTGGGTTCTTCGTTGAGACGGTGGATGGGGAGAATGGGGAAGAGTTGCTCGATCGCCCAACTGTCGGGGGCGGATCGGAAAATGGAGAGGTTGGCGTAGTAAATCGAGGCTAGGGTTTTTTCGAGAACTTCGAGTTCTGTGGGAACTTCGCTTTGTTGGCGCACAATATCATAGATTTTGCGACAACAGGCCCAATAGAGTTGTTCGGCGTTGGCCCGTTCCGTGAGGCTGAGATAGCCGAAACTAAAGAGGCTGCTGGCTTCGTCTTTGAATTGGATCGCGTCGTGATAGGCTTCTTGGTAGGTTTCTGGGGTGATGGAGTCGTAGGTTTCCCGCAGGTTGCGTAAGATGAGATGTTCTTTCTCGGGACTGGGTTCGGGAATCCCCGAGGGTGCGTCACTGCTTCCGAGGACGTTAAAAATCAGGATGGAGTGGTGGGAGGCGATCGCCCGGCCACTTTCGCTGATTAGGGTGGGTGCGGCTTGTTGTTTCTCTTCGCAGGCTTCTTTGACTTCCGCCACGATGTCATTGGCGTAGTTCTGCATATTGTAGTTTTTGGAGGCGTAGAAGTCGGTTTTTGAGCCGTCGTAATCGACGCCTAAGCCGCCGCCAACGTCGAGATAGCCCATGTTTGCGCCGAGTTGGGCCAGTTCGACATAGATTTGGCTGGCTTCTCGGATGGCGTCTTTGATGGCGCTAATGGAGGAGATTTGGGACCCGATGTGGTAATGCAGCAGTTGTAGGCTATCGAGGAGATTGGCTTGGCGTAACTGTTCGACGGCGGTGATGATTTCGGGGATGGTGAGGCCGAATTTGGCGCGATCGCCACTCGAACCTCCCCAGCGGCCAATTCCTTTTGCACTCAGTTTGGCGCGAACCCCCACGACGGGTTTAATTCCTAGCTGTTGACTGACGGAAATGACTAACTCAACTTCTTCGGGTTGTTCGAGGACGATAATCGGCTGTTGGCCGAGGCGTGTGGCTAACATGGCGGTTTCGATATAGCCGCGATCCTTGTAGCCGTTGCAAATGAGGAGGGAACCCGAGGTTTTGAGGCTGGCTAAGGCGATGAGGAGTTCGGGTTTAGAACCGGCTTCTAAGCCGAAGTGATGGGGGGCGCCGAATCGCACTAAGTCTTCGATGATATGGCGTTGCTGGTTGCATTTGACGGGGAAAACGCCGCGATAGACGCCGGGGTAGTTGTAGCGGGCGATCGCCTTGGCGAAACAGGCGTTAATTCGCTCGATTCGGTCTTCGAGAATGTCGCTGAATCGCAGGAGTAGGGGGAGTTCTAGGTTGCGCTTTTTGAGGGCTTCGACAAGGTCATAGAGGTCGAGGGAACCGCCGCGATCGCCCTGAGGGGACACGGTGACATGGCCGGCGGAGTTAATCCCAAAGTAGGGATCGCCCCAACCCCGGATGCGATAGAGATCTTCGCTATCTTCGATTGTCCAAGGCGCTTGAGGGGTCTGGGACATGGTCCCATTCTCGGCAAACCGCTCACGTATGGGAGATGGGGCTGAATCAACCATCGGGATTCCTCGCTTCAGACTGGTCACTGAGTCCACAGTGTATCGCAGTTGGTCTCGCTGTTGTCTTGGGCTGCGATCGCGGCCAGGGTTTGGAGATTTGGCGCGTTTGCGTGGTCGTTTTGGGGCGATCGCTCAAAAATCCGTGAAATCACTGATGTTTTTTGCAAGGATTTAATCAGTCACTTTTTTATTATTTAATATCCGTGAATCCCCTTAATTTGGGCGGTTTATTTATAGGTCAAACCGATAATCAACAGTATTTGTAGTGAATTTTATCGGTAATTTTAGTAATTTCAAAACATTAAAAAAAATAGACTCTAACTCCGGACAATTTTAGGGAATCTCTGTAAATAGAAACAGGTGACAGGGAAAAGACAGTCTCGGCAATCACGCCGAATTGACTGAGAAACCCCCTGAAACCCTCCTGAACGCTCACGATTCAGAGTTCATAGTTTGCAGTTTACCCATTTATTCCTATGTTAGATCTCAATTCTGTTGCACTGGTTAGCCTCGAAGATACAACAAGCCAATTCACGGGAAATGGCGACAATCAACTCATTGTGGCAGGACTTGGTCACGATACCGTTTTTGCGGTTGGCGGTAATAACTGGGTGTTTGGCGGTGTCGGTGAGGATGTGATTCATGGAGGATCTGGAGATGATGTGATCTATGGGGGACAGCATAATGATGTCCTACTGGTCAATGATGGCAATAATCTATTAAGTGGCGATTTTGGCGACGATACTCTCTATGGTGGTGTTGGCGAAGATACCCTAATCGGAGGGACTGGTGATGATGTAATCCACGGAGAAAATGGCGATAACATCATTTTCGGCAATCAAGGAAATGATAAAATTAACGCGGGAAATGGCAATGAGTCAGTCTATGGTGGACAGGGAAATGACCTGATTATTGCCGAGAGGGGAAATAACCTGCTCAGCGGTGATTTGGGTGATGATACCCTCTACGGGGGTCAAGGAGATGATACCCTCGATGGCGGTGATGGAAATAACTATATTTCTGCGAGATCTGGCAATAATTTGATAGTGGGGGGACAGAGGGATGATACCGTTTTTGCGGGACGTGGAAATGATACCGTTTTTGCGGGAAATGGCAATGATTTCCTGATGGGAGGCGTGGGGGATGACCTCATTTATGGTGATTTGGGAGATGATACTCTCTATGGAAGTCGAGGAAAAAATACCCTGAATGGGGGAGCCGGACAAGATGTTTTTGTGTTAACGCCCAACATTGGGGGAATGGATGTCTCTGATGCTGATGTGATTGCTGATTTTCAGGCTGCTGAGGATTCTCTGTTGTTGATGGGAGGCTTATCTGGCGATCGCCTGGAGGTTTTGCTCGGTGATGGAGACTATTTGGGGGATACGTTGATTCGCGATCGTGAAACGGGAGAATATCTTGCGATTCTCAAGCAAGTTAGCAATCCTTTAGAGGTTCAGATGGAAAGTGATCTCGATGTTCCTAATATGGATGTCGGACTGGATGCTGATCTCGATTCTGAGGAGATGCAGCCTGAACCTGAACTTGAAGAAACCCCAGTTGAGGAAGAAACCCCGGTTGCGGAGACTCCCGTTGAGGAAGAAACTCCTGTAGAAGAGGAAACTCCTGTAGAAGAAGAAACCCCGGTTGAGG
>SIHH01000337.1 GCA_004299065.1 Phormidium sp. SL48-SHIP | reverse complement strand
AACGAGGGACATGACCTGGCTGGAGCCAGGTCACGAGGAACGAGGGACATGACCTCCTCACACCCCCAATGATTTAATTAATGTAACGCCAAATCTCGGCAACTCTCAATCACCTCAGACACCACGCGAATGATGTCCAAATGACCCTGAGGCTGCATCTCCCGCAGCAGCCGAGCCTCCCGTAACTCCAACTCCGTCATCCGTCGTAACTCCTCATCACTGTACGCCGCACGGGTTTGACGTACATCCTCCAACATTTGAGTCACATGGGCCATCGTTCCCCGAATCGCCACATTGTTCAACTCGGCGACAACCCGATAGGTGTTGCGTTCCTTTCCCTGAATCGTCACCGCATCCGACCCCCCGAACTGGTGAATCACGGCATTTAGATAGCGATTACTCGATGCAGCGGCTTGGCGGAGACGACGACGCTGAGGCGTAGTGGCAGTACAAGTCCGAGTCATAATTCCTTCCCCCGCAAGTGTTGAACTTTACATCAACATTCTAGCAAACCCGACCCCAGAGCCGCCACCCACTCCGAAAAAAGACAGATTAACCAGGACAATAAATCTTGGAAGAACTCAATCCCTAAGACAATTACCCTGTATTTACTTGTCCGATTTCAAGTGTCCACTATTCTTTATCTACATAACTTAACCGGACTTGAGCGGCGGCTCGGCTGGCCTTCTGACGGGCCTGCTCAATGGTGTCCCCTTTCGCCAGGGCCACCCCCATGCGACGATAGGGACGAGCGGTTTCCTTGCCAAAGAGGCGAATCTCCACATCGGCTTCAGCCAGAGCCTCGTCGACTCCTTCATAAAACACTGTATCCGAATGGCGATCGCTCAAAATCACCGTACTGGCCCCCGGCGACAACACCTCAATCTTGGGAATGGGGAGACCTAAAATTGCCCGCAGATGTAATTCAAACTCATTGAGATTCTGCGAGATCATCGTCACCATCCCCGTATCATGGGGACGAGGGGACAACTCGGAGAAAATCACCTCATCTTGAGTCACAAAAAACTCAACCCCAAAAATTCCCGCACCCCCTAACGCCGAAGTCACGGTTTTCGCCATCTCCTGGGCCTGGGTAATTTTCGCCTCCGACAATCCCACTGGCTGCCAAGATTCCTGATAATCGCCTCGTTCTTGACGATGGCCAATGGGGGGACAAAACAGGGTGGTTCCATTCCACTGACGCAGAGTTAAGAGGGTAATTTCCACCTCAAAGTTAATAAACTCCTCCACAATCACCCGCTCACTCTCACCGCGAGATCCCGTCATGGCGTACTCCCAGGCTTCAGCCACTTCCTCGGGAGAGCGAACCACTGATTGACCTTTCCCGGAGGAGGACATCACGGGTTTGACCACGTTGGGAAATCCTAAGTCTTGGGAAATCGCCTCTAAACTGGCTAAATCATTGGCGTAGCCGTAGCGAGGAGTGCGCACGCCTAACTCGCTGTGGGCCAATTCCCGGATGCGATCGCGGTTCATGGTGTAGTTGGTGGCCGCCGCTGTGGGAATAACGCGAAACCCCTGTCGTTCTAAGTCCAGTAACTTACTGGTGCGGATGGCTTCAATTTCGGGAACCACATAATCCGGTTGATGGCGTTTCACCAACCGTTCCAACGCATCCCCATCCTGCATCGACACCACTTCAGCGATATCCGCCACCTGCATCGCCGGTGCATTCGCATAGCGATCGACCGCAATCACAGTATTTCCTAACCGTTGCGCGGCGATGACAACTTCTTTCCCCAGTTCACCGGAACCGAGCAGCATCAATTTTTGAGGAAGTTTCACAGGTAATGCAGATGATTGAAAAACAAGTCCCCATTATAGCAAAATGCGAGTCATGGGCAGACCAACCTGTTGGTCAAATTCTGTCGGCAAAATCCGAGGGGGTTTTAGAGACGTTTGATGGGTTTCGCGATCGCATTCTTGTCGAGGGGATAGACTTAGAGCGGTTTCATCACAGCCAGCCTGTTGATTGATGCGAACAATCAAATAATCAGAAAAATCAGCATTTCCCAACTTCATTTGATGAATTGCCCAAGCGATATCATCGGAATTTTCAAATGTGAAAATATTGGTATTTAAGAGAGTTTATGGCAGGAATTAGGCGAAAACGCTATTGGTAGGGTGTGTTAGCGAAGCGTAACGCACCACAACCTCATATATAGAGTCGCTGCGTAAGTCCTATCTAAAATAGGCTTGCCGGTTCCATTTCCCCTAGAGAAACGGGTTTTCTGTCTGGTTTGTAGAGACAACCGGATAAGGTACGAACATCAATTTTAGCCGCTTTTGGGGCGGGTTCTAAATAGACTTTGCCATCAGGAGAAATGGCGATATTAATGCGATCGCCCGGTTTTAATTGCAGCCAGTCAATAATTTCTGGGGGAATCGTTGCGGTTCCCTCTGGGGTGATTCGGGTCAGTGCCATAAGGGGGGTGATTCAATGGGTTGGATGGCATCTATTTTAACCGACTGTAGCCGAATTCTGCATCAAATCTCTAAAACAGCGGGTGGGGGTCAAAGAAACCGGGTTTCTAGCAGCCTCTGGTGTTGCTTCACAAAGATTTAACAAAGAAACCGGGTTTCTGAAGTTTGGGAATGGGGTAAAATTGGGGTCATAGTCCCCTACCCGGTGCTATAGCGATCCTAAATCAGTTGTGGAAGACCCTCACGATGGCGGACCCCTCTCCCAGAAGGGGAGAGGGGAGAAGAAGATGTTATAAATCATTTAGGATTGCTATAGGCTATGGATAAACAGCGCTCTAGGATTTAAGAAGACGAACAAAACCCGCTTGATCGAAATGATGATCGCTAGTTAGAGCGTTGGTAATTTCTAATTGTTGCATGATTATAAATGATGTGGCATCAACCAGTGACCAAATTTTATCTAACCGCTGTTTTAAAAGTTCCTATGCGGCATTTTCAATCTGCTGATTGACGCGAACGAGTTGCAAATAAGGAGCAGATTGAATCGCATCAATATATTGAAAAATTTGGGGGCGAGGAACTCTAAGTGGACTATTGAGCAATGCTACAAGTTCAAGGACAATATAGTTACTTGTCACCATTAAGTATTTTTGTTGTCTAGCTTGAGTAAACCATTCTACTGCATACTGATGAGCCGGTTCAGTTTTGATAAATAAGTTGGCCCAGCCAGAAGTATCAACAAATACACTATTATTCACTGGGCAACTCCCGTGAATAAATGGCTTCGCCAATATAGTCGTCGTGGCGAGATGCAATATCGTTATTTTCAGCGCTTAATGTGCCAATCAGTGCGGCAATTGGATCATCAGGTTGGGTAGCTAAGTCCTCTAATGATTTTAAGATCATTGCTTCTAAAGAGAGGTTGATAATTTGAGCTTTGGATTCTAAACGTTGGCTCAGATCGTCGGGAAGTTCAAGGTTGATTTTTCGAGTCATTTTAATCAAGATGATAGGAGTAATTAAGGGTTTGATCTTAACTTAAATTACTGATAGCATTAAACCACCAGTGCGATTCATTTTTCAAGCGGGTGACTCGTGCGGCGATCGCCAGGGGTTGATTTTCAGTAGGTTGCCGAGTCATGGTCAGGGTTGAGTTTTCAGATGAGTTGGAGTCTCAGGATGATTATAAC
>SIHH01000336.1:2287-3648 GCA_004299065.1 Phormidium sp. SL48-SHIP | reverse complement strand
ACCCCTAGCCCCTCCCAGGAGGGGATTTTTCGCCCCTACAGCAACGGATGTAATCCGTTATCAATTGTTCTTATCCCCCTGAACCCGAAAGACCCAGATTTAACCCGAATTATTCACCTCAATTCCGAAACCCAAATCATCAAAATAATCAACAATTATTACTCATGTTTAATCTCTTAAAAACCCTCAAAAATCGCACACCTCTCGGTTGGTTGCAGCTAACCCATGACCGACCGAGACTCTTAGTCGCTTTGGCGGGAATTGCCTTTTCCGATATCTTGATTTTCATGCAACTCGGATTTCAGACCGCCCTCTATCACAGCAACACGCGCCTGCATACCTATCTCGATGCCGAGATAGTTCTCATGAGTCCCAAAGCCCGCAATATTGTCAACTTAGACATGATTCCTCGACGGCGCTTATATCAATCTTTAGACATTCCCGGAGTCATCAGCGCCGAACCTGTTTATGTTCAATTTGCTGAATGGAAAACCCCTCAAACTCGCAAACAAACAACGATTCTTGCCATTGGCTTTAATCCCGACAAACCCGCGTTTACCTTACCAGAAGTCATTGAACAGGCTCCATTACTCAAATTTCCTAGACACGTGATTTTTGACCGAGGCGCAAGAGGAACCTACGATGAAACAATCGCTCAAATTGATGCTGGGCAACGAGTTCCGACGGAAATTGAAAATAGTAACATTGATATTGCCGGACTCTTTCAAATTGGCGCATCTTTTGCCGCTGATGGAACCGTCATGATGAGCGATCGCACCTTTATGCAGTTATTTTCCCGTCGCCGCCCCGAAGCCATGAGTTTAGGATTACTTCAACTCGAACCCGGTCGCAATCCTGAGGAAATTGCTGAAACTTTAGCCCATCATCTCCCTGAAGATGTAACCGTTTTAACCAAAGCCGAATTTGTGGAATTTGAGCGACAATACTGGGCCATGAATACTCCCGTTGGCTTTGTTTTTAGTTTAGGAACCGTGATGGGATTAATCGTGGGAACCGTGATTGTCTATCAAGTCTTGGCGACCGATGTACGCGATCGCCTCCCGGAATATGCCACTTTTAAAGCGATGGGTTACCGCAACCGTTATCTATTAGCTATTGTCTTTGAACAAGCCCTCATTTTGGCGGTCATGGGCTTTATTCCGGGGGCGACGGTCTCGGTGGGCCTCTATGCACTCACCCGAGAGGCGACGAATTTACCCCTGATGATGACGACTATCCGAGCCATTCAAGTTCTCATTTTTACGATTCTCATGTGTGCCGTCTCTGGGGCGATCGCCACCCGAAAACTACAAGCGGCCGATCCAGCGGAAATTTTTGGCTAAGCATTTGATACAAATTTG
>SIHH01000336.1:0-2187 GCA_004299065.1 Phormidium sp. SL48-SHIP | reverse complement strand
CCCCAAAACACCCTTTTTTACGGTTAATTGTTCTCGTTAATTGTTCTCGTTAATTAGTCTCATGGAACCTGCAATTTCTGTCAAACATCTCAACCACTACTTTGGCCAGGGCGAGTTACGGAAACAAACCCTCTTTGACATCAACCTCGATATCAATCCAGGGGAAATTATCATCATGACGGGTCCCTCGGGGTCGGGAAAAACTACCTTACTGACCCTAATTGGTGGCTTGCGTAGCGTTCAGGAGGGAGATTTAACCGTTTTGGGGCGACAACTCGGCGGAGCGAGTTCGGAACAACTGACCCTGGCCCGTCGGCATAATGGCTATATCTTCCAAGCCCATAACCTGCACCATAGCCTCACCGCAAAACAGAACGTGCAAATGGCCCTAGAGTTAGACTCAAACCTCTCTCGTGAGGAGATGAAGCAACGTGCGAGTACCATACTGAAGCGAGTGGGTTTAGGCGATCGCCTCGACTACTATCCAGACAGCTTATCCGGGGGACAAAAACAGCGCGTGGCCATCGCTCGGGCGATCGTCAATCATCCCGCCATGATTCTCGCCGACGAACCCACCGCCGCCCTCGATAGTCATTCGGGGCGAGATGTGGTGACCTTGCTACAAGAATTAGCTCAAGAAGAGCATTGTACGATTCTTTTAGTCACCCATGACAACCGCATTTTAGATGTTGCCGATCGCATTGTCAGTCTCGAAGATGGACGCTTGTTGAGCTAACTGGGGGCGACGACCGAGCAACCCCGTCATCAGTCGCAAGGCGAACACTTTTAGGGGCTGAACATGACGCAAACCCCACAGGCCCAGTTGACGCATCACCACCAGAGGGAACCAGGTATTGGAAAAGGTGCGATCCAAGAGATCCGTAAATCCCAAAATTGTGAGATTTTCCAGTTTACGCCAGCGTTCATAGCGCCGCAAGACCGTTACATCACCCAGATCCTGACCCTGCTGCTGAGCCGTCTGGAGAACTTCAGCCAACGCGGCGATATCGCGAATCCCCAGATTCATTCCTTGGCCCCCCACCGGATGACAACGATGGGCCGCATCGCCAACTAGAGCCAATCGTGGTTTCACATAGCGATCGCTCTGCATCAATTGCACCGGGAACAGATAGCGAGAACTGGCCAATTCCACTCGTCCCAGGTCTGAGCCAAACCGCCGTTGTAAACGCTCTGTAAACGCCGCCTCATCGAGGTCCATTAGGGCTTTGGCTTCCGCATGGGGAGCGGTCCAGACCACGTTACAGCGGTTTCCCGGTAGGGGCAAAATGGCAAAGGGACCGCTGGCCTGAAATTTCTCGTAGGCGATGTCCTCGTGGGATTTTTCCGGTTTAACTTTGAAGGTGACGCAAGATTGCCAGTATTTCCAGCCTCGGGTGGAGATTCCCGCCGCTTCCCGCAGCGGCGATCGCCCCCCATCGGCGGCCACCACTAAGTTAGCCGTTACTTGTTGCTCTTGGTCGTGATGCTGATAGGTCACCGTGGCCACCTCAGCCCCATAGTCAATCTGCTGCACTGAAGCCGAGCAGAGTGTGCATACTTTGTCGGATTTGTCAAGGTATTCCCGCAAACTTTTAAGCAGTGGCGTATGTTCAGCCACATAGCCGAGGCGATCGCCGTCTAAATCCTGGGGCAGAAAGCGCACATCACCGGGGCGATCGCCATCAGACAGCCGAATCTGACGAAAGGTGTTGATTTGGGGCAAAATCGCCTCCCAAACGCCAATTCCCTGCAAAATCTGCCCCGTGAGCAACGTCACCGCATAAACCTGTTGCCGGGCGATCGCCGCCTCTCGGGACTGGGCATCGAGGAGAATCACCTGCAACCCCGAGTCCCGCAGGGCGCAGGCCAGGGCGCTCCCCACCACACCGCCGCCGACAATGGCAACGTCATAGTGGGAGCGGGTCACAGGAGTATCAGTAGAGACAGACTGGGGCAATGAGGACATGAATCAATGACCAATGTAACCAAATGTTAAGCATCGTTGTTCGTATTATATAGCAATCGAAGATTGCCTGATTGATTCTCTAACTAACTTAGAGAATCCTCCTATTGCCTATTGCCTATTGCCTTCTTATCCCCCGTTTTTTGTCCTATTCAGACCAATTTTGGCTATAAACCCGTCCTCGCCAGTGGGTCGGTCGATGCAGCGCCGAGAGGGAAATGCGT
>SIHH01000335.1 GCA_004299065.1 Phormidium sp. SL48-SHIP | reverse complement strand
TATAACTACTGTCGGGATAACAGCCCTCGTTTTACGGAGATACGCCAATTTGTTATAAAACTTCACATTTGCGGCAACCTCAACCCCCTCCTCCCCTCCTCGTGTCATGGCTGAAGCCGTGACACGCACTCTCGGCGGCTCTGCCGCCTGCTCTCGGGAGGCAGAGCCTCCCCAATGGCATGACTGGGCTGAGCCAAGTCACGAGGAAGACGAGGAAGAACCCGAAACAAAACTGCCCATACCGCCAAAGCCGTATGAGCAGAACTCCACAAATCCAGAGTGAGTCTGGGAAACCTTACATCGGACAGCTCAACTCACCGGATTTCGCCGAAAAGCGAGCATTTTCCCGATAATCCACCGGACAGTCAATCACCGCCGGGACATCTTGGGCCAACGCCTCCTTCAAAATCGGCACAAACTCCTCCGTAGACGTCACCCGATAGCCCTTCAGGCCCATACTTTCAGCGAACTTGACAAAATCCGGGTTGCCGAACTCAATAAACGAAGCCCGTCCATATTGAGCCTCCTGCTTCCACTCAATCAAGCCATAGCCGCCATCATTGAAAATAATGGTCACAAACGGGGTTTTCGTGCGTAGAGCCGTCTCCAACTCCTGGCAATTCATCATGAAACCGCCATCCCCCGTCGCCGCCACAACCTTGCGATCCGGGTGAACCAGCTTCGCGGCGATCGCCCCCGGAATCGCAATCCCCATCGCCGCAAACCCATTAGAAATCAAACAAGTATTAGGCCGTTCACAGTGATAATGGCGGGCAATCCACATCTTATGAGCGCCCACATCAGAAATCACCACATCATCGGGCCCCATCACCTGCCGCAAATCGTAAATCAGCTTCTGAGGCTTCAAGGGAAACTCATTATCATTGGCGTGTTGTTCGTAATCCTGGCGAATATCATCCCGCAGCGAGAGAGCATGGGGCGTCGCCTTGCTGGAGCGATCAGAACGGCGTAAAATCTCATCGAGGGAGTCCGTGATATTGCCCACCACTTCCACCAAGGGAATGTAGCTGCTGTCAATCTCCGCCGAATCCGTCCCAATATGGACAATGGGAATTTCCCCTTTCGGGTTCCATTTCTTGGGAGAATACTCAATCAAATCATAGCCCACCGCAATCACCAAATCAGTGTTGTCAAAGCCACAACTGATATAATCGCGCTGTTGCAATCCCACCGTCCAGAGGGCTAGGGGATGCGTATAGGCGATCGCCCCCTTACCCATAAACGTATTCGCCACCGGGATATTCAACCGAGTCGCAAACTCCGTCAGAGCATCACTCGCATCATCACGAATCGCCCCATTCCCCACCAGAATCAGAGGATTATTCGCCCGAGAAATGGCCGTCGCCGCATCATTGAGACTCTTATACGAAGCATAGATTTTATCCTGGCGATCGCACTTGAGGGGGCTTCCCTGCACCGGCATCTCAGCGATATTTTCCGGCAAATCAATATGAACCGCCCCCGGTTTCTCCTGTTGCGCCCGTTTAAACGCCTTACGGACAATTTCCGGGGTATTACTGGGGCGAACAATCTGCGAATTCCACTTGGTTACCGGAGCGAACATCGCCACCAAATCCAAATATTGATGAGATTCAATGTGCATCCGATCCGTTCCCACCTGGCCCGTAATCGCGACGAGAGGCGCACCATCGAGGTTGGCATCGGCCACCCCCGTCATCAGGTTCGTCGCCCCAGGCCCGAGGGTAGACAGACAAACCCCCGCTTTTCCCGTTAAGCGTCCATAGACATCAGCCATAAAGGCCGCTCCCTGCTCATGGCGGGTGGTGACGAACTGAATCGACGAGCCTCGCAGAGCTTCGAGGACTTGCATATTTTCTTCACCCGGTAAGCCGAAGACATACTTGACGCCCTCGTTTTCCAGACATTTGACTAATAGTTCCGCAGTGTTCATTAAGACCCCTTGCGTTGCGTTGAAATGAGTTGAATTAACAGACGTGAACAGACGCGATAACAGGTGTGAAACCACAATTCCAAGATAATCCCTTTGCCAAGTCCTTCGCCCGAATTCATCCGGAAGGGGCAACTCGGAAGCGATGCGATTGGATGCTATTGACTGATGACCACAGTTTTGATGTTGACAAACTCCTGAATCCCCTCAATGGCGAGTTCGCGGCCATAGCCCGATTTCTTGACTCCGCCGAAGGGCAGTCGCGGATCAGATTTGACCATACCGTTGAGAAAGACGGCTCCCGCTTCCAATTCACCGATGAATTGTTGCTGCTCGGGTTCGACTGTCGTCCAAGCACTAGCACCTAAGCCATAGGGGACTCGGTTGGCTAGGGCGATCGCCTCATCAATGGTACTGACGCGAAATAGCAAGGCCACGGGGCCAAACAGTTCTTGATCATCAGCAATAGTCCCCGATGGAATATCGCTGAGTAACGTCGCGGGGTAAAAGTTCCCCGGCCCCTCAGGGAGTTCGCCTCCGAGTCGGAGTTTAGCGCCCTGCTTGACTAACGTTTGCACCTGTTGATGCAGCTCATCGCGAATCCCCGCCGTCGCCAGGGGACCGAGATCCTGTTCCGGGACTAGGGGATCGCCAAAGCGCAGAGCCTCCAGTTTAGCCAGGAAGCGCCGTTCAAACTCATCGGCAACGGAGTCGTGGATGATGAAGCGTTTAGCCGCAATGCAAGACTGGCCGCTGTTGAGCATCCGGGCAGTGACAGCCGTGCTGACAGCGGCTTCGAGGTTGGCACTCCCCATGACGATGAAGGGATCACTGCCGCCGAGTTCCAGAACCGTTTTTTTCAGGTTTTTACCCGCTTGTTCGGCGAGGCGAATTCCGGCCCCTTCGCTGCCGGTGAGAGTCGCCGCTTGGATGCGATCGTCGGCCAGGAGTGAGGCGACGCGCTTGGCACCGATGAGCAAGGTTTGGAAGGCACCGCTGGGGAATCCCGCTTCCGAGAGAATCGACTCGATCGCCAAGGCACATTGAGGAACATTCGAGGCGTGTTTGAGTAAGCCCACATTGCCCGCCATCAGAGCCGGGGCCGCGAAGCGGAAGACTTGCCAAAAGGGGAAATTCCAAGGCATGACCGCCAGGATCGCCCCCAGGGGATGATAGGCCGTGTAACTAAAGCGGGCATCGGTGGCCACCGGGCGATCAGCGAGAAACTCAGCGGCGTTGTCGGCGTAGTAGCGGCAGACGAGAGCGCATTTATTGACCTCGGCGACGGCTTGGGCGATGGGTTTGCCCATTTCTAGGGTGATCAGTTCCCCGAAGCTTTGGGCATCTCGTTCGAGGATATCGGCCGCGTTCTGGAGCCAGCGCGATCGCTGGACCATCATGGTATAGCGGTATTGCCCAAAGGCGCGATCGGCTCGTTCGAGTTTGGCTTCGAGTTCCGCGTCACTCAGATCCGTGAACGTTTTGATGGTTTCTCCCGTGGCGGGGTTGATGCTGGCAATACCCATAAGTCTGTTCGTATCCTTGTCGCGTCGCCTGGGGCGATCCGTCTGAGGCGATCGCCACTCATGGAACTGTGCCAGAGGGACTGTGCCAGAGGGACTGTGCCAGAGGGACTGTACCAGGAGGCGATCGCGCGTGTGATCCCATTGTGGGTTCAGGACGCGGGACGTTTGCCACAATTGTTACAAAACGACAAGTTGTTAT
>SIHH01000334.1 GCA_004299065.1 Phormidium sp. SL48-SHIP | reverse complement strand
TTTCAACCTGCGTGCGATTTCCCGCAATATCGTAGTCATACTCAATACTGAAGCCGTCCGCAGTATAAACCCCATCCGGGTCAGTGCATCCGACGAGGCGATTGTTGTGGTCGTAGGTGAAACTCGTCGTTCCGCGACCGTCCGTCACCGTTGCAATCCCGTTAGCTATACTCAGCTCTAATGGCCCAGCCGTTTCCGAGTAGCATCATCTCTCTCTCCCGAGCATTTAATGCTTGCCACTCAACTATACCTAAGTCCTCACAATCAAGATATACCGTTACTGCTTCTTCTATTATGGGATAGTAAATTAGTTCTTTCATTACTCTTAGTTGTCCAGAAAGAATCTCAGCTACTGAAGGATATCCTTCAGGATCTTCAGCTATGCTCTTCTCCAAAATCCAAGATTTTAAAACATTAATAGATAATGAGTTTAATGCTAATGGAATATTAAGAAACCAAAGTAGAATCCAATCATCACTATTCATTGGAAAAAGACCAAACAGTTCGGAGGTATCATATCGTAACTGGCTCCATAGTTTTACGTAGTCTTCCAGTGAAAAGATATACGTATCTGACGGACGTAAAATCCAAAAATTTGACAACTCAGATTCACGAATGGTTGGTAATAAAATAACTTTATCACCAAAAGATCTCAATGCATGGTGATATATATTTTGAGAATCTCCATAATTTAAGCACAATTCAATTTCTCCTCTAACACTTGTTACAAGAGCATCACAATTTCCCTTAAATAATAATTGACCTGCAAACGTCGAAAGTTCAATCTGCTCATCATATTCCTCACCGAAGATTTTCCATTTAAGTTTTCGAATCATGACTTTATGGTTGAATCATATTGATATCTGGTAGCCCCCAGCGGTTGCTGTAGCGAGACCAGTCACTTTCAGGAATAAAGGTTCTATGCACAATTGTTTGTGAAGCATCAAGAGTAATATGAAATGCTCCATCTACATCATTAATACTACCACGAGCCAGAAACTCTTGTCGTCCATTTGACCTGATAATAGACGGTGGTCGATTTAGAATTTCTATGTCATGCAAGCGTGGAAAATTGTGATAGAAAGGATCGTCAAGCATCCTCTGCCTTGTTCGTGAATCAATAGGAGGTAAGTCCTCAATGCTTGAAAATCTACTGAAGAAAACATAGTTAACTAAGTCGTTGATATCAACATTTTCCCCAAAACCTGGTAATCTGTCATCTAGCTCTGGCTGAGAACCTTCCCCAAACCCTCCCATTCGGCGACCGAAATCGAGAATGCGATCAAGAATCCCATCATTATTGGGAAACGCTCCAGGCCCATCAGGGATAGACCCTCCTCCAGGGAACGGGAACGGAACTGAAGGGGGTGGGTCGTTAGTCACAACAATACCAACAGCTCCAATCCCGGCGAGAATACTACCAACCTCAAAGGTGCTCAGTTGCTCAGTTATTGCAAAAAGCCCACTCGGGTCAGTAAAGTTAACCGGATTCGCATTCCCATACAGATACTTATGCAACGTAACCGGCTCACCAATCCGCCCCTCATACGTATCCCGCCGCGTAAACCGCCCCACCCCAGCATCATAGAACCGCTGACGCAGATAATACTGCTCCAACTCCCCGTCAAACTGCTCCCCAGCAAACAGATAGTCGTTCTCAACCTCTCCCGTCGAATCCAACAACTCCCCAAACGCATCGTAGGTGTAAGTGGCGACGACCTCCCCATCCAAATCCGTCAGAACCCGCGTACTCCCCAACCCATCGACGAGATAGACGGAAACCTCTCCATCTTGTTCGACGGAAATCAAATCCAGACCGTGGACATAGCGAACCTTGAGGTTCTCGTCCTCGTACTCCTCCAACACCTGCGCGTAAGGACGATTACTATCCACCAAATAGGTCGTTTTCACCCCATTCACCGTTGAACTGACGCGGATGTTCTCGTCGTTGTACTCGTAAGTAACAACATCACCATCAGCAGTGTTCACTTCCACTAAACGATTCCGGTCATCCCAGGTGTACGCCGTAGTTTCCCCATTCGCCGTCTGAGAGGTCAGGTTCCCATTGTCGTCGTACTGGTAAGTCGTTAGGACTCCATTGGCGGTCGATTCCAGCAAACGGTCATTCTCGTCATAAACGTAAGTGGTCGTCCCCTCAGCCGAATCCACCCGCTTCAGACGATTCCCCACATCGTCGTACTCATACGAAACCGTCTGTCCGTCAAAGCGTTCCTCCGTCAAGCGACCCAAATCGTCGTACTCGTACTCAACAGTGCGACCATTCACCTCCGTCACCGCAACCCGATGTCCCGCATCGTCCAACTCGTAGTCATAACTGGCGACGACTTCACCGTTGCGGGTCTGTTCCAACAACTCCAGACGGTTCAACTCGTCATACTCACGAGTTTCCACCACCCCGTTCGGTAACACCGTCTCCACGAGATTGTTGACGGCGTTATATTTGTAAGTGGTGATTCCCTGAGACGAATCACTGACAGTTTCCAAACGATTTCGTTCATCAAACCTGTAATCCGTCACCCCACCCGGCGTTTCAACCTGCGTGCGATTTCCCGCAATATCGTAGTCATACTCAATACTGAAGCCATCCGGGTCAGTGCGTCCCACAAGGCGGTTGTGGGTATCGTAGGCGAAACTCGTCGTGCCACGACCATCCGTCACCGTTTCCTGCAATCCCGTCGGCGTATAGGTGTAACGGACATCGGGGTCGTTAGGAAGGTCGATGCCGGTCAACCAATTGCGAGGATTGTAGCTGTAGTTCGTCGTCTCCCGGTTAAAGTCCGTGTAGGACAGTAAATTCCCGTTCGGGTCGTAAGTCGAAGTCGATGTCTGACCTTCAGGAAGTTCGACCCCCGTACGCCGTCCCACTAAATCGTACTCAAAGGTCGTGCGATGGTCGTTGGCGTCCTCTTGGAAAATCTGACGACCCAACTCGTCGTAACCATATTCCGTGCGAATCTCGCGACCGTTGAGAAACTCGACGACATCGGTTAAACGACCTAAGGCATCGTATTCGTATTCCGTGCGTTGGCCTAAGGGGTCAATAGAGGCGACGCGACGACCGAGTTGGTCGTAGGTGGTCTTCGTTTTAGTCCCATCGGGATAAATGGTTTCGACGAGGCGACCCAAATCGTCATAGCGGTAGGTGGTGGTGCGGTTCAGCGCGTCAGTGACGGTGTCCTGGCGTCCAGCTTGGTCGTAGGTGACCCTTTCACGGGGGTTGTCGTCGAGGGTTTCGGGAGTCTTATCGGGATAAATGGTTTCGGTACGGCGACCCAGTGTGTCGTAACGGTATTCGGTACGATGTCCCCGTTCGTCGATGTGGGCTTTGACCTCTCCCGTGGCGTAGTATTCAGTGGTGGTACGGGGATAGCGACTGTCGTCGAGATACTCTGGCGTTTCGTCGGGATAGACCACCTGTGTCCAATCCACATCGGAAACGGTGCTTCCCGTCAGTCCCAAGGCCTCGAAGAAGGGGGTCAAGCCATTTTCGTCGGCGTTCGGTGCGATGGTTTCGATGAGTTGTCCGACGGCGTTGTAGCGGAAATGGGTGACTCGTCCGGCTTCGTCGATGGTGGCGCGACGGCGATCGCCTCGGTCGTAGACGGTAATGCTGCGGGGGTTGTCGTCAAGGGTATCGGGGGTGTCGTCGGGATA
>SIHH01000333.1 GCA_004299065.1 Phormidium sp. SL48-SHIP | reverse complement strand
TTTTTCGCCCCTACAATTTTTCGCCCCTACAATTTTTATCCCCTGCAACAAATTCCACCCCATATCCAGAATACCCCGTTTTTAACCCTTCTTAAACCAGAGTTTCCAAGCCAAAACACTCATCAATCCCCCCAGCAGTAAACTCCCGATAATGGTGGTCACGTGAAACTCTAGGCGATCGCGATTGGGGGGCGGTTCAGCCACCACCACCGTCGCCACCACCGCACTGGTCGCCACCCCGACACTGGCGATGGTGAGGGTTGTATTCAGACGGCGATCGCTGCGAGTTTGTTCAATTTGATTGAGACTTTCAACCGCTTTAATCGAGTTTTCAACTAACAGTAACCCTGGGCTTAAACTACTATAATCCCGCTCAATTTGCCGCAAATACTTTTCCCGAGCAAACTGACTAAAATTGTTTAAAAACAAAGACCCATCTTGACCTTGCCATCCCCGAACCTCCTCCTCAGGTGCTTTTGAACCAGACTCTGCCCCCAATCCAGCCAATTTGAGAACCCGTTTATCATAATTCTCCAAATTGATTTCTATCGTATAGCGTTGTTCCTGCAAATAATTAAGCTGCGTCCCATACACCGCCAAAACCGTCAAACTTTGCCGCAAATGGTCTTGTAACTCCGTCAAATTCAGCGCCGACGTTTCCAAGCGGGCTAAACTCTGATTCGTCACCTGGGGAACCATACGAGATGGCTGTTGTAACGACTCCCGCAAGCGGCGACTGTTCTGAAACGCCCAGACCACTTTATGGTGGTATAAAAACAAAAACTGGCAATGTTTCAACAAACCACCCACCCGCTTTTGTAGCTCACCTTTCTGCCAATGACAATCAAACAAACAAATTAATAGATGATAGCCTGGTTCCTCCCCGTCTCCCTGGGGTGGACACCAGAGTTCATACAACGTCGCCCCCAAAAGACGACCCTTGGCAATTAAATCCACTTGCCAATTGGGACAAGTTCCCTTAAAATTAAACTGAGTACAGATGGTTTTAGCCAACTCCAGCGGGGACTGTTCTTCTACCATCAATTGTCCCCAAACCAACCAACTTGACTCCACATTTCCCTGAGACGGGTTATCCAGAGTCTCACTATAGTGAAGAACCGTTTTTTGGAGAGTTCCCAGGTCTTGAAACGGTTTCACCGCCTGCGACGGGTTCCCAGAACAGTCAATTTGGACCAGTTGACTATCTTGAATTTCTTGGCATCTAATATAACCATCTAGTGGAGATGGTAACTTTCCAGCCGGGGGAAACTCCCGAGGGGGGGCGGTTTTCCCTGACTCTGAAGCTGATTCAGCGGCTGACTCCGGCAAGACATAGAGAAAGCGGTCCAGGGTGAGAAATCGCAGACAATCCTGTTCATCCATAGCACATGACGCTAACGGGGGGCTAGACGGGGGCAACAATCACAGTTAAGCTAAAGGACGATAGGGAAAGAGTTGGCGGGCGATCGCAAAACAGTCCTCCGCCGCCAGAACCCGCTGAATCGTCTCAGGAACCTCCGACTCATCCCCCTCCGTTCCCCGCAGTTCCGCCTCAATCTTGTCCAAGAGCGCCTGCATATCCTTCAACTCCTCAATATTTCGCGCGAAATTTTCCGTTTCCGTATTGAGGGGGTCAGGAGTCTCATCCGGGGGGAAATCCGCCCCCTTATTGCGTTCCTGACTGGGGCGATGTAAGACTTTGCGGGCTTTACGATAGTTGGCTTGCAACTGCGGACAATTGCGGGCAATCCCATCCAACCGATCATACTCCCCATTTTGGGCCACCCGGCCAATCTCCCCCTGAACCTCCTCCGGGAGAGACGCCTCCAGAGAACAAACCGCCGCCAGAAACGCCTTGAGAGTTAAGCAAGTCAGAGGATTCATAATGTCGTATCTCCAGTTAACGTAAACGCGGCCCAATAATAAGGATGACGATAAAGTTGCGCCTGGGGGTCTTCTCCTTCCAAAGAATCCAATTGGTCCAACAGGAAAGGACGAACCCGCTCATCATCCGGCCCATACCGGTCCAATTCCGCCTCATAGAACGCCCGCACCCCCGCCACATCACACCCCGACAACCAGCGTTTGGCCTCCGCTAGGGCCAGGGGTTCCGGGACTCCCCCCAGAACCTGGTCATAAAACCTCAGCGTCAACAGCAGACTCGCCGCCGACTCCACCGTCCAGAGAGTACTCAACAGCAACGACACCCCCGCCATCAGCCAGCCACTACTGAGTCCCACATAGTCCGTCGTAATCGACTTCTGGCCCGCCATCGCCGTTTCACAAGCCGCCAAACTAACTAAACGATAGCCCGACAGCGGCAGCTCCAGCAACTCCCCAACCCGCAAAAACTCCTTCCCCGACAACGCCAACCAGGATTGGTCCGGCGCATCGAAATCATAGCCCCCATGTCCCGTAAAGTGCAGCAGCTGATACTCCCCCCGGCCCAGTTGCTCTTTGAGGGGGTCTAAACGGACATCGCCCCCACAGAGGGACTGCACCCGCTGAAACCGTCGTCCCAGGCTTTCCGTCTCCAACTCCGCAAACTCCAGAGGCTTGAATCCCTGACTGTTGGGATATCCCAGCAACAGCAGAGGCGTCTCCAAGGAGATAGGGGGAAGCGGCTGTTGCGCCAGAGTCATCCCCGCCTGGGCGCTGGGAAGGCGGTGCAGACTATAGTGGGGGGGGAATAAGGCTTCTAGGGGGAACAGATGCAAATCCCGGTGGGGCAGTAAAATCAGATGGTCAATCTCCTCATCGGCCAACTCCCCCAGCAGCCTCTCAATCTGCAAAATCTCCCCCAACCGTTGCAGGCGAGACTCCATCCCCTGACGCCAGGGATGGTTTGGGTTGGCAGAACTGGACTTAGAGGTCTTGCTGCGATAGTCTTGATAGTCCTGTTTCCAGGTTTCAACCCACTCCTCCCACTCGAGTAATTGTCGCAGTCTGGGGAAACCGGCCGCCCCCTCCTCGCCGGCCAGAATGGGGATGGGGTCTTGGTTGGGTTTGAGCAGAAACGTCGTCAGGGCCGCCGGACTGATGTGCCAGTACACCGCCGCCGTCTTCCCTGAGCAGAGATACTGTTGCAAACTGGAGAAGTCAGGATTAGCAATCTCCTCAGTCCAACCCGACAGCCACCAGCGCAAACAACTATTTTTGCCCTGTTCCGCCAGCATCAGGGCCGCCACCCCATGTCCCGCTTGGCATTCCAGGTCAACGGTCAACTGTTGCAAGTCTATAAACTCCAGAGCCAGTTGTCGTTGTTTCCCCGGATTGGAGGTTTGTTGAAGCAAGCGGCGCAACAGGTCCGACCCTTGGCGACGCACTTCCGCCGCTTCCTCACGTTGACCGAGTTCAAAGAGGACGCGGCTCAAGTCTCGCAGGACTTTGAGTCGCTCTTCGGGGGAGAGGGTTTCACTGAGGGTATCCAGGGCGGCGTTGTAGCGGTTAGCGGCTTTGCGCCAGAAGGGATAGGGGTTTGCGTCCTCGCGACCTCGGAAATAATGGGCGAGACCAATAACGTAATTCAACAATCCTGCCCCTTCTGGGTCCCGGTCGGGAGGGCAATGTTTCAACCCTTCTTCATAGCTGGCTAACTGTCCCCCATAGCCTCGTTGGTCGAGGGCGGGGTTTTGCAGGTGAGGGGGGAGGGTGAGGGTGACGGAATAGAAGCATCCT
>SIHH01000332.1 GCA_004299065.1 Phormidium sp. SL48-SHIP | reverse complement strand
GCTGGGTAGGAAGCCGACTGTGTAATCTTTGATTCACTGTTCGGTAGTTCACTCAGCAGCGGGGAAACTGGGGCGATCGCCGGCAAAAAACCTCCCGTATTGACGGCTGATGGTTCGGGGAAGTCTTGGCAGAGTCTTGGGGGCGATCGCCAATTCTCCCGAAGTTTGCGCTAGAGTCTTGAAGGACGAAGACAGATTATTAACTGCCCCCCCTATTCTGACTATTTTACGAAAGGATTGCTTAAGGCTATGAAGTTTCCCCCTGTTACCCTAATCGCATTGGCCGCCGTTTTCCCCAATGCGGGCGCAGTCACGGCGGCGTCGGTGGGGATTCAACTTCCCGATAACTGCAATGTGGTTCACTTGAGTCCGGCGGAAACGGGACGAGCCGGTGGGATGCTGGTCTGTGCGCCGGAGTCGATGGAGGGTCCCGCTCCAATTTTGGGCAACAATATTGATATTCCTGAACTCCAAGATACTGTGGAGTTTGCGGATTTGGGCGATCGCTGGGAACGACCCTACATCGAAGCGCTCGCTCGCCAGGGAATTATTCCTGCGGCTGAAGATGAGCAGTTTAACCCCGATGCACCTCTGACGGAAGAGGACTTTCAGGCTTGGCTTAGTCAGAGTGTGGAAGCTCGTCAAGCCATGAACCCGTCTCTGAAAGCCTCGGAAACCGACACCTTAGATAGCCTGACGGGTGACGCTGAGACGACGACTGAGTCGGGCCAAGAGACGAAAGCGGAGGATGCGGATACGAATACCTCCCAGACGGAGATTCATCTGGAGCGTTTCGGTAAACGGCTGAGTGGGAAGTCGGCGGAGAAATCCCCGGAACCGGTTGTCTCTCGTTTAGAAGCCTTAGTGGCTTTAGCCAAGAACTTAGATTTAGAGTTGACAGAGGAGTTAGAAGCCAATACGGTTTTGAGCTTTAGCGATCTTGAGTTAGTTCCAGAATCGGCTCATGATTCCCTTAAAGCGGTTCTGGGTCATGAGATTATTGTCGCCAATGAGGAGGAAGAAACCGCACTCTATCCTCATTTTTCGGCTACGCGGGCCGATATCGCGGTGTTGCTGTACAAATCTATGGTGAAAGGGGGAGGATTAGCCCCCATCGCCATCAATCCAGAAGGCTCTCTCGGCGATCGCGAAATCCCCATGAATCCCTCGGGACAACCGATTCATTCGGCGTTAGTCAACCCAGCGTTGATCCAACAGCTATTTGCTGATTCTAATTCTCCGGGAACCATCGCCATCGGTTTAGCCGAAGGAACTCGCACCATTGATGGTGGCAAAACTGCTGGCTACTGGGGACACCGAGATCCCGGCAATGGCAAACATAATATGGGAACGTTCAGTTACCAACATGGTGCGAGAACCCCGGAAGAAGCGGACTGGCTGCAACTGCAACGGATTTATGGGTATAGCGCGGCTCTGCAAGAATACGCGGCAGCTAACAATATGGAGTTGTCGGTGTTGGAGTTAGTGGCGGGATTGGATTTGGCCAACCAAGCTCCTTTGGCGGCCCAACATTATCTGGCGAATTTACAACAGTTGAAGGCCCGAGGCTTCACAGGTATGGACGCGATCCTAGAGGCGCGGACGTATAGCTATATCAACCCCGCCACGGGGCGTTTGGAAGCGAGCGGTTTCCGCAATAATTGGGAATGGTTACGCTATGACCAAGCGCGTCGGATTGCTGCGATTCGTAGCACTTTGGCCCATCACGGCATCGAATAAGGGGTTGTTGACGGCTGGGGGCCGGTTGGCCCCCAGGGGAGACTAGAAGTTTTCTAAAATCCGTTGCAGAATGCTGATCCCGCTAACAGCCTGCCAAGCAAATAAGCCGACGACGGCGATATTGATGCTGATATGGCTGTAACGCGCCCAGTCTTTCCCTCGTTGCATGAGTGGGGCCAGGGACGCTGAGAGAGCGACGAGTCCCATCATGCCGAGTCCCGCGAGTAAGTGGGGACCCACGAAGAGTTTACCGTTGTTAATGTAGGTGACGGACATACCACCGATCGCCCCGAAGACGATACCCACTAACAGCAGTGAGCCGATTTTGAAGTGTTTGGTGCGGAAGTCTCCTTGAACGAGCTCTTTTTTCTCTTCGCCGGTGGCTGAGCGCAGTTTACGGACTTTGAGACCGGTATAGAGGGCATAGATGGCGATCGCCAACATGACCCACATGAGTGAGGGGTGAACAAAGTTCAACCAGGGTTTAATTGATTCGGGAATAAAATCCATTGGGGTTCTCCTCGATAGTCGGCAAGATAGTCGGCAAGATAGCCGTCGACCGTTGATCATTCAACGACTCTCTCATTGTATTCGTTTTGAGTTGAGTTGAAGTCTAATGCGATCGGTCAATGGCTATCTCTGTTCTCCAAAGGCGTGGCGTTCGGGGTTAGAGGGTCTGAACCCTTAGCCCTCGAACGCCGCCGTCATAAAACTTAGCATAGCAACTTTACCGGGCTGTTCCTTCCCCAGAATCATGACCATAGCGGCGGCTAGGTGTCCTTAGCACCGACGGTTGACTCCTTGGGGGGAACGGGATCATATCCGCCAGGATGGAAGGGATGACAGCGCAACAGACGGCGCAACGCTAACAGACCCCCTCGCCAGGGGCCAAATCGCTCAATGGCTTCGACGGCGTAGGTGGAACAAGTGGGGTGAAAGCGACAGGAAGGTAACGTCCAGGGGGAAATCAGGAGACGATAGGCCCGAATCAGGGTTAAGAAGACCTGTTTGGCGATCGCATTCAACATTTAAGCTTCCTCCTATGCTCCTATGATGGTATGGCGGCGATGAACGCTCCTAGAACGGGTCGGGGTTCCCTGTCCCGATAGCTGGCCCGATTAACCGTCCTGATTAACCATAGTATGGAGAGTGTTCCGCCCCCCCTCACCCTTCCCTCAAACCTCTTGTGCCAGATGTCATGCTAGAGTTCGGACGTTCCCTAACCCCAATCCCTCTGTGGTTCTCCAGTGGATTAGTTGTCGTTTGGTTGGGGTTGGTCTTAGCCACCGCCGAAGGACTCTACCGCCGTCGCCATCTGAACCCCGAGTTTAGCCGTAAAATTGTCCATATTGGCACCGGAAACGTCATCCTCATCGCCTGGGGATTGGGGATTCCCGCCTGGATTGGTATTGCAGCGGCGATCGCAGCGGGGTTTGCGGCGTTGTTGTCCTATTGGCTGCCTCTACTTCCGGGGGTCAATAGTATTGGTCGTCAAAGCCTGGGGACGTTCTTTTATGCGGTCAGTATTGGGGTTTTGATTGCCGCATTCTGGCAAACCTCCCCCTACTATACCGCGCTGGGTATCCTGATTATGACCTGGGGCGATGGATGTGCGGCGTTAGTGGGAATGCAGTTTGGTCGTCATCGGTATCGAGTTTTGGGGATGACGAAAAGTGTTGAGGGAACCTCGGCCATGTTTGTGATTAGTTATCTCATCAGCCAGTTTGTGTTACTGGCCTCGGGGGCTAACTGGAGCGAACTCATCTTAGTATCCTTGCTAGTAGCAACGGTTGCCACTCTACTCGAATCGTTTTCAACCTTAGGGTTGGACAACTTAACGGTTCCTGTGGGTAGTGCAACGTTAGCATTTTATTTACAGTCGTTTTGGCTATCTTGATGGGCCTTCACTCAAAATAGTTGACCGTAGTTGTTTCTAGC
>SIHH01000331.1 GCA_004299065.1 Phormidium sp. SL48-SHIP | reverse complement strand
GCTTGGACGGCGGCAATGTCATCAACTAGAATGAGGGACAATTGGCCCAAAACGGGATCTTCGCCATCTTGTTCTGTGATTTCGAGCCAATAGCCAAAGCGATCGCCTCGCCAGAGTTGACCCCGCCGTACCGTCAACCCCTCCTCGCCGGTGAGAACCGTGTAATCATGGACTAACTCGGCATTGCGATAATCTTGATAGAGATCTAAGCCGTAGATTCCGCGTAAGGCTTCGATGAGGCGATCGCCCGTCACCCCATTGCGATAGTCTAAAATCTCAATCCATTCACTGCGAATCCGGGTTTCTCCAATCCCAAAACCTCGCTCAGTGGG
Source organism: Phormidium sp. SL48-SHIP (assembly GCA_004299065.1). Classification (GTDB taxonomy): domain Bacteria; phylum Cyanobacteriota; class Cyanobacteriia; order Cyanobacteriales; family Geitlerinemataceae; genus Sodalinema. The sequence continues at coordinate 3,355 of SIHH01000331.1, read as the reverse complement.
TAGGGTTTTGGAGGCGACGAAGGTTAACCGTTGTCCGGGAATGTCGCTACGACTGACTCGTAAACTCCCTCGCCGGCCATCCGGAAGCAGAGGATTGGTATAAATCCAATTGGCTACCTCCTCGATAGACTCTCCCGGAAGGGCCAAACTCGGCATTGGAACCAGCAACAACGCGGCGATCGCAGGGCTAACCAGTCTTACCACGCTTCTCATTATTCTCCGACGGCCTCTCTCCATTGGTCAATTCGTGCCAAAACACGCTCAGTTAACTGATAATCGCCGACATCAAACCATTCAATCTCAGGATAGGCGCGAAACCAGGTTCGCTGACGTTTGGCAAATTGGCGCGTATGTAACACCGTTTCGGCGATCGCCTCATCTAAAGATAACTCCCCCCGTAGATGGCGTTTCATCTCCCCATAGCCAAGAGTCTGTAATAAGGGTAAATCATCGCCGTAGCGATCGCATAAATCTTTAACCTCCTCAACCAACCCCATCGCAACCATCTGCTGGGTTCGTTGCTCAATCCGTTGCCCCAAATCCACTGGATCGGCGTGCAACCCTAGGTGTAAAATAGGATACTCTGGCGGGTTTTCCCCTTGCTGTTCGGACAGGGGACAACCGCTGACATAGTACACCTCCAACGCCCGTAAGGTGCGACTGGCATCGTTCGGATGAATCCGTTGACTGGCCCGTTTGTCAACCTGTTGTAACAGTTGGTAACACTGCCGTTGACCGAGATCCTGAAGTTGCGATCGCAACGGAGGATGAGGGGCAATCTGGGGCATCCGCAAACCGCGCGTAATGGACTTAATATAGAGTCCTGTCCCCCCCACCAGCAACGGAGGTGACTCAGGCGCCCTCTGATGCTGCTGGTGAATCAGATCCTGGGCCTGTCGTTGATACTGCCCCATGGTAAAGGTCTGGCGAGGCGTACAGCAATCAACGAAATAGTGGGGAACCTGCTGTCGCTGCCGAAGACTCGGCTTAGCCGTGCCGATGTCAAACTCCTGATACACTTGGCGGGAGTCCGCACTGAGAATCACCGAGCCGAACCGTTGCGCTACGGCGATCGCCAACTGCGATTTTCCCGTGGCTGTTGCTCCACAAATGACGATTACCCCGCTCACCAATTCTCTCCCCGCAAACTCAACAAATTTTAGTATATCCAACCCCCACCTTAATTTATCTCCAAATTGGTCTAAACGCGCCGTCAACCATTTTGTGTTAGAATTTTGGTGATTTTTGTCGTTAATCAAAAAATCTAAGGGGTTAACCCCCCTATCGTGTGGAGCAATTTGTCATGACTAGTAGCTACAGTGCCGATCAAATCCAAGTTCTAGAAGGGCTGGAGGCGGTTCGCAAGCGACCGGGGATGTACATCGGCTCCACCGGACCGCGAGGCTTACATCACCTCGTCTACGAAGTGGTCGACAACGCCATTGACGAAGCCCTGGCCGGCTACTGTACGCATATCGAAATTGATATCCTCGCCGATGGGTCCGTTAGCGTCACCGACAACGGACGGGGGATTCCCACCGATGTTCACTCGAAAACTGGACGTTCCGCCCTCGAAACGGTTATGACCGTGCTGCACGCCGGCGGTAAATTCGGCGGCGGAGGCTACAAAGTCTCCGGCGGACTCCACGGCGTTGGGGTGTCTGTGGTCAACGCCCTCTCGGAATGGGTCGAAGTCACCGTTTGGCGCGAGAAAAACGTCCATGTTCAACGCTACGAACGGGGCAAACCGGCATCGGAGTTGATGGTCAAACCCAGCCCCGACAAGCAACGCACCGGAACCTGCGTGCGCTTCTTGCCCGATCGCGATATCTTTGTCACCACCGGCATTGAGTTTGACTTCAACGCCATCGGCGCTCGCGTCCGGGAGTTGGCCTATCTCAACGCCGGAGTACGCATTACCTTCACCGACCATCGCCTCGACCGGTTGGGGACCGACGAACCCCGCGTTGAAACCTATTTCTATGAAGGTGGGATTCGCGAGTACATCCAATATATGAACCGCGACAAAGACCCCCTCCATGATGAAATCATCTACGTCGAAGGGGAACGAGATGGCGTCGTCGTCGAAGCCGCCCTGCAATGGTCTGTCGATGCGTACAGCGATTCTCTCCTCGGGTTTGCCAACAACATTCGTACCGTCGATGGTGGGACTCACCTCGAAGGCCTCAAATCCGTCCTGACGCGAACGATGAACGTCACAGCCCGCAAACGCAACAAACTCAAGGATAATCAGCCCAACTTGGGGGGGGAAAATATCCGCGAAGGCTTAACGGGGATTATTTCCGTCAAAGTGCCGGACCCTGAGTTTGAGGGACAAACGAAAACCAAGTTAGGTAATCCGGAAGTGCGGGGAATTGTCGATTCCCTAGTGGGAGAGGTGCTGACGGAATATCTGGAGTTTCGCCCCAATGTGGCCGATGCGATTCTCGAAAAAGCGATTCAGGCCTTTAACGCCGCTGAAGCCGCTCGCCGCGCCCGTGAGTTGGTGCGCCGCAAGTCGGTGTTGGAATCCTCGACGTTACCGGGGAAACTGGCCGATTGCAGTTCCAAGGACCCCTCGGAATCGGAGATTTTTATTGTTGAGGGGGACTCCGCTGGTGGGAGTGCTAAACAGGGACGCGATCGCCGTTTCCAAGCGATTTTGCCGCTTCGGGGAAAAATCCTCAACATCGAGAAGACTGACGATGCCAAGATTTATAAGAATAATGAGGTGCAATCCCTGATTGCGGCGTTGGGGTTAGGGATTAAGGGCGAAGATTTTGATTTATCTCAGCTACGCTATCACCGCATCATCCTGATGACGGACGCGGATGTGGATGGGGCGCATATTCGCACTCTGTTGCTGACCTTCTTCTATCGCTATCAGCGGGATATGGTGGAACAGGGCTTTGTCTATATCGCCTGTCCGCCGCTGTATAAGGTTGAACGCGGCCGCAGTCATCAGTATTGTTACAGCGATCGTGAACTGCAACGCTATCTCAATGAACTCCCCAGCAACGCCAATTACAACATCCAACGTTTTAAGGGGTTAGGGGAGATGATGCCGACTCAGCTTTGGGATACGACCATGAACCCGGAAAGTCGCCTGTTGAAACGGGTCGAAATTGAGGACGCGGTGGAAGCCGATCGCATTTTCACGGTCTTGATGGGAGACAAAGTCGCCCCACGCCGCGAGTTCATTGAAACCGAAGGCCCCAAACTCAATCTCAATGATTTAGATATTTAAGCGATCGAGCAATTGCAGAAACAGGGCGTTCCCTTGGGGTCGCCCCTACCCTCTTGCCATCCCCTCTTGGGAGGGGTTAGGGGTGGGTTATGCCTCTTGCCTCTTGCC
>SIHH01000330.1 GCA_004299065.1 Phormidium sp. SL48-SHIP | reverse complement strand
CCTTGTCCCCAAATCATGAGGATTCCTTGGCAAACTGTTCGTTGCGGCCAGAGTAACGCTAGACTAGCTCTAACGTGAGACCTTATTGAACCGAAACTGGTTGGGAGAAGCATAATGGGAGATTTTGAGCAGGTATCAGTCGGCATTGTCGGTGCATCAGGATATGGCGGCGTGCAACTGGTACGATTGCTACTGGAGCATCCAAATATCGAAATTGCCTATTTGGGAGGACAAAGCAGCGCTGGGAAGCCCTTTTCAGATATCTATCCCCACTTAGAACATCGCTTCAACAAAGAGGTTGAACCGGTGGATGTCGATCGCATCGCCGAACGCTGTCAGGTGGTCTTCCTCTCCCTTCCCAATGGCTTAGCTTGGCAAATTACCCCCGCTTTACTCGAAAAAGGCTGTAAAGTCCTCGACTTATCCGCTGACTATCGCTTTTTTAATCTCGATACCTATCAAGCCTGGTACGGAGGCGATCGCACCGATACGAACACCGCCGCCTCAGCGGTCTACGGCTTACCGGAACTGTACCGCGATCGCATCCAAGACGCCAATCTCATCGGCTGTCCCGGCTGCTATCCCACCGCCAGCCTCTTAGCCGTGGCCCCCCTCCTCAAGCAAGGCTTAATTGCGCCCGAAAGCCTAGTCATCGACGCCAAATCCGGGACCTCTGGCGGCGGTCGTCAAGCCAAAACCAACCTACTCCTCGCCGAAGCCAGTAGTTCCATTTCCGCCTACGGTGTGGCCCGTCACCGTCATACCCCGGAAATCGAACAAATCTGTAGTGACTTAGCCGGCCATGAGATGATGGTTCAATTCACCCCGCATCTCGTCCCCATGGTGCGCGGGATTCTGGCCACAGTCTACGCCACCCTGCGCGACCCCGGTTTAGTCCGCGAAGACCTCGCCACTATTTATAATGCCTTCTATCGCGCCTCCCCTTGGGTCAAAGTTCTCCCCTCAGGAGTCTATCCCCAAACCAAATGGGCCTGTGGGTCTAACCTCAACTACATCGGAATTGAAGTTGACCCCCGCACAGGACGAGTGATTGTCATGTCGGTGATTGACAATCTCCTCAAAGGACAAGCGGGACAAGCGGTGCAAGCGATGAACCTCATGTTAGGACTCGAAGAAACCGCCGGACTCCCCAGCCTAGGGTTCTATCCTTAAAACTCAAAACTCTTCCGTGATTTCGAGGTCCAACACCCCTTGGAGTCGTTCGTAAGCCTGTCGCACCTGAATAAACTCGCGCTCGCTTCCCCCCGCGTCTGGGTGGGTTTCCCGAGCGCGACGGCGATAGGCCTGGGTCAGTTGTTCCTCGTCGAAGGGATAGGCCAGCCGCAATAGGGTTAAATCTCCCTGAATTCGCTGGAAAATTGGGTCGATCGCCATCGGCTCACTATCGACAATGGGAACCTCATCCCACTGGTTAAATTCCGTCGTCTCCGGGTTGCGGGAATAGAGTTCTCGTCCTAAGTCCCGAGAAGCTTGTTGGACAAATTTATAGAGGATGACGGGGAATAAGAGAATCAAGAGCGTGATCAGGGGGAGCGCCAAGGTCGGGTTTACGATCGCCGTTAAGACCACTAAAATTGGCAACAGTTGTAAGATAATAAGGATCGGTGGGTTGTCTTTCATTAATTTAGATCGCAGCCTTAGATCGCGGCCTGATTTAACGGTTGGGGCGATCGCACCCTTTCCCCCTAAGTGTAAAGGATTAGCCCTAAAAGAGTCCTTCGCCGATGGACTGAGATACTAGGGGGGACGGATGACCCCATATCTGAGGTTCCGCTAGATTCGGCTTGATGCTGAGTTTAATGCTCAGTTTGATGTTCAGTTGCAGTTGAGGCAAAGTTTGTGTCTAAAAAGCGTTCGGGTTGGTTTAGTCGTATTGTGCTGGCCATTGGCTTAATCGCCTTTCTTGGCTTTTCCATCGCACCCCTACTCGGCGGCGTCTTACAAGCCAATCAGGGTAATTCGAGTCCCACTCCCACGAATACCCCCGCCGCCAGCAACCCCCAGGAGGATCTTCAAGCTCAGGAACGGGGCTATAAACTCGTCCTGGAGCGGGAACCGGATAACCGCACCGCCTTACGAGGACTCATTGACGTGCGGCGTCAACTCAACGATATTGAGGGAACCATCGAGCCGCTGGAACGGTTGGCCGAACTCAATCCCGAGGAATCTCGCTATTGGGTGTTGTTGGCTCAGACAAAACAGTATTTGGGCGATCGCGAGGGAGCCGTCGAAACCTATCGGGAGCTGATTACCCGCGAACCGGGGAACGTACAAGCTCTTCAGGGACTGGTGACGCTACTGCTGGAAGAAGACCGGCCCGAAGCGGCGATCGCGGCCATTGAAGATACCCTACAATTAGCCACCCAAGCCGACCAATCCGAGCCAGGAAGCATCGATGTCGTCTCCACCCAACTGCTGCTCGGACAAGTCTACGCCGAACAGCAACGCTACGAGCAAGCCCTAAACGTCTTTGACAATCTCAGCCAAGAACATTCGAGTGATTTCCGTCCCCTGGTGGGTAAAGGGCTGATTTTAGAAGAAACCGGACAACTCGACGAAGCCCAAGCCGTCCTAAACAGCGCCCTAGACTTGGCCCCCGCTCAACAAAAAGACCGGATTCAAATTCTGATTGAACAGATCCAAGCCAGTCAAGCCAGCCCCGCTGAGGAAGAAACCTCTGAAGAAACCACTGAGGAATAATCCCTTGAGCCTGAACGCTCATCGCCCCTGTCCTACATTGGTTTGTCCTATATTGGTTAAGGAGTAACCCCGTGGCATCTGAAGAAATCGTCCGCTTCTTCATCGAAGAAGGTAAAGAACACCTCAATACCCTGGAAAATGGGTTGTTAGACCTACCTGCAACGGTCCAAAACCCCGACGAAATTGACGAGATGTTCCGTGCGGCTCACTCGGTGAAGGGGGGTGCAGCCATGTTGGGCTATAGTTCCATCCAAAAAGTCGCCCACCGTCTCGAAGACTATTTCAAAGTCCTCAAACAAGACACCTTACCGATTGATCGCAAACTCGAAAGTCTCTTTTTACAAGGGGTTGATTCCCTACGGGAACTCCTGGAACTGCTGCAAAGCCCCTTTGGATTACGAGACGAAGATGCAGAAGAGGTGTTTAGCCGCGTCGAACCGGCTTTTGAACAACTCGAAGCCCATCTCAAACATCTACAAGCCGGAGGAACCCCAGACGACACCCCCGCCGCTGGGGCGTCTCAACCTTCGGGGAATCTGCAAGCTGAGGTGACGGATCTATTGCGACAAATGTTAACCCTCTTCCGTCAGGCGGAAAGTTCAGAAACTCGACAGAAGTTGGCCGTTTTCTGTCAGCATCTGCAAGAACTCGCTTCAGAGTCTCAGGCCTGGAAAGCCTTAACGGAGGTCGCCGATCGCGCAGTTCGCAATGAAAACAACCCCTATCGCATCTTAGCGCCAGTGGTTATTGTAGAATTGCGGGAGGCCAGCGAGGCGATCGCCGCCGGGGATGAAGGCGCAATTTCGCCTAGTTTCAGTCTGCAACATCTGGCTGAAGCCGAGGCGGGAGCCTGGGGGCACTACGCCCTGATTCGCCAAGATCCAGCCGCTGCGGTTAAAGCCCTCACAGATATTTTTGAGAAACCCCAGCTTATGAAACTCGCCAAAATGCTCTACAAAGTCGCCCAAGCCT
>SIHH01000329.1 GCA_004299065.1 Phormidium sp. SL48-SHIP | reverse complement strand
ACTAGAGCGATGATGGCGATCGCACTCAGAGTTTGACAAATGTGTTCCCACCAAAGAGGCCAACCAATGAGGAGATTGCCACTACTATCTTTCAGGCAATCTAAGCTTCGGTCATACACCCAGCGGTCTTCCCTGGAATACATGACACTTGGGTAACAGTAGGGATTGCGGTTGTTACTGGTGGAAATCGGTAGTTTGGTCAAAAAGGATAGCAGAACTAGCCCCTGAATGAGTAGTGAGCCGCTTATAGATAGTCCAATTTGGGCGGGTTTAAATCGTCCTTTGATTTCCCGCATGAGCTGGGGGTTGCTGTTACTCAATTTGTCATACAATCGATGATTCATGGGAATTGAATTTTAGGGATTAGGAGGCTTGTTGATGACCTAATTTGAGAAAAATATCTTCGAGGTCGTCGTTTTGAATTTGAAATTGGTAGAGGTTGACTTGAGCTTTGATGAGTTGTTTTAAGAGATTGGCACTGTCGCGATCGCTCCCTTGAAAATGTACGGTAATTTGCTGGTTTTTGACCGTCCAACTCTCGACGTTGGGGCAGTTCCTCAGTTCGGCGATCGCCCGGTTTAAACTTTCGGATAACTCGTCTTCTAGTAGGTGGATTTGAATATATTGCTGACTCAGACGGCTATACAACTCCTGAATGGAGGTACTTTCGACGAGACAGCCGAGTTCCATAATGCCGATGGAACTACAGAGTTGGGCCAAATCCGAGAGAACATGGGAGGAAATCAGCACCGTCATCCCGGCTTCACGGACGACTTGGATAATGTCGCGGAACTGTTGCCGCGCGATGGGATCTAAGCCGGAGACTGGCTCATCGAGGAGCAGTAAGATGGGTTCATGGAGAATCGTACGTCCGAGACTTAACCGCTGTTTCATGCCTCGGGAGAGGGTGGAAATGAGGCTGTCTCGTTTGGGAATCAGTTGTACGAGATCGAGAATCTCTAAGAGACGACGCGATCGCTTGGGTTCTCGTAATTCATAGAGACGGGCAAAATAATCGAGATAGTCCCAAACGGTGAGATCATCATAGAGGGGAAAATCATCGGGAAGATAGCCTAAATAGCGTTTTAAGCGCGGATTTGGGCGACTGAGATCTAAGCGTTCTCCGTGAAAGTAAATTTCGCCGATGGTGGGTTCTTCGATGGCCGCCAACATCCGAATTAAGGTAGTTTTGCCGGCACCATTGGGGCCAATCAGTCCATAGACGTCACCATAGTTAATCTCTAAGTCAACTTGATCGACCGCCAGATGGCGATCGAACTGTTTACTGAGATTGCGGGTGGCGATCGCGACCTCAGGCGATCGGATCTCGTCCATGATGTCATGCCCAATCGTGAAGATTGAGATCTAAATGATTTAGGGTCTTCGAGGTCGTTTTGGAGAGTCTCAACGCTGACGGGTGAGAAGCTCCTGAGCGATCTCGATATTTTGGCGAACCGTCGTTGCGGAATCGAGAAGGGCCTGCTGTTGCTCCGGTTCTAAGGAGAGTTCCATGACGGTTCTAACACCCTCACGCCCTAAGTGACAAGGAACACCGAGAAATAGCCCCTCAATGCCATATTCCCCTTGCAGATAGGCGGCGGCACTCACGAGACGGTTGCGATCGCACAGAATGCTCTCTACCATCACGTAAATGGAGGAGGCGGGAGCAAAATAAGCTCCTCCCCGCTGCATCAGTCCGACGATTTCACTCCCCCCATGACGGGTACGTTCCATCAGTCGCTCAACGGTTGCAGCGTCCGTCATCTCTGGGAGAGGAACCCCTTTCACGGTGCAATAGCGGGGTAGAGGAATCATCTGCTTGCCATGATTCCCTAACACCAGAGTTTGTACATCTTGCATTGAGACTCCGAGTTCCATCGCGATAAAGGCTTGCAATCGCGAGGAGTCGAGAACCCCTGCCATCCCCATCACTCGTCGGGGGGGTAGTTCCGTGGCTTGCCAAACCAGATATGTCATCACATCGAGGGGATTGGTGACGACGATAAAAATGGCATTGGGGGAATAGGCGATCGCCTGTTTAGCCGCGTTGACGACGATGGCAGCATTGGTTTTAATTAAATCGCTGCGATCCATCCCAGGAGTCCGAGGCCGTCCGGCTGTAATGACTACCACATCCGAATCAGCGGTATCGGCGTAGTCATTGGTGCCGGTGATGCTGCGATCGTGTCCCTCCAGTCCTCGGGCCTGCATCAGATCTAAGGCAATCCCCTGAGGCCAACCCTCAATGATGTCTAACAGCACCACATCGGCGAGGTTCTTTTCGGCCACTCGTTGAGCCAGGGTACTGCCAACTTTGCCGGCCCCGATAACGGCGACACGGGGCTGGCGATGGCTAGAGACTGGGGTTTGAGAGGAAGACTTCATACAGAGTTAGCGATGGGGGACGGTTCCAGACTTAATTCTGCCATGTCTTGAAGGGGGGAATGTCCATGCTGAACAGTCTCGAACCGCCACCTGGGGGCTGTGATGGGCCGCTTCACCTCGTTACTCAAACGCTTCGAGTTGTTCTAAGGGAAGCCAAACGTTGGGCGTAGGAACAATGCCAAACTTGATTAAGGCATAGTCACCCTCGGTTTCGAGGATTTCGCCCCGTGTCTCGAAAATATAGCTCGGAAAGCGGTTGTCACTGGCGGTGGCTTCGACGCTGTTGGCAAGCTTTTCGCGGACGACACGGACAAAGGAGCCGCGTTTGAGTTTCTTCGCAGGTGCCATAAGGGGTGATCGTGAGTCTATAGGTAAAGGTCTATCGTTTGACCATTTTAGGGCGTTTTGGGGTCTGGCTGGCAGCAGGGACAGAAATGGGACGATCGCCCCCCGAGTTTAATGCGCTCAATGGGGGTACTACAGTGGCGACAGGGTTGCCCCTTGCGGTTATACACCCAGGCCATTCCCCCATAGTTGCCGTTAATCCCGTTTACATCACGAAAGTCCCGCAGGGTGGTTCCCCCCGCTTCGATCGCCTGCCCGAGAACGGTGATGAGTTGCGATCGCAGGCGATCGATCTCGTCTGGGGTGAGTTGGCTACAGAGACGGGTTGGGGGAATCCCACTGAGAAATAAACTTTCGTCGGCGTAGATGTTGCCGGTTCCCGCAATAATGGTTTGATCGAGAAGAGCCGTTTTGATGGGTTTGCGGCGATTGCGGAGGGTATTGATGAGGTAGTCGCTGGATAAGGCCTCGCTGAAGGGTTCCGGGCCGAGACTCAGCAGGCCGGTGATGATGGTTTCGGGGGCGGTATCGGGAGGAACCCACCAGATGCGGCCAAAGGTGCGGATATCGACGAAACGCAGTTCGCGATCGCCCTCGAAGAATAACCGCACTCGGGTATGTTTGGCTAGGGGATCATCGGGGTGACACCAGAGGAGTTGCCCCGTCATCCGCAAATGCACACCCAGCCAACCGGCGGCTGTGGGGATGAGGCGATCGCAAGGCTCATCGTCACCGAGTTGCGCGATCAGATATTTCCCGCGTCGATGCCAAGTGCGAATCGACTGGCCACGCAACCCCTCGATAAACTCGTCAGCCTGAGTGGGACTGGCCAGACTACGATTCAGGAGTACAGCGCCTCCTAGGATTCGTTGCTGGCAGGTATGGGCATTTAAGCCACGACGTACAGTTTCAACTTCAGGAAGTTCTGGCACAAGTCGCCTCGCTAGGGAGTGTTTGGGAACAGGGAACAGGGAACAGGGAAC
>SIHH01000328.1 GCA_004299065.1 Phormidium sp. SL48-SHIP | reverse complement strand
GCTTTCGCATCCATAGGATAAATCGCCTGGAAATACTCCGGTCGTTCCAAAGCCGCCACATTATAGGCCCACGCCATTCCCCCAGGGGATTGTAACTCCTGAGTGAAGCGATTGAGAACTAACGGGTTACAAGCAACCGTTGCCGGAATCACGATCGGCGTTTCCCCGCTCACCAGACTGCGAAAGTGATCCGGGAGGGGAATCTCTTGCTGAACCCACTGGGTTCGATGAGGTTGACCCGGAATTTGGCTATCGAAGGGGTCAAAGACGCGAATCTGACGTCCCATCCAGCGTAAAATCCCCTCAATCGCGCCAACGGTTGGGGTGAGAAAGTAGCGGTAGAGGGAGACGGGACGACCGCGATCGTCTTTTCCCCGCGTCACCACCGCCACCACCGACCACTGTTCCCCATAGCCGCTCACTTCCCGTCCCACCATCGCCGGACTGTCGCTACTGGCTCCCTCGGCTAACTTAAAAGCGCCATTGGAAATGGCCTCAGACACAGCGTTGGGAATCGGGTTCAGGGTTGAGTTCATAAAAACCCCAGTAAATCCCCCCGACTCCCAGCCGGATGCGGTGGGTTTCACGTCAATCCCGGTACTAAATTCGTGAATCTCTAGGGGAGACCCCTGAGGGAGAGCATGGTTAGAATGAGGGTTCATAGCGATCTCAGCAGAAAAACAACGGAACAAATAATCTCTCGCTGTCCGGGGAATGGGTTTAATCCCGGTCGAGTTCCCGGTGACGTTCTCCGGTACAAAGCCAGTAAATGGGGGAGACTAATCCAAAGGGTCGCCAGAGTTTCGGCTTTTTAATCACCGATGTGGTTCCATCGCGCGATCGCCGCAAGCGTTTCGAGTTCGGTTCAGGATAGCGTTTCCCCAAAATCCCAAAGGCGGAAGTGGTGAAATAGTCCACCGAGCCATTTCCGCTGCGTGACCAAATCTCCAACTGGGAGGACAGTTGCGGAAAACGAGCCTTGGCCAATTTTTGCGGTTGATGTCGGTTCACCCACAACTCCGACTGTTCACATTTACTCAAGACCAACGCAATCCGTCGCCGCTGGAGGTCAATTTGGGAGCGATCGAGTTCCATCAAGAACTTCTCCATCCCCATCGCATAATCTCGGTCTTTGCGATGAGTGGTTCCATCGACGAGAAACAACAACCCCGTCGCCAAGCAACAGTCCTCTAAATAGTCTTCGAGTCGAGAATCGCCACTTTTATAGAGTAAATCGCTAAAAAACTCTCCCGCATAGTCCTTACAACTGACATTGAGTTGCACCGGCTTTCCCTCTCCCCGCAACCAGGAGAAGCGGTCTTTGAGACTAATACTCAGGGTATAGTCTTTGACCTCATCAATATCTGCATTCAGATCCGTGGGTTCGAGTTCTAACCCTTGTTCCAGGAGATCTCGCGCCTTCTCGACCAATTCTTGACTCTCCTCACCCACCGGGGTCACACTCTCGACGGGACTCTCAGGATTGGCGTTGGGCCAATAGGCTAAGGAGGCGAGATAGGCCGTTTTCCCCGAGGCGCGATCGCCAATAATTCTCAGAGTTGAATCCCCCGCTAACGGTTCACTAGGGGGAGCGTCCACGTCAGGAGAAGCATTTTTTTTGCGACGAAAAAAGTCCATAATACCAGGGAAAAAACACAAAAATAGAGTAGAAGTGGGGAGTTCCAGACCTAAGACCCATTAAGCCAACAGAGGGGTTCAATTAAGTTATAGGGTTTCCAAATAGGAGGATCTCGCAAAATTGAGGCCCGTCCATCACTTGCAAACGCATCCACCCGATTGGGTCTGGGGTTATATTTCCCTAACACCCCAAAGGTGGACATGGCGAAAAAGCGTAAGTTTTGCGGCGGAAGTCCGTTTTTCAGGGTTTTGAGGGTTTTTTTCAGGTAAACCCCAAATAGGTCAATTTCCGGGTCCAGTCGTCCGGGCCAGATTTCTCCCCGTTCACATTTACTCATGGCCACCGCTAAGCGGTAGTTTTGCAGGCGACCACGTTCGTCTATCATTTCCAAAAAGCGAGCCATGAGTTGACTATAGAAGCGATCGCTACTGCTTTCCCACTCCGTAAATAATAATAACCCACCGGTGACATCCGGCATCAAGCATTCATCGATAAACTCTTCGTGAATTGAATCCTCCTCGTTCGCGTCAATGATTTTCTCGAAAACCTCACCGGGATAATCCCGAACATTTAGTTGAATCGAAGCTTTCGGTTGCCAAAACTTCCGCTTCACTTCGATTACAAACGAGTAGTACGGCAGATCATCTACGGTGTCAATCCCATCTCCTAACCGGGTTGGCTCAACGGATAACCCTTCCTGAATTATATTCTCAGCATTTAGCTTCAACTCTTTTGAGTCTTCATTAACCGGAATAACTTCATAGATTGTTTTGGCATTGTTGTCTTTTTTTAAGTCAGAAAAATGACTCAGTCCCGCCAAGTAAGTTGTTTTACCTGAAGCGCGTGGTCCAATGATGCAGATGTTACCCATGTGTTGTAATCCGTAAATTTAGGAGAGAAACGTTAGACAAACTAGGTATCTTCTTTAAGGAAAGTTCCCAAATAAATCCAAGGAAGTTCTAACAAGTCCCGATTATAAATGCTTGTGATAAAACATTTAACCGATACCCCCGAAGCACGCTGATTTAACTGAGCAATATGACTGCGAACCGGACGAAAAAAGCGTTTAAACACGTAGTCATTGCGTTGCATCCAGTTCATGCGGGAGCCTTGCGGTTTGTAGGCGAGGGTCTGAGCTTCTCGCTTGAGATTCACGCCTTGGAGAAGATCCGCTTTATTGAGACACAAGGCAATATGTTTAATGTGAGAACAGTCATGCTTAAAAAATTCCACCCAGCGATCGAACCGTCGCACCCATTGAGTTTGGGTGACAAAATCATCCAAGTTAATCCCTTCCTCGTGGCGAACGATTTCCCGATAGGGTGGAACCACCAGCAAAACACCTTGACAACCTTGAGCCACCTTGACAAACTGATTCCATTGGTCAGAATTGGTTTGTTGCCAACTGGCTCGCCAAATTTCTCCCGGTGTATCAATCCACTCCGTGTAAATGGTTTTACGGCGAGTGGGAACGACGACTTCGATTTCTAGGGAGCGGTCATGGGTTGATTGATCCGATTCAGTAGGTCGAGTTCTCCCCTCCTGGTCATCATACAAGAGAGCTTTCAGTTGGTCATAGTCCGGTGAGAGAACCTTGACAAACTGACTGTTGGGATTCGCGAGTTCCATGGCCAGAGAGGTTTTCCCCGTTTCGCGATCGCCGATATAGATTACACTCATCTCCCCAATTATCCTGACAATAAATCCAGGCTGGAACGGTCAAGGATTAGTGCCGAGTCAAGCCCCCTAACTACATTGCCCTAGATCGTTAGTTTTGAGTATCCGTGAAAGTACGCAACTCAGACCGCTCATTGTCTTCGTCGGGGGATGATAGACGAATCCGGAACACGCTCAATCCAGCCTACAGCAATAGATTGGCTTCATCTGTTAGACGTGATGTTGTTGAACAACGTTTTAATCAACTTCATCAAAACTTTAGTTTTCTCCAAACAAAAGACCTGCACGTTCAAACCCCCATTTAAACCTATCGTTTTTGACAGCCGTGTTTTACGGAGTTCGCAACAAAATGTAACATTATCAACCAAAATTCAACGGGTCCACATCCACCGCCAAGCGAACCTTCGGCGGACAG
>SIHH01000038.1 GCA_004299065.1 Phormidium sp. SL48-SHIP | reverse complement strand
CATGTTCCCACAGGGCCACCACAAGACCACAGGGGGCGCTTCACTGAGCCTCGGCTCGATGTTACGATAGGGAGATCATCACGATCGCGTCACCTCATTCCTCGCTCGTCTAGTCTGGCTATGAAACTTCTATCCATCCAGTTTTGTAACTTTCGTCAGTTTTATGGAAAAACCCCGCGACTGATGTTAGCCAGCGGCGATCGCAATACCACCATCTTTCATGGCAACAATGGTTCAGGGAAAACCAGCATCACCAATGGCTTTACCTGGGTTCTCTATGAAAAATTTAGTGCCGCATTTGCCGCTGAAGAACAATTGGTCAATAAACGGGCGATCGCCGAAACTCCCCTCCGAGAACCCGTCGAATGTTTTGTTGAACTCCACTTTGAACATGGAACCATTCGCTATCGCGCTCGCCGCACTTGTCGCGCCTACGCCACTGAATCAGGAGTCGAAACTGGGGACAGTGTCTTAAACCTACAATATGCTCGGGAAGATGGACGCTGGCGCTTACCCCAAGAACCGCCAGATGATGTCATTTCTCGTATTTTGCCCGAGAGTCTTCATCGCTATTTTTTCTTTGATGGGGAACGCATCGAAAAGTTAATGCGAGATGATAAACGCTCGGAAATTGCTGATGCAACGAAAGCGTTATTAGGAATTAACGCCATTGGCGGCGGGGTGCGTCATCTTCGGGAAGTTCGCAAAGCTTTAGACAATCAGCTTAAAGGTATTGGTAATCCTGAAACTAAAAAGTTTATTAAACAGAAACAAGAGCGAGAAGCTCAAGTTGATAAACTCGACCAACGAACGACACAAATCAAAGAAGAATTAGCCCATAATTCAACCCTAAAACATGACCTAAATCGGCAACTTTTAGAACTCAATGGAGCCGAAAATCTGCAAGTACAACGCACTCGTTTAGAACAACAACATCAGGATGCGGTTAAACGTATTCAACAACTGCGAACTGGATTAGCTGAGGCGATCGCCAACCACGGGTATACCGTTTTCCTCGGAGAGATGACACAGCAATTCCGAGGCTGGTTGAACCAACGTCAAGAGAAAGGTGAACTGCGGCGAGGGATTCAACGCCGTTTTGTCGAACAACTCCTCCAGCACAATCGCTGTATTTGTGGCGCGGAACTTCATCCGGGTTCGCCGGGGTTTGAGAATGTCAAAGGATGGACTCAAAAGGCGGGAATTGCGGATGTGGAGGAAACGGCGATTCGCCTCAGTTCTCAGGTGGATGAG
Source organism: Phormidium sp. SL48-SHIP (assembly GCA_004299065.1). Lineage (GTDB taxonomy): Bacteria > Cyanobacteriota > Cyanobacteriia > Cyanobacteriales > Geitlerinemataceae > Sodalinema. Next base: position 20,160 of record SIHH01000038.1, on the reverse strand, counting down.
ATTGACGCGCAAGCGGAGGCCTTTTGTCAGACGACACAACAGCAACAGCAAGAGTTACTCCAACTTGGCCAAGATGTCTCGGGGTTGGCGGAACAGTTGGAGTCAGTGAAAGAGCAATTACGCCGTTTCCCAGATCAGGATATTCAGGAGTTGCAACAGCGTTTAGATCAGCTGGAATTACGCACCAGTGAGTTAAATCAGGAACTCGGAGCCAACCAACAGCAACGAGTGAGTCTCCAGCGAGACATTACTCAGTTAGGAAAACAGGTTGATCAGCAACAAATGAATGAACGCAAGCAAGTGTTGGCTCAACAGCGCATTGCGGCGGTGGCTGATGCAATGGACCGATTACAACGGATTCAGGATAATTTTGAACAGCAGTTTCGCCAGTCCCTAGAAGAGCGGATTCAGGGACTCTTTCGTCAGATTTCTTTTACCCCTTATATCCCCATTTTGAATGAGAATTATGAACTGAGTTTGATTGAACGGACGGCGGGCCGAGATCAGGTGGTGGCGGCTTCGACGGGGGAAAATCAGATTCTTAGTTTGTCGTTTATTGGTGGGATTATTGACGGAGTCCGCAGTTGGAGTCAACGTCAGGCGTTGGTGGCTCCCGATAGTAGTACCTATCCGGTGGTGATGGATTCCCCGTTTGGGAGTCTCGATGAGATGTATCGCCGTCAGGTGGCTAAGTCGATTCCTCAGTTGGCGAATCAGTTGGTGGTGTTGGTGACGAAAACTCAATGGCGGGGTGAGGTGGAGACGGAAATGAGCGATCGCATTGGCCGGGAATATGTCTTACGGTATAACTCCCCGAAACCGGACTGTGAAGAGGATGCGATCGAACGCTTCGGCGTGCGGTATCCCCTCGTTTGTCGCAGTCCCAATGATTTTGAATACACCGAAATCATCGCGGTGGAACCGGAGAACTTCTAGGAGTAGAACTTCTAGGAGTGACCTGGGTTGGGTTTCGACGGTAAAGGAGTTAAATTGCTGATGACCTTGACCCCTAAACCCTTCGCAAAACTCGCAACAAAATCTAAACAAAATCTGAACAAAACCTGGGTTTTAAGTTAGGCGTCAAATAAACAGGCAAACTGGGGTAAAATAAAGGAGAATTACTCCAAAGTTGGAGCAATCTTTTATCGAGGAACGTGATTATGCAGGGATACCAAAACGGCATGGGAGAGGGTATGGAAAATGGCATGAGAGATGGCATCGGCCTACGGCAGCGCGTGGCTGAGTTGGCCAGAGATCCCAATGCCAAAGCGATCGCCATCGGGGCCGCCGCTGTCGTCATTACCCCCATCGTTTTACCCTACGCCAAACCACTGTTACGAGGAACCCTCAAATCGAGTGTGGTGTTCTTTGAAAAAACGCGGGGTGCGATCGCCGAAGCGGGAGAACTCCTCGCCGACATCGCCGCCGAAGCTCGTGCGGAAGTCCACGGAACCCCTCCGGCGGCCCTCTCGGCGTCCGTGAGCGGTTCTGACTCCGGCTCCTCGAATCCTGAGGAAGCCGAGTCAGCTTAACTCCCAGAGATACGGCTCATCTGCCGCAATGGGGTAGATGAGTCCGTTGGCGACAAATTCGTGTCTGACAAATTCGCCTCTGACAAGTTCGCCTCTGACAAATTCGTTGTTAACTGGCTGCGTTGTTGGGCCTGAGCAATCCACTCAGACAAGGGAATCTCTCCCTGAACCCGTCTCCCAGACTGAATCGGCTGATCTCGACGAGGCTGGCTCAACAGCGGTAATAAGGGAGAACCGAAAAGCAACACCCCCAACCCCAACCAGGTGAGAGGATGGCTATTATCCCCACTTTCAAGAATTTCTTTGAAGTGGAAGGTGAGAACGGACTTTTCGAGGTGGATTAAAGACATAGGCGACTGCTCTGGAGCATTCCAGCCTGTTGTAGCATCAGTTTCCAGGGTAGCAGCATTTTGTCTCAATGAGAATAATTTGCATTAGAAGGGAGATGGACTCCCGTTTCCCCAACTCCCAACTCGACCAACAGGCCTGGCCGATTTGGGAAGTGGTTGTTGTATTTCGCCACAATAAACAGGACGCTATCTAAGCCCAAGCTATTTACTGTATCTGGGTACTTGTGTCTGAAATTGTCCACATTCAACTGTCACTTATTGACCCTCTTGGTTCGGCTCCCAATGCAACTGATGAACCACCAGGGGCCGTAGACTATTGAGGCCCGCTGCGATCGCCGAGCCATTGTGAATCGCCGTAGCCAGCAGAGGATTGAGGCCCACCGTTGTCGCCAGACCCAACGCCGCCAGATTCGGTCCCACCACCAGGGCGATATTTTGCTCAATCAGAGAGCGGGTTTGGCGAGAGATGGCGATCGCCTGCAACAGATCCGTCAAACAATCATTCATCAACACCACATCCGCCGTCTCGCGGGCAATCTCCGACCCCTGAGCAAAGGACACCGACACATCCGCATAGGCCAACGCCACCGAATCATTCAAACCATCCCCCACAAACGCCACCGTACGGCCACTGCGATGCAGTTCTCGCACCATGCGGGCCTTATCCTCCGGGAACGCCTCCGCCTGCACCCGTTCCGGGGGAATCCCCAACTGTTGCGCCACCTCAGCCGCCCGTCGAGGATGATCGCCCGTCAACAGATAGATTTCAATCCCATACAGGTGTTGCAACCGCTCCAGCAACACTTGGCTCTCGGGACGTAAGGGGTCCGTATAGTGAATCACCCCTTGAAAGCGGCGATCGCAGGCCACATAAATCAGCGATTCCCCTTCTAGGCCCTTCAGCAACTCACCCCCCTGAGGCTGACCGCACCAATCGACCCCAGCCTCCTGCAAAAACCGTTGACTCCCCACCCAAACCAACTGACCCTCAATCTCGGCCTCAACCCCTAACCCTAAGTCATAAGACCAATGGTCACGAACCGGCAACGATAGCCCCTGCTCCTGACTGTAGCGAACCAAGGCCTCAGCCAAAGGATGGGTCAATTGCTGTTCCGCTGCCGCCGCTAATTGCAACACTCGCTCAGCGGGCAACCCCTCGGGGCGACTTCGCACCCCAGCGATCGCGATCGTTCCCTGAGTCAGCGTCCCCGTCTTATCAAACACCAGCGTATCCACCTCAGCCAACCCTTCCAAGGTGCGCCCACTGCGAACTAGAATGCCATGACGAGTGGTGTGGTTGAGAGCGCCGAGAAAGGCCGTGGGAATCGACACCCGGATTCCCGTGACAAAATCCAGAGTCAGAATCGCCGCCGCTCGGGCCGGATTGCGGCTTGTCGCCAGCGTAATCCCCGCCAGGAGTAACGAGGGCCAAATCAAACGGTCTGCCACCTTCGCCGCATAATTGGCCATGCGCGTATCCTGAACCGGCGCCTTGCGTAACAGGTCCAGACTGGCCGCCGCTCGGGTTTGCGCCCCCACCCGTTCCGCTCGCAGTTCCAACTGACCCGATCGCACCAACGTCGAGGCCCAGACGCGATCGCCCGGCCGTCGCACCACCGGCATTGCTTCCCCCGTTAGCCCTTGCTGGTCAATGGTGGCCTCTCCCCGTAGCACCGTTCCATCGACGGGGATCTGTTCCCCAGGATAGACAATCACCCGAGCCTCAACGGGGACGCGATCGCTCGGCACTTGGCCAGGAGAGTCCTCCCCCGGCCCTTGCACCCAAGCAAAACGACCAATCGTATCCCGTAAATCAGCCGTTTGCACCTCCGTGCGGCGGGCCGTCTGCTGACGAATCCCGTCCCCCAATTCATGGAGCGTTAGGGTCAAGGCTGGGGTTAACAATCGCCCTTGCCAAGCCCCCAAACTCAGGGCCAAGAGATCCAAACCATCAATATTGAGCCGTCGCTCGTCTCGCACACTCTCCCAGGCCCGTTGAGCCGTGGGAAACACCGCCACCAGCAAAGACAGCAACGCCAGGGGTCGTAAGGCCGCCAAACGAGGACGACCACTGAGCCAAGCCAGGGCCGCCGCCAGCAGGGATGGGGTCAACGCGGCCCCAAAGCTCTCTGACGCTGGCGGCGACGTGGGGGAGGTGATGGCACTGACCGAGGGTGTAACAGGCGGCGACATCGGGTCTCGTTCAACCGCCGTCACCTGGTCGAGAATCTGGCCGGGGCTGAGACAATCGGGATGATAGTGAACCACAAAGCATTGAGCGGCCCGATTGAGTCGGATCTGTTGAATGCCGCTGGTTTGCTCTAGGGACTGTTGAACGCTGTTGGCCAGCATCTCAGAGCGATTGAGACCCGGCAGGCGCAGCCGTAGGCGGCCAGGGCTGTGATGGACAATGGAACAGGTGATGGAACAGGTGGCGGTGGCGTCAGTCATGGGTTCGTAGAAGCGTGATATCGCAAGGAGGGTCGGCCTTAGGCGGGGGATGCCGCTGGGCTGGGGGAATCTGCCTGTTCGAGAACCTGCAGCAGGTATAACCCCAATTCCAATTCAGAGACCCCGCTACCGTCATATTGGATGGCGAGAGAGGCGGCGGCTCGGTTGATGCGGGCTGATTTGACGCGAGCATCTTCAACCAGGAGTCCTTGCAGACGTTTGGCGTAGATCGCATCGGTTCGCAGTCGGGGAATCCGCAGCCGAATCCGCCCTGGGACTGAATGAACGATGGTGTAGTCTTCAGCGTCTTCAGCCTCTTGAGAAGAGGCGCTGGCGTAACCGTTGGGGGTCGCGACTTCGGTTGAGTGGTCGGCTGAGTGGTCGGCTGGGGTCAAGGTTCGCCCTTGTTGTTTGAGGTTCCCCAGCACTTGGCGCACGAGGGCGGCGATGAGTAGGTTGACCAAGAGGGCTTGGGCGCCCCGTAGGCGTAAGCGACTTGTGGCCAGTAATCCCGCTAGCACCGGCAGGATGGTGGCCACTTCGTTATAGTCTTCTAGCCATTGACCGAGACGCGGTGCAATGGTGGTGGAGTCTGGGGTCGATGTCATAGGAACGCTCTCCCTATATGTATTGGTCTCGAAGGATCTCGAATTAGTTTAGCATCAATGTTGACAAAGATTATCAACAAACCTATACTAAGTTTCAGTGTTCTCCTCTAAACCGGCAGTGTTCTCCTCTCTCTTTGGGGGGCGTGCGCGGGGTCTATCCCTCGGGAGCGGGATAGACCCGGTTTTTTCTTGTTTGAGGCCGATGTTTGAGGTGGATTTAGGCTGATTTTAGCTGATTGAGGGGCGATCGCCCTGAGCTTCCAATTGATTTAAGATCTCACGAATGACGGTATCTGAGCCGGCTGCACCCCAGGTACAGCCTTGCTCTAAATAGGTTTTGGCCGCTTGTCCCACCAGATAACTGCCCGAGGCGGCGATCGCCCCCTGACTTAACGCCATCCCCAGAAATCCTGGAAATCCTCCCGCCAGTAGCCCCAGCTTCGCACCCCCAAACAGGGCATTTCCCAGGGTTTCCCCCAACAGCAACCCTCCACCACTGATAAAAATAGTTCGCAAGAGTTTCCCGGCCTCATGACTGGTCATGGGCAGATGATAGAGACGAGCCAAACTGCGAACCAACAGTAAATCCGCCACCGTTCCACCGATGACATCGACAACAAACAGAGGATTGCAGGCCACGATCGCCCCCTTATAGGTCGCAAAATCCCGAATCAGGCGATCGGCCTGCTCACGACGGGCCTCTAACGTGGCCTGAGCGATCGCCCGTTCCGCCTCTCGTGCTTGCAGTAGAGCATTTAACGCCAACAACGCCATCCCCTGAGACGACAGGAGCGATCGCAACGTCTCCTCCAACGCGCTCACATCCGGGTCCGGCGTTTCCCAAGCCTCCTCAACTCGGCCATCAGCCCGTTGATGGCGAACCCGGCGCGGATTGGGTTCAGCCGCCACACAAGCAATCTCATCAATCCTGAACGAGAGCCGTTCCCCCCGGCTCAACTGACGCAACTGAGCCAAAATCTGGGCCTGATCCAACTGAGGATACAAATCCATCTTATTGAAGACCAACAACAGAGGTTTCCCCAAATCTCCCAACTGACATAACGCCAAATACTCCGTTTGCGTCAGATCGCCGGCCACCACAAACAGAATCAAATCCGCCTGCTTGGCCACATCGAGGGCCATCATCGCCCGTTCCCCCCCAGCAATCTCATCAATACCGGGAGTATCAATCAACTCCACCGGAATCAGGCCCGTCGGGGAAGGAACCTGCCACATCACCGATCGCGTCCATTGCGTCACCCCATTGAGGGGGCCAGTAGCAAACACCCGCCGTCCGAGTAGAGCATTCAACACCGCCGATTTGCCCCGACTCACCGCACCAAACACCGCCACCCGAACCAAGCCACTCTCTAGCTTCTGTAAACTCAGCTCCAACTGCTCCTGGGCTGACTGCACCGGGAGCGATCGCCCACCCCGTCGAGGCTGACGATAGCGAGCGAGCGATCGCGCCAAACTTTGACGAGCCCGAGCCAGCGAAAAACCTTGCCAATCCGTCACGGTTCCGACTCCCAATAATCTAACTCCGTTTCCTCAGGAAAAGGGTCCTCCGGCGCTTGACCATCATCCCCAAACATACTCTCATCCCATTCTTCCTCATTCCAGGGCGCTTCCGTCCATTGAGACGACGACCCCACCGGGGTTGACATGGACGTCGTTGTCGAGGTTGTCGTTGCTGGCTCCTGAGGCAGATCATTATCCCAATTCCACCAATGATCGGCCTCTTGATCCCCAAAGCCGTCGTCCAACTCCTCCAAGGTGGCCGACGATCGCTCCTCGTCCGTAAAATCCTCCAAACTCACATTCGAAAACTCCGGTAACCCCAATAACTCCGCCGTTTCCTCCAAGAGTGGCGTATCCTCCGGCTCGGAATCCTGAGCCGCCGATGGGCGAGGATGATGATTGATATTAACCGGTTTGCCCTCCTGAGCCGTCGTCAGAGAACCCGAAACCTGGCCCGCCGGCAAATCCACAATAAACGTCGAGCCAACCCCCGGTTCACTGTCCACCGTAATATCGCCCCCCATCATCTGACAAAAGCGACGACTAATGGCCAACCCCAATCCCGTTCCCCCATACTTTTTCGTCGTCGACTGATCCGCTTGCGTAAACGGCTGAAAGATCTGCTCAATCTGCTCACGAGTCATACCAATCCCCGTATCGCTGACCCGGAAGCAAATCCAGCCCGGTTCTGCCGCCGAGAGCGGGCGCTCAGGAGTTCCCTGAGCCACCTCAGCCGCCGTCGACTCAGCCTCAGCCGACATCGACATCACACTAAAGGGCGACTCCTGGCGATTCACCGTTAAGACAATCGTGCCTTGGTGAGTAAACTTAGCCGCATTACTGAGCAAATTCAGCAGCACTTGTCGAACCTTCGTCTGATCGGTTTCCATCGTGCCCACATTCAGACTCGAATCAACGCGAATGGTATTCGTATTTTTATCCACCAGCGGTTGCACCGTACTGGCCACCTCCTGCACCAACGTCGAGACATTAAACACCTGAGGATCGAGATCCATTTTCCCGGCTTCAATTTTCGAGAAGTCGAGAATATCCTGAATAATGGTCAACAAATGGCGGCCAGCGGTGGTGATACTCTTGAGGTCGGTCATAATTTCCTCGTCCTCAAGTTCCATATCCTCAATTTCTTCTTGGAGGATTTCGCTATAGCCGATGATGGCATTGAGGGGAGTGCGTAACTCGTGGCTCATGTTGGCCAAAAACGAGCTTTTCGCTTCGTTAGCGGCTTCAGCGGCCAGAGTGGCTTGATAGAGTTCCGCCTCAGCGTGTTTGCGCTCACTAATATCGCGAGCAAAGGTGCAGGTATATTCCTCATCGTTGTATACCAGGGAGTTGATGGTAATTTCGACAGGAAACACCTTGCCATCCTTGGTGCGATGGCGCGATTCTAGGGTAAAGGAGCCAAACTCACGAATTTGATCCCAATAATCCGGCCAAATTTCCGGGGGCAGATCGGGGTTAATATCGTGAATCGTCATAGTCAATAACTGTTCACGACCATAGCCGAGGGAGAGACAGGCCGCATCATTGATGTAAAAGATCTGGCCATCTCGGGTAATCCAAAAGACCGCATCTCCAGCTTGGTTAATGGAGATTTGACTCATGCTGCGGATATTGTCAATGCGATCGCGTTCCTGACGCGCTTTTTCCAACTCCCCTTGCACTTTGGTTAGATGCAGACTCAAGGCGGTCCGTTGTCGGCGCAGTTGTTGTAGAGCGCGTTTCGGTTTGCTGATATCATCACAGACGAGAATCAGACCGCCAATCTGACCTTGAGCATCTTTCCAGGGGCTGATGGTCCAGGTCATGGGGCAGGTGCTGCCATCGGCTTGGCGACAGCGTAGATCTTGCCAGCGACCGCTGCGATCGCCCTCTAAGCAGTAGCGATGAATGGCCTGCCAGCGTTGGGCATTGTAGGGATAGAGGTCATAATGCGATCGCCCAATTAACGAGTCCGCCTCCCCCCCGAGTCGCCGACACCAATGACGGCTAACACAGAGATATCGCATCTGCGAGTCCACCATTGCCATGGCAATGGGACTATCGGCCAAGAACGACTGAAATAGGTCTAAATTCGTAGGGACATACATGGCGGCTTGAATGTCGTTGGGCAGCCGAGGCGAACTGGGTTGATCCGAGGCGATCGAGGCTGAGACCCCCTGATAGACCGAAGGACCGAGGGGCAACAGCGGGGGAGTCAGAGAGGGCCAAGGGAAGGCTGAGACCGGGCTATTGTCCACAGTAAGCGAGTTCGGATTCCCCTGCCAAGCGTTTTCGAGCAGATCCAACAAAAAAGGGAGGCAGAACTCAACTGCCTCCCTCTATTGTAGGGGTGAATGTCGGCTTACAAGAGCGGCCCTCGGGGCCAGCCATGAGCAAACGGGCCAGGGATGGGGACTACATCATGCCGCCCATGCCCATGCCGCCCATGCCCATGCCGCCCATGCCCATGCCGCCCATGCCGCCCATGCCGCCCATGCCGCCCATGTCGGCTTCGGGGTTACCTTTTTCGGGTTTCTCAACCACGAGGGCTTCGGTGGTCAGGATCATGCCCGCGATGGAACCGGCGTTTTGCAAGGCCGAGCGCACCACTTTGGCCGGGTCAATGATACCAGCGGCGATGAGGTCTTCATACTTGCCGCTGATGGCGTTGTAGCCAATGTTGAACTCGCTTTCGCGGACCTTCTCGACCACGACAGCGCCTTCACCACCGGCATTGTCCACGATTTGCGCCAGGGGAGCTTCGAGGGCTTTGAGGACGATTTCAGCCCCGAGTTGTTCTTCGTCGTGGAGGCTCGATTTGAACTCGCTGAGGAGTTTCGCCAGGTGAATGAGGGTGGTTCCGCCGCCGGGGACGATGCCTTCATCCACCGCCGCTTTGGTGGCGTTGAGGGCGTCTTCGATGCGGAGTTTGCGGCTGCGCAGTTCCGTTTCGGTCGCCGCGCCAACTTTGATGACCGCCACACCGCCGGCCAGTTTGGCGATGCGTTCTTGGAGTTTCTCGCGATCGTAGTCCGAGTCAGTTCTTTCGAGTTCTTTACGCAGTTGAGCAATGCGTTTTTGCACGTCAGACTTCTGGCGGGGGTCTTCGTCCGAGAGCAGCGTGGTGTTGTCTTTGCTGAGGCTGACCTTGCGGGCTTTGCCTAGCATATCAAGGGAGACCGCGTCAAGGCTTAAGCCCACATCTTCAGAAATGACTTGTCCGCCGGTGAGGGTGGCGATGTCTTGTAACATCTGCTTGCGGCGATCGCCAAATCCAGGGGCCTTAATGGCGGCCACATTCAGCACACCCCGGGCTTTGTTGACCACCAAGGTCGCCAAGGCTTCCCCTTCGACATCCTCAGCAATAATCAGCAACGAGGCCGACTGTTGAGAGACTTTTTCTAAGACACCGACAATCTCTTGAATCGAGCTAATTTTTTTATCGGTAATCAGCACATACGCGCCCTCATACTCCACCGTTTGCCGTTCAGCATCGGTGACAAAGTAGGGAGAGAGATACCCGCGATCGATTTGCATCCCTTCGACGACATCGAGTTCCGTCGCCAGAGATTTGGACTCCTCAACGGTGATCACGCCATCTTTGGTGACCTTATCCATCGCTTTGGCGATCATTTCGCCCACTTCCGTGTCATTGCCCGCAGAGACGGTGGCCACCTGTTCGATCGCCGGCCCTTCAACGGGTTTGGCGACGTTGGCAATTTCAGCAATGAGTTTGGCAATGGATTTCTCAATCCCGCGTCTGAGGGCCACAGGATTGGCACCAGCGGCGACATTTTTCAAGCCTTCGCGAATCATCGCTTGAGCCAGAACCGTTGCGGTGGTGGTTCCGTCTCCAGCCAGATCCTTGGTTTGTGAGGCGACTTCTCGGATTAACTTAGCGCCAGCGTTTTCGAGGGGATCTTCGAGTTCGACATCTTTGGCGATGGTGATCCCGTCATTGACGATATCGGGCGCACCGAATTTTTTTTCAAGAACCACGTTACGGCCTTTCGGGCCGAGGGTGATCCGCACGGCATCAGCGAGGGCGTTAACGCCCCGCTCCAGGGATCGCCGTGATTCTTCATCAAAAGAGATAATTTTGGCCATGAATGTTCTGAACGACTAGCAACTTCAACACCTAAACTTAGCACTCTGAAGGGGGGAGTGCTAATTCGTAGAAACCGTACTCCCGTCGTTGGAGGGGTTCGGTGCAGAAGATCCGAGAATTTCCCGGATGCGGTAGATGGGACGATGTTGGGACTCATGATAGGTCCGCATCAGCAATTCGCCCAACAAGCCAAAGCTAAACAATTGTATGCCCGCAAGGAGCAGCAAGATGGCCAGGGTGAGCAGGGGGCGATCGCCGATGTTGGCCCCCGTGAGCAGTTTCAGCCCCGTTAAATAGCCTCCCAAGACCACACCAGCAACAATCGAGAGAATCCCCAAACCGCCAAATACGTGCATAGGGCGGGTGAGAAATTTCTTGAGGAAAAACACCGTCAACAGATCCATCAACACCCGAAAGGTACGCCCTAAGCCATATTTACTCTGACCAAACTGGCGAGCATGATGACTGACGGGAACCTCGGCAATTCTGGCTCCTTCGATGAAGGCCAAGGCCGGCAAAAAACGGTGCAGTTCACCGTAGAGGTTCATATCAACGACGATTTCTCGCCGGTAGGCTTTCAGGGAACAGCCATAGTCATGGAGATCGACGCTGGTGACGCGGCCAATGAGCCAGTTGGCGATTTTCGAGGGGAGTAATCGGGTTAGGGCGGCATCTTGGCGGTTTTTTCGCCAACCACTGACGAGATCATAGCCTTCATCGAGGGTGGCGATGAGCTTGGGAATGTCTTTGGGGTCATTTTGTAGGTCCCCGTCAAGGGTGACGATAACCTGTCCCTCGGCTTCCTGGAATCCGGCGGCCATGGCGGCGGTTTGGCCATAGTTGCGCCGAAAGAAAATCACCTTGAGCTGGCTATAATCTTCAACCAGTTGTCGTAGGCGATCGCGGGTTCCGTCGCTAGAGCCATCGTCAACGAGGATGACGTTATAGGAGAAGTCAGTCTCGTCCATCACGCTCACAATGGACTCGATTAAACGGCCCACACTATCAACTTCGTTATAGATGGGGGCGACGACGGAGACATCGAGGCTAGGAAGACTGAGGCTCGGGGGGCTAGTTGGGCTAGAACGCATAGTGGTTGACCGAGGGGGTGGCAGGAGTCTCACGACTCGGAGGATATATCCTGGTTAGCACAGATTTCGGTAACTGGGTATGGCCGCGTTAGCCAGCGGAAATAGAGAGAAACGGTCAACTCTTTGAGGGGATGGAGAACCCAGGTAATGGGGTTGATGGTAACAATAATGTTACGGACATCCCGTTGAGCCAGTTTGACGATTTTGGCCGCCACGCGATCGCCGGACATCACACCCACCGGGTTGAGGTTACTCTTAAATGGTCCGAGGATCAGTTTGCGGATGATGCAGGGGGAGTCGAGACGACGCAGGGTGACTAAATCCCCTAGGGTGCGTTTGCTGAGTTCGTAGAGGGGGCTAAAGGCGGGGTTGACTTCGGCTTCGGAGGTGTTGACCCAGAGTTCTTTGCGGACGCGATCGCGATCGCCGTCCACGGTTTCGAGGAATGCTTCCATCAACCGCCAGGCGGAAAAGGCATTCACTTGATAAGACTGGTCAATGGCGTCGGGGGAGCGATCGCCGTGAACATTGATCCCGTGGTTAATCACGAGGATATCAACGTTAGCGAAGGTTTCGGCCAGGGCGGCTTCTTCCCCCACCTGCCAACGCTGGCTGGGAATTTCCTGTCCGTTGAGTTCGATAGGCTGATGGCCCGAGGTGAGGGCGATGACTTTGGCCCCGTTGGCCTGAAGCTGACCGAGTAGAGCCTGGCCTAAGGTTCCTGACGCGCCGGTGACGGCGATGGTTTTGCCCTTGAGAGAAAGTGCCGTACCCATAAGTTGATCCACGACGGTGAGTGTACTGCAAAAATAGGCGTTTTGGTTCTCAAAGTGATGTCGCCAATGGTAAGGGCGATTCACCCACCAACGGGAGGGCGGCGTTGGGAAGGGGCCGGGGAGGTGGGTAACATCGGTGAGATCGTGAGCCCAGGCCCAACCCATCCCCCGAGCCATCGCGGACAGGAGAAAGACGAGAGAATAGAGAACTCCGGCACTGCATCCCCAGGCCACTTCGGGGGTGACACTCCAGGCCAGCCCCCAAAGCGCCAGGCTAAAGGCAATCATGACGCAGGATTCAGGAACGTCGTTATACCATTGCGCCTGGCGGTAAATTAAGGCGCTGGTGGGGGTTAAATCGGGGCGAAAGACCCGGTGATGCCAGTTATGCAGCCGAGTTAGGGGGGGCCAAATATGGGCCAGGACATGGTAGAGATCGCGGATGACTTCTACCCAGATGATGGCGGCGATGGCCCAAGCGGCGATCGCACTCCAATGAAGGATCGTCATAGTCTTGTGGGTGACTCTCTAATCAATGATCTAATCAATGGTATTGAATCAAAATTTGGGGAACTCACCTATAGGGGGAGTTGATCGAGGTCTCGGTTGGAGCCAATCACCACCATAGCTAAGCCTTTTTTGAGTCGGGCTTGGGGACTGGGGTTGATTTCAAATCCCTCATTTTTGCCGACGGCTAAGACACTGATACCATAGGATTTACGTAAGTCTAGTTCTGCCAGGGTTTTGCCTTCAAATTTATCGGGGACAACCATTTCTACAATACTGTGGTTGGGGTCAAGTTCAAACTGCTCTAAAATTCGGGGGCGAGTGAGGGCGCGGGCTAGGGCGCATCCCATTTCTCGTTCCGGGAAGACGACGCGATCGGCGCCGACTTTTTTGAGCAACTTGACATGAACCCCGGATGAGGCTTTGGTGACGACATGTTTCACACCTCCTTCTTTGAGGTTCAAGGTTGTGATAATGCTCTCAGCCAGAAAGTTACCGATAGCCACAATGACAATATCAAACTCAAAGAGTCCCGCTTCTTTGAGGGCAGACGGTTCTGTGGTATCGAGACAGAGAACATGATCGGCGATGCGATCGTTTAGGGCTAAATTGACCAGTTTGTCATCGCGATCGACCGCTAACACTTCGTAGCGATTTTCATGCAGCGTGGCACAGACAGCACGCCCAAAACGCCCTAACCCAATGACAGCAAATTGCTTACTGTTTTCGGGCTGCCAACTTTTGAGGAAGTTAAAAGAGGATAAATTCACGTTTGCCATTCCTGGTAGTCTATCGAAAAAAAATAAAGTTGCAAATGGGGGATCTTTCTGGCCATTATCTAAGGGTTTTCTGTTCTCGGGTTGTTCTTGATCGATAACCCGAGTCTATCCCACGAGCAAGTCTTCGTCTGGGTAGTCGAGGACGCTCGGTTTGGGGTCTCCCAATAATGCCGCCATTAAAATCAAGATACCCACTCGACCAGCATACATCAAAAGTGTGATAATCAAAGCCCCAAAGGTCGAAAAATCAGCCGTAATTCCCGTTGACAAGCCCACCGTTGCAAAGGCGGAAATTGTCTCAAAAAACAGATTGATAAAGGGTAAACTGGGTTCAGAAATTGCCAAGATCATCGTCGAGAGTGCAACAATAGATATCGAACCAACGGTCACCGCAACGGCTTTCATAATCAGTTCCATGGGAACGCGGCGCTCGTAGAGAATCACATTTTCACGTCCTCGCAAAACAGATTTGGTACAAGTTGTTAATACTCGAAATGTTGTCGTTTTAATTCCGCCGCCGGTACTGCCAGGACTGGCACCAATAAACATTAAAGCAATGGTTAAGAATAAACCCGCCGTTGTCATTTGACCAGTATCAATAGTATTAAATCCGGCGGTGCGTGTGGTGACAGATTGAAACCAGGCGGCAAGAATTTTATTGGACCAGGATAGGGGTTGCAACGTCTCGGCGTTGGAGAGTTCACTGGCAAAAAAGCCTAGGAAGCCAACCAGCAGCAAGGTGATTGTGGTACTGGTTGCAATTTTGACATGAAGTGAGAAGCGAAACCGCTTTTTGTCGGTTTGAAATTTGTTTTGTATCCAGAAAAAAGCTTCCATCATGACTTGATAGCCAATACCTCCCAAAATAATCAAAAAGGTAATAACAACCGTCATCCTCGGAAGACCACTGTAGCCCATTAAGCTATCTTCAAATAAACTAAATCCAGCATTATTAAAGGCACTAATACTATGAAAAACTGATTGCCACATACCGTAAGTCCACCCAAATTCGGGAATAAAAATCGTCATGAGGACAAAGACACCCGTCAGTTCCAAGACAACCGTTAAACCGATAATGGATTTGAGAAGCTGAGAAACACTGGAGACACCGCCAGAATCGAGGGATTCTTGCAAGGCGATGCGATAGCGAACCCGAGAGCGACGGCCCAATAAAAGCAGTAAAAACGTGTTTGCCGTCATGTAGCCTAAGCCTCCCACTTGAATGAGGGCAACGATAATCAATTGCCCCCAAAAGGAGTAATAACTGCCAGTATCCACGACAATCAAGCCGGTGACACAGGTGGCCGAGGTGGCGGTAAACAGGGCGGTTACGAATGAGTTCCAACTGCCATCAGCCAAGGAAACCGGTAACATCAACAGCAGCGTTCCCACGCTGATCACCCCGAGAAAGCCTAAACAGATAGTTCGCGCAACAGTCATGGACGGGAGCGAGTGAAAGTAAATGGTATTGTAGTATCTTACCGAGCTTTGCCGATTCTGAAATGCTTAGCCAAATTTGGCGTCAATTTGCCGCACGACGGTATAGGCGGAGTAGCTAACGCCAGCGGTTCCTTCGCCGGGATGGGTGCAATCTCCCACCAGCCAGAGGTTAGAGATGGGGGTCCGATTGGCAAAGCCGAAGGGGCCAAAGGTGGAGATACGCTGGCCCAGGCCGCCGACGACACCGGCCTCGCGTCCGGTAAAGTGGGCGAAGCTGCGGGGGGTGGCGGCTTCGATGTGAATCAGATGCTGGGGGGAGAGGTCGAAGTAGCCGTTGAGACGGGCGATCGCCGCCTGGGTATAGTGGTCTTTAAGCTGGTCGTAATCGTCACAGGTCCACCATTGCCGGACATCGGTGAAGGAGGAGGCGATGAGGGTAGCTTGTCCCTCGGAGGCGCGGCCATCGCCGGGACGACTGACGGAGACGAACAGAGAGTTATTTTCGGCAATCTCTCCCTCGCCGTCGTAGAAGAATTGCAGATGGGGGGGACAGTCGGCGGGAATGGCCGCCGCATCGACGCCGAGATAGATGACGAAGGCCCCGGAGGCGGGGGGGAGTTTGTCAACGCGGCGGTGATAACCGGAGGGGGGATAGTCCAGGAGTTGGACGAGGTTTTGGACAGTGACGTTGGCGACGATGAGATCGGCGGAGTCGGTCCAGGTGGCCTCGGTTTTTAGGTTGCGGACTGTTACGCCGGTGACTGGGTGATTTGGGCTGTTGTTGGGGTTGTGGATGGCTTCGACGCGATGGCCCATCTGGAGCGTTCCGCCATCTCGCGCTAAGGACTGTTGTAGGCGATCGCTCAACACCTGCATACTACCCTGTAGGTGATAGAGTCCCTGGGGGTCCTGAGACACGCCTAGGGCCGTGGCGGCGTAGAGAAGGGCCGTGTCTTCGGCCTCAACTTGGGAGTACAGTTTCAGTTGCAGGTCGAGGAAGGTGCGGAGGCGGCGATCGCCGTCGAGGCCAAACCAGCGCAGAGCATCGCCCACGGTCCAAAAGGTAAAGGGAACCGTCACCAGAGTTCCTGGCCGTACCGCCCCCACCAGGCGGCTGAGATCCCACAAATTGCGGGGCGGTAGGACGGGATCTCGTCCCTGAAAGGCCCAACTCGCCCGAAATAGGGTTCGCATCAGTTGCCAGAAGGGGTCACTACCGGGAAACTGTCGCCGTTGTTCTTCGCGCCAACGGAGGGGATCTCGCCAAACGTTGATGGGTTCGGTTTCTCCGGGGAGATAGACGGCACAGGCGGGATCGCAGGGAGAGGCTGACGGTAAGGGAATCTCTAATTCCTCGAAGATGCGATGGTGAATGCCGCCCGGTTCGAGACCCGCCACTTGGGTCGCGCCAACGTCAAAGATGAAGCCGCGTCGTTTAAAGGTCGAGGCACAGCCCCCAGGGACAATCGCTTGGTCATAAACCTTGACAGAATAACCGCGATGTGCTAAGAGGGCGGCGGCAGTGAGTCCACCGATGCCCGCACCGATGACGATAATCTTTGGGGGTTTGGGCGAGTTGGTCATGGGATTGGGAGAGTTGAGGGAAATTCTTATTTAAGTTTACCTTTCTTAACACTTAAAATAACTTAAACTGGAGAGGAGGGTTTGTGATTTTGTGGTGCAGACTCTCGCTGTATCGACGTTTGGTCGATTGTTCACTTCAAGCGCCCATGACTTCTACTCTCCTCAATCGCTTTCCTCATGTTGCCCTCAACACACCAACGATTCGTAAGTTCGCCAACGGTTTAACGGTGATTGCCGAGCAGGTTCCGGTTGAGGCGGTGAATCTCAGTCTTTGGTTCAATGTCGGCTCAGCCATCGAAGCGGATGCCATGGTGGGTACGGCTCACTTTCTCGAACATATGATTTTCAAGGGCAGCGATCGCCTCAAATTAGGCGAGTTCGAGCGCCGCATCGAAGCCCGAGGCGCGGTGACCAACGCCGCCACCAGTCAGGATTATACTCAGTTTTATCTCACCTGTGCGCCCCAGGATTTCGCGGCGTTAACCCCCCTGCAACTCGATGTGGTGTTGAACCCGCAAATTGCGGAAGAGGCGTTTCAGCGAGAACGTCAGGTGGTGTTAGAAGAAATCCGCCGTTCTGATGACAATCCGCAGCGACGGAACTATCAACGGGCCATTGAGTTGGCCTTTGCTGAACTTCCCTATCGTCGCCCGGTGTTGGGATCGACGGAGATTGTCTCGGGGCTACAACCTCAGCAAATGCGCGACTTTCACCGCACCTGGTATCGCCCCGAATCCCTGACAGCGGTGGCGGTGGGAAATCTGCCGGTGGAGGAGTTGGTGGCGACGGTGGCGGACTCCTTCGCGCAGGTGTCTGATGATGATTTGGCGATCGCCTGTCCGTTACCGCCTCGGTCCTTTCCCGCGCCGGAGTTGGGGTTTGCGGAGGTGGTACGCCGGGATTATCGCGATCGCAGCTTGCAGCAGGCCCGGTTGAGTCTGTTGTGGCGAGTTCCGGGATTGGCGCAGTTGCAAGAAACCTATGCGTTGGATGTGTTGGCCAGTATTTTAGGCCAGGGACGGACTGGGCGTTTGGTGCGCCAGTTGCGGGAGGAACAAGGGCTGGTGTCTCGGGTGGGGGCGGGAAACCTCAGTTATCGCCTACAAGGCCTGTTTCAGGTGGGGGCGCACTTACCTGAGGACCATTTAGAGACGGTGGAAACGGCAATTTTGCAGGAGGTACGCCGTTTACAGGATGAGTTGGTGTCTGAGTTGGAGATGGAACGGATTCGTAAGCAAGTGGCCAATCGCTTTGTGTTTGGGAGTGAACGGCCCAGCGATCGCGCCAATTTATATGGCTATTTTCAGGCGCTGGTGGGAGATGTGGACCCGGCGATCGCCTATCCCGAGGCGGTGCGATCGCTCAGCCGCGAGGATTTACGGGAGGCGGCCCAGAAATATCTCAATCCTGAAGCCTTTGGGGTGGTGATTGTGCGCCCCGGTTAGGGGTTACTCGTTGAGATAACTGGATGCTTGTAGGTGAAACATTTTGGCGTAGAGGCCGCGTTTCTCTAACAGTTGCGCATGAGAGCCGATTTCAATAATACGATGGTTTTCTAGAACCACAATGCGATCGGCCATGCGAACCGTCGAAAAGCGGTGACTGACAAAAAACGTCATCCGTCCTTCTGTGAGGCGACGGAAGCGACTAAATAACTCCGACTCGGCGATCGCATCCAACGCCGCCGTCGGTTCATCCAAAATCAAGATCGGCGCCGAACTCATAAAGGCCCGGGCCATACCAATTTTCTGCCATTGTCCCCCCGATAAATCGGTTCCCCCGGCAAAGATTTTCCCCAAAATCGTCTCATAGCCTTGATCTAACCCCTCAATCACCTCCGTCGCCCCCCCAGCCGCCGCCGCCGCATCAATCTGGCCGAGATCATCCCGCCGCGACAAATCCCCAAAGCCGATATTATCCTGGGCGGTGAGACTATAACGGGCGAAATCCTGGAAAATCACACCAATGTTCCGGCGTAACTCCTGCAAGGCGATTTCCGAGAGGGGAACGCCATCGACGGTAATCTCCCCCTCACTGGGATCATACAGTCGCGTCACCAGCTTCAATAAGGTGGTTTTTCCCGCCCCATTCACCCCCACCAGGGCGATACTTTCTCCGGGTTTGACGGTTAAATTGAGGTTTTCCAGGGTGGGTTCGCTGGCCCCCGGATAGGTAAAACTGACGTTGCGTAATTCTAATCCCTGACAAATGGGGTTAGGAAAGGGTTTCGGTTCGGGGGGTTCTACAACTTTCGGGGCTAAGTCTAAAAACTCAAAATATTGGGAAACATAAAGGTTGTATTCATAGGTTTGGGCGATACTTTGTAAAATCTGCTGCAAGACACTTTGGGCTTGGGCAAACGCCCCAGAATACATGGTAAAATCTCCGATGCTAATGGTTCCCTGAACCGCCCGCACAATCGTCCAACCATAGGCGCTATAGTAACCTAAGTTGGCAACGGTTCCCGCTAATCCCCGGACTGTAGCAAAGCGGCGGGCCAGGAAAGCCGATTCGTTGTTGAAGCGGCGACGAATGTCCATCCATTGTTGCAGGAGATAGTCTCCTAGGCGAAATAAACGGACTTCTTTGGCGAAGGCGTTTTGGGTTAAGACTCGTTGTAGGTAATCGGCGCGTCGGCCGGCTTGAGTTTGCGATCGCGACAGCCAAAATCGCCGCCCAGAATACTTGACACTGGCCCAAAGTGCGGGAACTGAGGTTGCCAATAATAACAGCATCACCCAGGGGCTAAATCGCAACAAGAGGGCAATAGAACTGAAGAAACTGACCAATTGCCCCAGTAACCCAGTTAAGGTTCCTAAAATGCGAACAGGATAGTCACTTCCGCTTTGTTGGGCGCGGCTGAGGGTATCATGAAATTCAGGTAATTCGTAATGGGATAAATCCAGACGAATGGCTTGCTGAATGAGAACCCCGTTGGCGTGAATTGAAAAGCGATCTTTAAGAACTTGTAGGCTATAACTATTGACTTGGTTGGCAACTTCTGATAGGAAACTAATGGCAAATCGTAGGGCGACTAATCCTAAAATGGTTAAGCCAGCGGCTTCGAGTTGCCCGATATTGGCGACAACTTCATCGACGACCAGTTTGGTGATATAGAGTTCGGTAACGGGAATTAAGCCGCGAATTAGGGTGATAACGACTGAAAGAAGCAGATAGCCGGGTTCAGCTTGCCAAACCAATTTGACCAGTTTGGGGGTATTGGCAAGAACATTAAAAAACCGCGTTTTTGGGGATTTTTGCGGCATTTTGAGGGGGGGCTGATCGAGTTGGCGGTTGCGGCGTTTAGACAAGGTTCATCCAGAATCGGGGTCTGTCGGGGCGAACCGCAAGTGTGCGTCCTTCCACTAGGACTAGCTTATCAAAATATGGCATCTATTTGCTGGGTTGGGGGG